>NZ_JAKTNU010000001.1:5506-370231 GCF_022760955.1 Thermus neutrinimicus
TGGTGAGGCTTTTGGGCTAAGCTAAGACTGTGCGCGGCCTCTTAGCACGGCTTCTCCTCAACACCCTGGCCCTTTGGGTGGTGAGCCTGGTGTACCCGGGGGTTTCCTTCGCCCGGGAGGCAGGGTTTTTGGACTACTTGGTGGCGGGTGCGGTATGGGGGCTGGCCAATGCCCTGCTGCGGCCCATCCTCCTCTTCCTGACCCTGCCCTTAAACCTCATGACCCTGGGGCTCTTCACCCTGGTGGTCAACGGGATGGTGCTTTACCTGGTGGCCGAGGCCACGGCCCTGCAGGTGCAGGGCTTTGCTGGAGCCCTCATCGGGGCCTTGATCCTTTCCCTGGTAAGCCTTCTTCTCAGCTGGCTTTTCCGCGACTAGCGGTTTTCCGTCACGTAGCGGGAAAGCTCCTCGATCAGGACCTCCTGTTCGGTGATGATGGCCTTGACCGCGTCCCCGATGGAAACCACCCCGATCACCTTGCCCTCCTCCAAGACCGGAAGATGCCGCACCCGGTGCTCGGTCATCAGGCGCATGGCCTCCTCCAAAGTGGTTTCGGGAGTCACCGTGGTCACCTCACGGGTCATGACCTCCTCCACCAGGGTGTCCTTAGAGAACCGGCCCAAGAGGACCAGCTTCCGGGCATAGTCCCGCTCGGAGAAGACGCCGAGAAGCCTGTCCCCCTCCATGACCAAGAGGGCCCCGATGTCGTGTTCCGCCAGCTTCCGCAAAGCCTCCAGCACCGTGGCCTGGGGGTGAACGTTATAGACTACTCCCCCCTTGCGCAACAGGACCTGCCGAACGGTCATATAACCCCCTTTCCTTTAGGGGTTCATTATACCAGACCGGAAGGCGCTTATCTCACGGTGAGCACCGGCCCCACCGCATGGCGCACCAGGTGCTCCGCGGTGCTCCCCAGGACCAGGCGGCGCACCGGCGCTCCCAGGACCAGAAGATCCGAGGGGGTTTGCAAGGAAAGAAGATGCTCAGCAGGATCACCCGAGAAGGCCAGGGACTCCACCCATATTCCCTGGTCCTGCAAATAGGTCTGCGCCTCGAGGGTCCACGCCCCCGCCTGCACCGGGTCGTCGTGCACGCTCACCACCCGCACCCGTAGCCCCAGGGGCTTGGCCAGAAGGGCCAGGGTATGCAAAGCCCGCACCGCGCTTTCCGAGGCGTTGTAGCCCAGGATGGCCCCCTCTATCTCCACGTAGTCGGTGGGGGCCACCAGTACCGGGGTGGGCGAGGTTCGCAAAACCCTATCCACGGTGCTTCCCAGCCCCACGAAGCTCCCCCCATGGGTTTCCCCGCTCCGACCCATGACCAGGAGGTCTGCGGTGCGGGCGTAGCGCAGGATCACCTCGTGGGGCAACCCGGTTTCCATGAAGACCTCCACCTGAAGCCCCGCTTCCTCCGCACTTTTGCGAATCCGCTCCAATAGGGCCTCGCCATGGGCGGAAAGGGCCTTTTCCAGCTCTTCCCGGTAGGCTGGCACGGGAACGGTAAGGGCCCCGAAGTCCAGGAGCTCCAACGCCCGGATGAGGCGGGAATCCCGCACGTAAAGGGCCACCAGCTTGGCGGAAAGCTTGTAGCAGAGCCACTCCGCCAGCACCTCCGCTCCCCGGGCCTGGGGAGAGCCATCCGTGGCCAGAAGGATCCTCATGGGAACATCTTAACGCCCCCGTCCATGGGCCAAGCCCGGCTCCTTCACCCCCTGGGCCAAGGCCCAAGCCGGCAGGATCAAGGCCCCCAGGGCCAGGAGAACCGGCATCACGCCCCACGCCTCGATGAGGTGGCCTATGGGGGCGTAGAAGAGGCCGGCGAAACCCCAGGTGAAGCCCATGAGAAGCCCGGAAACCGTGGCCGTTTGCCCCGGTTCCAGCTCCTGGGCCAAGGCCACGGCCACCGGGATCCCCGCGTTCATCAAGGCCCCGGTGAGGGCCAAAAGGGCCAGGTAGGGCGCACCCCCGGGAGGGAGGAAAAGAAGGCTCAGGTACAGGGGAAGCCCGAAGGCCAGGGTTCCCGCCAAAACCGCCTTCCGCCCCAGGCGGTCGGAAAGGGTACCCCCAAGGAAGGTGCCCAAGGTGGCGGAGAAGCTATAGGTGGAAAGGCTTAAGGCGATGTAGGCATCGGAAAGGCCCCTTTGGGTAAACCAGTAGGGCAAGGTGGTGGAAAAGCTCATGAACACCAGACTCCTTAAGGTGGCCATCCCCCAAAGCCGGGCCACATCCCCGCGAAAAACCCTCAGGAAATCCCTAAAGCCCGCGGGATTTCCCCGGCGCTGCACAGGGGGCAGGCGCAGGAGGAGCAGGGCCGGCAACAAGGCCAGCGGGGTTAACCACACCAGGCCCCTAAGCCCCCAAGCCCCCACGGCGAACAGGGCCACCACCGGCCCCAGGGAAAGGCCCAGGTACCCCGCGGACCCAAAAAAGGAAAGCCAAAAACCCCTTCGCTCCCTGGGAGCGAACTCCCCCACCAGGCTGGCCCCTGAGGCATGGAAAAGGGCCGAGCCGAAGCCGGCAAGCCCCAGGACCACCATCAAGGCCTCGAGCCGAGGCCATAGGCCCAAGGAGCCCATGCCCAGGGCCACCAGCACCGGCCCCAAGGCGGCCAAAAGCCTTCGGTCCAACCGGTCGGCGATGAGGCCGGCCAAGGGCTGAAAAAGGCTACCCGTAAGGGAGTACACGGACACCAGAAGCCCCACCGTCCCCAGCCCTACCCCAAAATGATCCATCAGTTTGGGCAAAAGGGGCGTGAGGAAGTTGGAGAAGAGGTCGTTGACCGTGTGAAGCCAGGCCAAAAGAAGCGGCAGCACCCTCCCATGCTAAACCCCTTTCTCACGGGGAGTGTGTTACAATCCCTTCGTGCTTGTGGGCTTTCCGGTAGGCGAGGGGAAAAGAAAAATGGCGCGCCCGAGAGGACTCGAACCTCTGACCTTCGGCTCCGGAGGCCGACGCTCTATCCAGCTGAGCTACGGGCGCACTCAGCGGGAAGTATCCTAGCACGCTAAGGAGGAGGCGGTCAAGTGTTCGGTATCAGCAAGAAAGCCATCACCATCCTTTTTGGGCTTCTGGCCTTGGCCTTCGCCGTGGGGGCCATCCTCCTTTTCACCCCCCAAGCGGGGCAGCAGGCGCGGGGCAAACCCGTGCTGTGGGTGAACGGGAAGGCGGTTTACGAGCTGGACCTGCTAAGGCTCCAGGGGAATGACCCCCTCTACGCCGCAAACCCCCAGGGGCTTCTTAAGACTCTGGTGGACACCCATTTCCTGGAGCAGGTCATCCTCACCGAGGCCCTCAAGCAGGACGCCGCCCGGATACGGGTGGGTAGCGCCGAGGTGCGCAAGGAAGTGGACCGCATCCGGGAACAGTTTGGCCTAAAGGACAAGAAGGCCTACGAGCAGTTCCTGAACCAGGTGGGGTACACGGATGCCCAGCTCAGGGGCGAGATCAAAACCCAGCTCCAGATCCAAAAGCGGCTGGAGCAGGTTCGCTCTGCGGCCAAGCCCACCCCGGAGGAGGTGCGGTTCTACTTCGAGGTCCACCAGGAGGAGTACAAGGGCGAGGCCCGGGTCAAGGCCCGCCAGATCGTGGTAGACGATGCCAAGCTGGCAGCGGAGCTTTTGGCTAAGGCTAAGGCCGGGGAAGACTTCGCCGCCTTGGCCAAGGGACACTCCAAGGTGGGCGCCGAGCAGGGTGGGGCCTTGGGGGCCGCCCCGGGGGAAAGCGAGCCCAAACCCGTGACCAAGGTGGTCTTCCCCGAAAAGGTGGCGGAGGCGGTCTTCGCAATGAAGGAGCCCGGCCTGGTGGGGCCCATAGAGGCAGGGGGGCGGTACTACCTGGTGAAGGTGGAGGAGTACCTGCCCCCCAGGGTGCCCACCTTTGAGGAGGTGAAGGAGCAGGTGGAGAAGGATGCCCAGGAGGCCAAGGGGAATGGGGCCCTCGAGGCCTACCTGGAAGACCTTCGCCGGAAGGCCCAGGTGCGCTTCGCCGAGGACAGCCCCTATAGCTACAAGAACCCCCCCGTGGCCAAGGTGGGCGAAAGGGAGATCCTGCTGAGCGAGGTTCTCCAGCCGGTTTTCTCCAACCAGCAGACCGCGGCCCTCATCCAGCAGGGCCTGGGGGAGCTGGCGGTGCAGTTCTTCCTACCCCAGACCCTGGAAAGCCTGATCGAACGCGAACTCCTGGTGGAGGCCGCCAAGGGGAGCGGCAAGCCCTATATCGGCACCAAGGACCAGATCGCCCAGGCCTACCTCCTCTACGAAACCCGGGGCCTCACCGCCACCGAGGAGGAAGCCCGCAAGTTCTACGCGGAAAACCCCGCCCTCTTCACCATCCCGGCCAGCGCCGAGGTGACGGGGGTGGTCTTTAAGGCGGAGGCCAAGGCCAAGGCCTTCCGGGAAGCGGCTCTAAAGGGTGGCGATCTCCAGGCCCTGGCCAAGGCCCAGGAGGGCAACGTCACCGAGTACGGCACCGTGAACCCCAACCAGCTCCCCGCAGTCTTTGACCGCCTGGTCTTCAAGGTGAAGGAGACCTTCCCCAAGGGTCCCCTGGGGGAGGTGAGCGAGGTGGTGAAGCTGGAGGATGGCACCTTTGCCGTGCTGATCATCAAAGACCGCAAGCCTGAGGTGCTCAAGCCCTTCGCGGAAGTGGTGGAGCAGGCTAGGGAAGGGGTCATCAACCGGAAGCGGCAACAGCAGGCCCAGGCCCTTATTCAGGAACTGCGCAAGGCAGCCCAAATCGAGAACCGCCTGAGCCAGGTGCTGGCGGAACTCACCCCCAAGACCCAGGAGCCGGCGAAATCTCCCACAGAGGAGGCCCCCAAGGAAGCGCCTTCCAAACCCTAGGCCGAAAGAAACCCCAGGAGGCCCCAGGCGCCTGGAGCCTCCTGGGTTTTTTTAAGATGGAAGCATGGACCTCCTCAGGCTCCTCACCCTTTACCACGAAGAGCGCCCCGATCCCCAAAACCCCTTTCAGCGGGTGGCCTTCGGCACCAGCGGCCACCGGGGCACCAGCCTCAAGGGCACCTTTACCGAGGCCCACGTGCTGGCCATCGCCCAGGCCATCGCCGATCTCCGGGCCTCCTTTGGGGCCACCGGGCCCCTCTTCCTGGCCAAGGACACCCATGCCCTTTCCGAACCCGCCTGGGCCACAACCCTCACCGTGCTCACCGCCAACGGCATAGAGGTGCGCCTCGAGGAGGGCCACACCCCCACCCCCCTGGTCTCCTTGGCCATCCTGGAGCACAACGCCCAGCATTCCGCCAAGGCGGACGGCATCCTCCTCACCCCCAGCCACAACCCCCCTGAGGACGGGGGGCTCAAGTACAACCCCCCCACGGGAGGGCCCGCGGACACCCGCATCACCAAGGCCATTGAGGAAAGGGCCAACGCCCTCCTGGCGGAAGGGCTAAAGGGAGTAAGACGCCTTCCCTTCCGGGAGGCCCTGCAAAGGGCCAAGCCCTTCGACTACGCGGGGCTTTACGTGGACAAGGTCAAGGAGGCCGTGGACCTGGAGGCCATCCGAGTCTCCGGCCTGCGTCTCGGGGTGGACCCCTTGGGAGGGGCGAGCCTAAGGGTGTGGGAGCGGCTTGCCGAGGCCTATCGGCTTAACCTCGAGGTGGTAAACCCCACCCTAGACCCCACCTTCCGCTTCATGCCCAAGGACCACGACGGCAAGATCCGCATGGACTGCTCAAGCCCCTACGCCATGGTGGGCCTCCTTTCGCTCAAGGAGCGCTTTGACCTGGCCATCGGCAACGACCCCGACGCCGACCGCCACGGCATCGTCACCCCAAGGGGCCTCATGAACCCCAACCACTACCTGGCGGCCGCCGTCTTCCACCTCTACACCACCCGCACCTGGCCTAAGGCCAAGGTGGGCAAGACGGCGGTGACCAGCGCCCTTTTGGACCGGGTGGCCAAGGCTTTGGGGCGGGAGGTCTACGAAACCCCCGTGGGCTTTAAGTATTTCGTGGATGGGCTCCTGGAAGGCTGGCTCGGGTTCGGCGGGGAGGAAAGCGCCGGGGCCAGCTTCCTGCGCTTTGACGGTAGGCCCTTTTCCACCGATAAGGACGGGATTCTCCTGGGGCTCTTGGCGGCGGAGATCCTGGCCAAGCGGGGGAAGGCTCCCGACGAACTCTACGAGGAGCTGGCCGAGCGCCTGGGACGGCCCCATTACGCCCGCAAGGACCTCCCCATACCCCCTGAGGCCAAGGCCAAGCTGGCCCGCCTCTCCCCCGAGGACGTGAAGGCGAAGGAGCTGGCGGGGGAACCCATCCTGGCCATCCTCACCCGGGCCCCAGGAAACGGGGAGCCCCTAGGCGGCCTCAAGGTGGTGACGGAAAACGCCTGGTTCGCCGCCCGCCCAAGCGGCACCGAGGACGTGACCAAGGTGTACGCGGAAAGCTTCAAGGGGGAGGAGCACCTAAAGGAGGTCCTCGAGGCCGCCATGGCCCTGGTGGAGAAGACCCTGGGCTAAGTACCTAGCCCTTGACCGCCCCGGCGGTAAGCCCCGCCACAATCCGCTGCTGGAAGACGAGCACCAGCACCACTAGGGGCACGGTCACCACCACGCTGGCCGCCATGATGGAGCCCCAGGGGATCTCAAAGGGCGTGGCCCCCCCAAAGCTGGCTATGGCTGGGGGAACCGTTTTCACCTTATCCCCTACGGTGAAGGTGAGGGCGAAGAGGTACTCGTTCCAGGCGGCGATGAAGGCGAGAAGCCCCGTGGTCACCAAACCGGGGCCCGTAAGGGGGAGCATGATGCGCACCAGAGTCTGCAAAGGGGTGGCCCCGTCCACGTAGGCCGCCTCCTCCAGCTCCCGGGGTAAACCTTTGAAGTAGCCTACCAGGACCCAGACGGTAAAAGGGAGGGTGAAAAGGAGGTAGCTGAGGATAAGGCCCATATGGGTGTTGAAGAGCCCCGCCTGGCGCAGGAGCATGAAAAGCCCTCCCAAGACCGAGATCTGGGGGAACATGGTCATAGCCAGAACCAGGTAGAGCACAGCATTCCTGGGAGGGAAAGGCAACCTACCCAAAGCGTAAGCGGCCAGCACCCCAAGGAACAGGGAAAGGAGGGTAGCCCCGCCCGCCACCACCACGGAGTTCAGCAGATTGCGGCCAAAGTTGGCCTGGAGAAACACGTTCTTGTAATGGTCCAGGGTGAAGGGCAGCGGCAAAAAGCTGGGATCGCTGGCAAAAAGGGCGTCGGAGGGCTTGAAGCTGGAGATCACCGCCCAGTAGAAGGGGAAGGCGCTATACACCACCACAAAGGCCACCAACAGGTAAAAGAGCAGGCGATTTCCAAGGCGAAGCCAGGTCCTCATCGCAGAGCCTCCCTACCCAGGGTCCGCATATAAGCCACCACAAAAAGGAAAATTAGGACCAAAATCGCCACGCTTATGGCCGAGCCATACCCCAAGTCTTGGAAATCTATCAAGGTCTGGCGGTTGTAGACGGCCAGGGTACGGGTGGCGGGATTCACCCCGCTCATGACAAAGATCACGTCAAACACCCGTAAGGCATCCAGGGTGCGGAAGATGAGGGCCACCACCAGGGCGGGGGTAAGGAGGGGGAGGGTAATGGCCCAAAACTGTTGCCACCGGGTGGCCCCGTCGATGCTGGCCGCCTCGTAAAGCTCCTCAGGGATCAGCTGAAGGCCGGCCAGGAGGAGAAGGGCCATGAAGGGCGTGGTCTTCCACACATCCACGGCGATGATGGCGGGCATAACCAGCTCGGGCCGGGCCAAGAAGGCCACCTTTTGCGACAGGATGCCCAGCTTCACCCCCAGGATGTTGATCACCCCGTAGACATCGTGTAGCATCCACTGCCACATCTTGGCGGAAACCACTGTGGGAATAGCCCAGGGAATGAGGATGGCGGTGCGCACCAAGCCCCGACCCTTGAAGTTGGAATGGATGACCAAAGCAATGGCCAATCCCAAGAGAGTTTCCAGGCTGACAGAGAACACAGTGAACTTCACCGTGTTCCATAGGGCTTGGCGGAAATCAGGGTCCTGGAGAAGGTAAAGGTAGTTCTTGAATCCCACAAACTCCGGGGGCTCCACAAAGGCGATATCCGCCCGGAAGAAGGACCAGTAAAAGACCTGGGCCAAAGGGTACCCCGCCACCAACACCACCACCAAAAGGGTGGGGAGAACCAATAACCAGGCCAGGCGTACCTGCCGTTGCGTCAGCATGATTTGAGGATAAGCCCCGGGGGGTAGTCCCCCGGGGATGGGAGGAAGGCTAGCGCAGAATGCGGCGCAAGCGGCCCTCGAGGTCCCGCACCGCCGCCTCCCCGGCCTTCTTTCCGGTGAGGACGCTGTGCACCTCGGTCCAGATGGCCTCGGACACCTGGTTGTACTTGGCTCCCGCCACATCGGAGGGCCTGGAAACCGCATTCTGGAAAACGGGAAGCAGGTCCCGGAACCAGGGGTTCTTGGCCAGGACGTCCCGGTCGGTGTAAAGGGCCGGGCGGGTGGGCAGGCGGGAAAGCCTCACGGCGTTGTCCTTCTGCACCTCGTAGGAGGCCAGGTACCGCACCAGGTCGGCGGACTCCTTGGGATAGCGGCTGTAGGCGGAAACCATGAGCTGCCAACCCCCCAAGGTGGCGGCGTTGGGCGCATCGGCTCCACCCTTGGGGAGCACCGTCACCCCGAACTTGCCGCGGATGGGGCTTCCCTCCGCCTGGCCCAGGGCGTAGGCGTAGGGCCAGTTGCGCATGAAGAGGCTATTGCCCTGCTGCCAGACGTTCCTCGCCTCCTCCTCCGCATAGCTGGTGACCCCTGAGGGAGCGATGGTGCCCACAAAGCGGCGCACGGTGTTCAGGGCCAAGGCGGCGCGGCCGTTGTTGATGCTGATGGTGCCATCAGGCTCGATGATGCGCCCACCCTTATGGGAGTAAATCCATTCCAGAGCATCGCAGGTAAGGCCCTCATAGGCCTTGCCCTGGAAAACGAAACCCCAGAAGTCGCGGTTGCCCGCCTTGCGCTCACCCTCCATAACCTTCTGGGCCATCTGCTCCAGCTCGGCCCAGGTGCGGGGTGGGTTCTTAAAGCCGTATTTTTCCAGAAGGTCTTTGCGATAGTAGAGGATGCCCGCATCGGTAAAGAAGGGAATGGAGGTGAGCTTTCCGCGGATGGTGTTGTTCTGGACAATGCGGGGGAAGAACTCCTTGAGCTCGCTATCAGAGAAGTACTGCTTAAGGTCAGCGGCATGGGGGGCCACGATACCGGGCCAGATGACGTCGATCATGTACACGTCCACATCGGGGCTCCTGGCCGCCCAGTACTGCTGGTAGAGGGCCAGGCGGTCGTTGGTGTCCGCAGGGGAGTCGATGTACTCCACCCGGGTGCCCGTCTTCTTGCCCCAGGCCTCCACCATCTCCTTCATCCAACGGCCGCCCTCGCCCACCGCGGTGGAATCCCCGGCCACGCGGATGACCGGGCCCGCCTGGGCCCGCACCAAAGCCGGTCCCCAAAGGACGCTGGCCGCCAACCCCACTCCTGCCCTTTTGAGTAACTCCCTACGCCTCATAGGAACCTCCATGGAAGCTTTTCCAACGGGGATTTTAACCCTGGTTCACCCCCCCTGTCAAGCCCAGGAGAAGCTGGCCCCTCAGACCAGTTCTCCCCGCATTACCTCCTTAGAAGGTTTGCATAAAGGCCTTACCGAGGCCCCCACCCTGGGAGGTTCCAAACCGAAGCCCCGGGGGGAATCCCCCCGGGGCGGCTACCTCCACGAACCTTAAACGGCAGGGAAGGCGAAGCTTTCGTAGCCCAGCTCCGCCACCGCAAACCAGCGGTACTGCTCCTCCCGGAACTTCTTCCAGGCAGTGTAGACCTTCCGGTAGGTGGCGTCCTTGGCCGCCTCCTCCTCGTACCAACTAAAGGCTGCCTTCTGGGCCGCCTTCATCACGTCGGCGGGCCACTTGCGCAAGCGCACCCCCGCCTTGATGAGCCGCTGGAGGGCAGGGGAGTTCACCTGGTCGTACTTGGCCATCATGGCCAGGTTAGCCTCGGCGGCTGCCACCTCGAGGGCCTGCTGGTACTCCTTGGGCAGCTTCTGCCACTCCTTCAGGTTGACGTAGAAGGAAAGCTGGGGCCCGGGCTCATGCCAGCCGGGATAGTAGTAGTACTTGGCCACCTTGTAAAAGCCCAGCTTTTCGTCGTCATAGGGCCCCACCCACTCGGCGGCATCCACCACGCCCCGCTCCAGGGCCGGGTAGATATCCCCGCCCGCCAACACCTGGGGCACCACCCCGAGCCGGCTCATCACCTGGCCGCCGGGACCGGGAATGCGCATCTTTAGCCCCTTGAGGTCCGCCACACCCTTGACCTCCTTGCGGAACCAGCCCCCCATCTGAACCCCGGTGTTGCCGCCAGGGAACTGAATGATGTTGAAATCCGCGAAGATGGGCCGGAAGAGCTCAATCCCGCCCCCGTAGTACATCCAGGCGTTCTGCTGCCGGGCGGTGAGGCCAAAGGGCACCGCGGTGTCAAAGGCGAAAACCGCCGCTTTGCCCACGTAGTAGTAACTGGCGGTATGACCCATCTCCACCGTGCCCTGTTGCACGGCATCCATGACCTGTAGCCCGGGCACGATCTCCCCAGCCTGGTAGGGGCGGATCTGGAAGCGCCCCCCGGTGAGGGCGGAAACCCGCTCCGCCAGCACCTCCGCTGCCCCAAAGATGGTGTCCAGGCTCTTGGGGAAGCTGGAGGCTAGCCGCCACCGCACGCTAGGGGTTGCCTGGGCGAATACCGGGCCAAAAGCCGCGCTGGCCGCTACGCCGATACCTGCCTTCTTTAAGAAGTCCCGCCGCTTCATTTTCGACCTCCTTAGCGGTCCGGGGGGATTATACCCCACCTAGGGGTGGAAAGCGCAAGTCCCGTTGCAAGTTGATGCGGTCAGCGGACGTAGAAGTAGGTTTCCACCACCTGGTAACGGCGGGCTCCGGAGGCATCCAGGTACACCCTGAGCCGGGCGTCCCAGTCCGTATATACCCCTTCCAGGCGCAGGCTCCCGGGCTGGCTATCCGTGTATACCGCCCGCACCCGCTGAAGCCCCCTCGGGGGCGTGAGGGTGTAGCGGTAGGCCCCGGGAGGGAGCACGTGGGTACCCCGGCCCAGATAGAAGCGGTCGAACTCGTAGGTGCGCCCGTCGGGGTCTATGGCCACCAGGCTTATCCAGCCGGGTTCAGCCAGGGTGAGGAAAAAGCGCACCTCCTCTCCCACGTAGTACGTGGCCCCCGCACCCCGGTCCGGCTCAAAGCGCAGGATGGCCGGGGTGAAGTCCAGGCGGTAATGGACCGTGACGCCTTCCAGGGTCAGGGTGCAGGCGGAAAGAAAACCCGCCAATAGAAGCCACAAAAGCCGCATGGCCACCTCCACCCCCAGTTTAGTCCCCAAGTAGGACTACCCCTCTTCAGAAAACCTTAAGGGTACCTGGGCCACGGGGGCAAAACGCCTGCGGTGCACGGGGGAAGGCCCCAGGTCCAGGAGGGCCCTTTGGTGCTCAGGGGTGCCATAGCCCTTGTGCCGGGCAAAGCCATACCCGGGGTAGAGGCGGTCCAACTCCTCCATGAGCCCGTCCCGGTGCACCTTGGCCAGGATGCTGGCTGCGGCCACGCTGGGGCTCTTTTGGTCCGCTCTGGGGGGAGCCAGGAGGGGCAAGGGGGTGGCCACCTCTAGGTAATCGGTGACCAGGGCCTCGGGAGGCGGGTCCAGGAGGTGTAAAGCCCGCCCTGCCGCAAGAAGGGTGGCCTTTAAGACCCCAAGCCGGTCCACCTCCGCCGCCTCCGCCACCCCCAAGGCAAAGGCTAAGGCCACCCGTTTCACCTCCTCTGCCAGGCGCTCCCGCTCCTTTGGCCTTAAGAGCTTGGAGTCCCGGAAAGGATAGCGCCCAGGAGGCAGGATCACCGCCCCCACCACGATGGGCCCCGCCCAGGCTCCCCGGCCGGCCTCATCCACCCCGGCCACCCTTAAGCCCAAGGACCAGAAGGGGGCCTCGAGGGGTCCCGGTTCCCCTTTCATCCCCTGGCATTATGCCTCGCCTCCCTCTCCCATTGACACCTTCAGGTACACTCTGGAAAAATTTAGATATGAGGAGTCCTACCAGCCTTCTGCGAGCCCTTATCCTCACCCTAGCCCCAGGCCTTGCCCTGGGCCAGGGGATCACGGTCCAGACCCCCCTCGGCCCTGCCCAAGGCCAGATGGAAAAGGGCGCCATCGCCTTCTACGGCCTACCCTATGGGGAAGCGGGCCGCTTCCAAGCCCCCAGGCCCGTGACCTCCTGGCCCAAAGGGGTGGGAAGGGAAAGGGTGGCCTGTCCCCAAACCCCTGGGACCACCGCCCGGCTGGGGGGATACATCCCCCCGCAGAGGGAGGACTGCCTGGTGGTCAACCTTTTCCTTCCCCTGGAACTCCCACCCCCGGAAGGCTTCCCCGTGATGGTCTACCTGCATGGCGGGGGCTTCACCTCGGGAAGCGCCGCCGAGCCCATCTACGGGGGGCACCGGCTGGCGCAGGAGGGCGTGGTGGTGGTCTCGGTGAACTACCGCTTAGGGCCCCTGGGGTTTCTGGCCCTGCCAGCCCTGGCCAGGGAGAACCCCAGGGCAGTGGGGAACTATGGGCTTTTAGACCTGCTGGAGGCCCTACGCTTCGTGCAGCGCTATATCCGCTATTTCGGCGGGAACCCTCAAAACGTTACCCTCTTCGGGGAATCCGCTGGAGGCATGCTGGTCTGCACCCTCCTGGCCACCCCGGAGGCCCAGGGGCTTTTCCACAAGGCCATCCTCCAGTCGGGGGGGTGCCACCAGGTGCGCCCCTTGGAAAAGGACTTTCCCTTCGGGGAACGGTGGGCCAAGGCCCTGGGCTGCCCCCCGGAGGACCTGGCCTGCCTCAGGAACCTTCCCCTATCCCGCCTCTTCCCATCCCCGGAACCCAAAGCCCCTCCCGACATCACCGCCTCCGCCCTGGCCTTTCCCAACTCCCCCTTCAAGCCCCACCTGGGGGCCTTGCTTCCGGAAAGCCCCACGGAGGCCCTGAGGAAGGGGCAGGCCCGGGGTATCCCCCTCCTGGCCGGGGCCAACCTGGAGGAACTCGCCTTCCCTGGCCTAGCCTGGCTCCTGGGACCCAGGAGCTGGGCGGAGTTTGGCCAAAGGCTTGCCGCCCAAGGCCAGAGCTCAAGGGAGCGAGAGGCCTTGGAAAGGTTGTATCAAGGGCGTTTTTCCGAGCCCCGAACCGCCTGGGGCCAGGCCCAAACCGATCTTCTCCTCCTCTGCCCCTCCTTAAAGGCCGCAAGGCTCCAGGTCCCTTTCGCCCCCACCTATGCCTACCTCTTCACCTTCCGGGTCCCCGGCCTCGAGGGCTTGGGCGCCTTCCACGGCCTGGAGCTTGCCCCCCTTTTCGGAAACCTCGAGGCCATGCCCTTTCTTCCCCTCTTTCTCAGCGCCGAGGCCCGGGAAAAGGCCGAGGCCCTGGGCAAGCGCATGCGCCGCTACTGGGTGAGCTTTGCCCGGGAGGGGGAACCCCGGGGCTGGCCCCGCTGGCCCGAGTACGGAGAGGGTTACCTCCTCCGTTTGGATGAGCCCCCAGGCCTCCTCTCCGATCCCTATGGGGAAAGGTGCGGCACCCTCGAGGCCCTGGGGCTACTATAGGGGCATGAAACCCCGCGCCACCTGCCCCCTGGACTGCCCCGACGCCTGTAGCCTCCTGCTCACCTTGGAAGGGGGAAGGCTCGCCCGGGTGGAGGGCGACCCCCGCCACCCCGTTACCCAGGGCTTCGCCTGCGCCAAAACCTACCGCTATCCCGAAAGGGTAAGGGAGCGCCTCCTCCACCCCATGCGCCGGGTGGGGAGAAAGGGGGAAGGTCGCTTTGAGAGGGTCTCCTGGGAAGAGGCCTTGGAGGAGATTGCCGAAAGGCTCAAGGCCATCCTGGACACCCACGGCGGGGAGGCCATCCTCCCTTACCACTACGCGGGCACCATGGGCCTTGTGGAAAACCAGCACCCCTTGGCCTTCTTCCGGGCCATCGGGGCCAGCGAGCTAGAGGAAACCATCTGCTCCGCCGCGGGGAGCGCCGCCTGGGAGATGACCTACGGCCCCAAGCTGGGCCCCGACCCCGAGGAGGTGCCCGAGGCCCGGTATATCCTCCTTTGGGGCATCAACAGCCTCTCCACCAACAGCCACCTCACCCCCTTCCTCAAGGAGGCGAGAAGGCGGGGGGCCAAGGTGGTGCACATCGACCCCTACGAGAACCACACCAGCCGCTTCGCCGACTGGCACATCAAGCTCCGCCCTGGCACCGACGCCGCCTTGGCCTACGCCCTGGCCCACCTGCTTTTCCGTGAAAACCTGGTGGACTGGGAATACCTCGAGGAGGCGGCCACGGGGTTGGAAGCCTTCCGGGAAGAGGCCCAGAAGTGGACCCCCAAAAGGGCCGAGGCCCTCACCGGGGTGCCTGAGGAGGCCATGGAAAGGCTGGCCCGGGAGATGGGGGAGGCGAAGCGGGTTTTCCTGAGGGTGGGCTACGGCATGACCCGGCACCCGGGCGGGGGGAATGCCCTTAGGGCAGCCATCCTCCTCCCCGCCCTTTTAGGGGCCTGGCGCTACCCGGGGTGCGGAGCGCTCCTTTCCACCAGCGGGGCTTTTCCCCTCAACAGGCGCTTCCTGGGCGGCAGGCACCTTCTGGAAGGAACCCACCCCCACACGGGCTATTTCCGGCCCAATCCAAAGGTGCGCCGGGTCAACATGAACCAGCTGGCGGGCGCCCTCACCCGCCTCGACCCCCCCATCCGGGCCCTCTTCGTCTTCAACTCCAACCCCCTGGTGGTGGCCCCGGACACGGGAAGGGTCAAGGAGGGGCTTTTGCGGGAGGACCTCTTCACCGTGGTCCTGGAGCAGGTCCTGACGGAAACCGCCCTTTTTGCCGACTATCTCCTTCCCGCCACCTTCTTCCACGAGCACCCCGACCTCTACACCAGCTACGGCCACTACTACCTTTCCTGGAACGAGCCCCTAACCGCGCCCCAAGGGGAGGCCAGGCCCAACACCTGGGTCTTCCGGGAACTGGGGAGGAGGCTTGGCCTAGAGGAGCCCACCCTCTACTGGACGGCGGAGGAGGTGGCAAGAAGCCTCCTGGATGCGGACCATCCCTACCTGGAGGGCATCACCCTGGAGAGGCTTAAGGAGGAGGGGTTCGTCAAGCTCAACCTTCCCAAGCCCTTCCTTCCCTTCTCAAGGGGCCCCGTGCGCTTCAGCCCACCCCCTGAGGTGATCCCCACGGAACCCCTTCCCGGCTACCCCTTGATCCTCCTCACCCCCCCGGCCCACCGCTTCCTGAACACCACCTACGGCAACGTCCAGGCCCTGGTGGAGGCGGAAGGGGGCGAGCCCAGGCTCCTCATCCACCCCAAAGACGCCGAGGAGCGAGGGATCACCGAGGGCATGCTGGTCTACATCCACTCCCCCCAGGGGAGGGTGGTGCGCAAGGCCAAGGTGACGGAGGCCCCCATGCCGGGGACGGTGGTCCTCGAGGGCACCTGGTGGGAGAGGTGGGCCCCAGACGGCAAGAGCATCAACCACCTCACCGCGGAAACCCTCACCGACCTAGGGGGCGGAAGCACCTTCCACTCCACCCCCGTGGAGGTGGAACCCCTCCGCCTGGCCTGATTTGCGCCTAGGCTACACTTTTGCTACCTTGATTGGGTGCAGGTGCCTAAGCCCCTTAAGCGCGCCGTGGCCCTGGCCGCCTGGAGCGAGGAAGGGCTTCTCTTGGTGAAGCGGCCCGAGGAGGACCTCGAGTTCGGTGGAGCCTGGGGCCTGCCGGCGGTGAGCCTTGGGGAAGGGGAAGGCCTGGAGGAAGGGGCCCTAAGGGTAGGCCGGGAAAAGCTGGGTACCTTGGTGGAGATCCTACGGCCCGTGGCCTTCGGGGTGGAGGAGCGGGCGGCATACACCCTGGAGCTTTGGGTGGCGGAGGCCAGGCTGCTCGCTAGGCCCGAGCTTCCCGAGCCCAAGCCCGGCAAGACCTACTACCGGGCCTACCGCTTCGGCCGGCCCGAGGAGCTTAAGGAGGCCGCCCGGCAAGGCTCTTTATGTAGCCGCCTCTACCTGGCGGTGAAGGGTCTCTGCCCTTAGCCATGGAAAGCCTGGTTCTGGTCAACCTGTTCCACGAGCTGGCCCTGAAAGGGGAAAACCGCCCCTTTTTCCTGAAGAAGGCCAAGGCCCATGTGCAGGAGGCCCTTAAGGGCACGGGGGCCAGGCTGGAGGCGAAGTGGCCCATGGCCCTCCTCTTCCGCCTGCCCCAGGAAGCCTGGCCCGAGGCCAAGGAACGCCTGAAGGACACCCTGGGGGTGGAGGGCTTTGCCCGGGTCCTGCGTACCCCCCCGGACCTCAAGGCCCTCGAGGCCGCCCTGGAGGAATCCCTTGCGGAGCAGAGCTTCCAAAGCTTCCGCATCACCGCCAAGCGCTCCGACAAGACCTTCCCCCTGACCTCCCCGGAGATCGAGCGCCTCCTTGGGGCCTTCGTGAAGGAGAAGACGGGGGCCAAGGTGCAGCTCAAGGGAGCGGAAAGGGAACTGGTGGTGCGCATCCTGCCCCAAGCGGCCCTTTTGGAGGTGGAGCGCCACCCAGGGCCCGGGGGGCTTCCCCCTGGGGTTTCCGGAAGGGTGGTGGCCCTCCTTTCCGGGGGAATCGACTCCCCCGTGGCCGCCTACCGCCTCATGCGCCGGGGGGCGGAGGTGGTCCTGGTCCACTTCCACCCCTTCCTCCTGCTCTCGGGCGGGAGCCGGGAAAAGGCCAAGGCCATCGCCGAGCGCCTGGCCCGCTTCCAGCACCGGATCACCCTCCACCTGGTTCCCTTCAGCGAGGTGCAACGGGAGATCATCCTTAAGGCCCCCAGGGCCTACCGGGTGGTCCTCTACCGCCGCTACATGCTCCGCATCGCCGAGGCCATCGCCAAGGAGGAGGGGGCCCTGGCCTTAGCCACTGGGGACAGCCTGGGCCAGGTGGCCTCGCAAACCCTGGAGAACCTCCACGCGGTCAACCAGGCGGCCACCCTTCCCGTCTTCCGGCCCCTAATCGGCTTTGACAAGGGGGAGATCAAGGCCGAGGCGGAGCGGATCGGCACCTACGCCATCTCCATCCTCCCCGACGAGGAGTGCTGCACCCTTTTTGCCCCTAAGCACCCCGTGACCCGGGCCCGGCTCTCCGTGGTCCTGGAAACGGAAAGCCATTTGGATACGGCAAGGCTCATCGCCCTGGCCCTCAAGGACCGGGAGGTGGTGCGCTACACCTGGCCAGGGCAAAAACCCCTACCGAAGGCCCAAGAGGAGGCCCCTATAATGGGGCATGGACCTCTTGACGGCTAAAGCCCTTCTGGAAAGGGGCGAAACCACCCCTCTGGCCCTTTTGGAAGAGGCCCTGGAAAGGGCCCGGGCCTTCCAGGACCGCAACGCCTTGGCCCACCTGGACGAGGAAGGGGCCAGGGGGGAAGCCAAGCGGCTCACGGAGGAGCTGAGGCAAGGAAGAGTCTGGGGGCCCTTGCACGGCATCCCCCTCACGGTAAAGGACCTCTTTCCCGTTAAGGGCATGCCCACCCAGGCAGGGACCCGGGCCCCCCTTCCCCCCCTTCCCGAGGAGGCCCAGGCGGTAAGGCGCCTGAGGGAGGCTGGGGCCCTTCTCTTCGCCAAGACCAACATGCACGAGGTGGCCTTGGGGATCACCGGGGAAAACCCCTGGACGGGTCCCGTGCGTAACGCCTTAGACCCCAGCCGCCAAGCCGGGGGAAGCAGCAGCGGAAGCGCCGTGGCCGTGGCCCTGGGGATCGGCCTCGCCTCCTTAGGCTCGGACACCGGAGGGTCCATCCGCATCCCCGCCGCCTTCAACGGGGTGGTGGGCTTCAAGCCCTCCTACGGCCGGGTAAGCCTCGAGGGGGCCTTGCCCCTCTCCCGCTCCACCGACCATGCGGGGCCCATCGCCAAGACGGTGCGGGACGCCCACTTCCTCACGGAGATCCTGGCCGGGGAAAGCATCCCCCTCGAGGGCCCGCAAAACCCCATCTTCGGCGTGCCCCTGGACTTCCTGGAGGGCCGGCTGGGGGTGGGGGTGCGCAGGGCTTTCCAAGGGCTTCTGGAGGAACTCCCCTCCTTGAGGGCCGAGGTAAGGGAGGTCTCCCTACCCCTTCCCAGGGTCTACGAGGTCTATACCCGTCTGGTGCGCTACGAGGCCGCCCGCATCCACGAAAAAGCCTTGAAAGAACATCCGGAAGGTTTTTCTCCTCAGGTGCGGGAGGCCCTTATGGCAGGGCTTTCCCTCACGGAGAAGGACTACCGGGACGCGGTGGCGGAAAGGGAGGCCCTGCGCCTCCAGTTGGTAAAGGCCCTAAGGGGGGTGGACGCCCTCCTCCTCCCCGCCCAGCCCCTTCCCGCCCCGCCCCTGGGCACGGAGGAGGTGGAGCTGGAATCGGGGAGAAAAAGCCATCGGGAGGCCTTCATCACCCTCACCCTGCCCTTCAGCCTGCTGGGGGTGCCCACCCTAACCCTTCCCTTCGCCCGGGTGGAAGGGATGCCCGTGGGGCTACAGGTGGTGGGCCCCTATGCCGAGGACGGCCGGGTGCTGGCCGTTGGGGGCTGGCTCGAGGCCAGGCTAAAGTAGCCCGTACAGGAGCCCCAAGGTCAAAAGGGTTAGGGGCAGGCCTAGCCGTGCATGCTCCCCAAGGCCAATCCTCACCCCCTCTCTCCCCGCCCCTTCCGCCACGATGAGGTTGGCCACGCTGGCAAGAAGGGTCAGGTTCCCCGCCAGGGTGCTTCCCCCAGCCAAAAGAAGCCAGTCCCTGGGCTCGTGCACCAAGGGGGCCAGGAGCAACACCGCGGGCACGTTGGAGACCAGGAGGGAAAGCAGGCTGGCCGCCAGCAGAAGCCCCAAGGGGGTGGTGGCCAAGGGCAGAAGGTACTCCACCAGGCCCAGCCTTCGCACCCCCTCGGTGACCATGAAGAGGGCGGCGAACATCACCAAAAGCTCCCAGTCCACCCTCAAGAAATAGCGCTCGGAGCGGAGCCTGCGGGTAAAAAGGAGAAGCCCCGCCGCCACCAGGGCTCCTTGGGCCATGGGGTAGCCCAGGAGGAAGGCCAGGAAAAGCCCCAAGGCCACCCAAAGCCCCTTGGCCAGAAGAGGGCGGTGGAGGCGGTAGCGCAAGGGGGGCATGGGGGGAAGGGGCTTAAGGGAGCGCACCTCGGGGTAAAGGAGGGCCAGGAGCACCACCTGAAGGAGAAGGCCCAGCAGGGCCACGGGCCAAAGGGCAGCAACAAACCCCAGGTAGGGGATGCCCGAAAGGCTCGCCACCACGATGTTCTGGGGGTTTCCCGTGGGAGTCATGAGGCTTCCCGTGTTCACCGCCGCCATGAGGGCAAGGAGGTAGGGCACGGGGTTCAGGCCCAGGCCCCGGGTCAGGGAGAGGACCAAGGGGGTGAGGAGGACGGCCATGGTGTCGTTGAGGAAAAGGGCGGAAAGGAGGCCGCTTCCCAGGGTAAGGAGCAGGAGAAGGGAAAAAGGGGTCTTGGCCAGGCGCACCATTCCCTCCGCTGCCAGGCCAAAGAAGCCCGCATAGCCCAGATGGGCGTTGAGCACCATGACGCCGAAGAGGAAGGTGAGGGTCTTGGCGTCCAAGGCCTGCCAGGCCTCCTGCAGGTCCAAGGCTCCAAGGAGCACCAAGAAGCTCGCCCCCACCAGGGCCACCCCGGCCCGGTTCATGCGGTAGCCGGGAAGCCCCCCCAGGGCCAAGCCCAGATAGGTGAGGAGGAGTACCAGGAGGCTAAGCCCCTCCCGTATCTCCTGGGAAAGCGCCATAAAGTCTCTCCTCCAGCCGGGCCCTTACCAAAGGCCACTCCTCCCGCAGGAAGCTATAGACGGCATCGTCGCGGAAGGTGCCGTCAGAAAGGAGGCGGTCCCGCCATAAGACCCTTTCCCGCACCGCCCCCAAGGACTCTAAGGCTTCGGGGAAGACCCACATGCCCTCCATTATGAAACCTGCAAGGCCCCCTATCCGGGAAGCCGGCCTGAACCGCTTGCGCCTTCCCGTAGACGGCATCAAGGCTTGTGGGAGAACGGATCCAGATCCCTGGTCGAGACCTGTTGTAAAATGGCCGCGAAAGGAGGCCAACCATGAAAAAGGTTTTGATCCTTCTCGCCCTAGTCTTCCCCCTAGCCTTAGCCCAAAATGTCACCATCACCTACTGGCAGTACGAGTTCCGCAGCAAGGTGGAAGCCATCAACGAGCTCATCCGCCGCTTTGAGGCCCAAAACCCGGGCATCAAGGTGGTGCATCAAACCTTCCCTTACGACGCCTTCCAGCAAAAGGTGGCCGCCGCCATCCCCGCGGGGCAGGGGCCGGACGTGGTGAACCTCTACTACGGCTGGGCCCCCACCTGGGTTAAGGCGGGGTACCTGGTACCCTTACCCGATGACTGGGCCCAGCGCCTGGATCGGGACCTCGTGGCCATGGCCCAGGCCGCCAAGGTGGGGGGAAGGCTCTACGGGGTGCCCACCGCGGTGCGGAGCCTGGCCCTTTTCTATAACAAGGACCTCTTCCGCCAAGCAGGGTTCGCCGGCCCCCCCAAGACCTGGGAGGAGTTCATCGCCATGGGTCAAAAGCTAACCGTCAAACAGGGAGGGCGCTTCACCCAGATCGGCTACGGTATCGCTCCGGACGGGCAGGATCACCATCTGGTCCGGGAAGTCCTGGTACGCCAGTTCGGGGGCAGGCCCTACTCCGACGATGGAAAACGGGTCCTCTACCAGGGAGAGGCCGGGCTAAAAGCCCTTCGCTTCTACACCGACTGGGTGCGCAAGCATGAGATCGGGGTCCCGGGCTTCTTCCCTGGAAACAACGGCTATCGGGATGGGTTCATCGCCGGCAAGATCGCCATGATCATCGACGGGTCCTTCGCCCTCGGAACCATCCAGCAAGGAGCCCGTTTCAACTGGGGGGTGGCGGAGCTACCCCTAGAGCGACCGGGGGGACGGAAGGCCAACTTTGGCTCCTTCTGGATGCACGGCCTCACTCCCTTGGCCACGGGGCCCAAGCGGGAAGCCGCGCTTCGGTTTCTTGCCTTCATCACCTCCGAGGAAACCCAGCGTTACTGGTTGGAAAAGGTGGGGGAGCTCCCCGCCAGCAAAAACTTGATCCGGGACCCCAAGCTCTCCTTACATCCCGTCTATGGTCCCTTCGTGCTAAGCCTGGCCTACGCCAAGGCCACCCCCTTTGTGGACGAAGCCGCCCAGCGCAAGGTGATGGTGGACGCCATCAACCGGGTCCTGCTCCAGGGCATGGACCCCGCCCAGTCCCTAAAGATGGCCGCTGAGGAGGAGCAAAAGATTCTGGACCAGTTCTGGAGGTAGGGTGCGGCTAACCCTAGCCTGGCGGGAAGCTCTATGGGCCTTTGCGTTTTTGGCGATCCCCCTGGCCTTTTTCCTCTACTTCCGCATCCTTCCCGCCTTCCAGGCCCTTTGGCTTTCCCTTTACGAGTGGCACGCTGACCCTTCTCAAAGGCACTTTGTGGGCCTCGAGCACTACGCCCGGCTCCTCGAGGACCCCCTTCTCCGCAGGGCCCTTTGGAACACCCTCCTTTACACCCTTCTGGGGATTCCAAGCCAGATTGCCTTGGGCCTCGTCATCGCCCTGCTTCTTCAGTGGACACCTTTCGGCCGCGACTTCTTCCGGGCCATCTACTTCGCCCCCTACGTAACCCCGGCGGTAGCCGTGGCTTGGGTGTGGAGCTGGATGCTTTCCCCGCACTTCGGGCTGGTCAACGAGCTCCTGGCCCTTTTGGGAATCCCCCCGCAGCCCTTCTTGCAAAGCCCCAACCAGGCCCTTCCCACCGTGACCTGGGTGGTGGTGTGGCAGAACCTGGGCTTCCAGGTGGTCCTCTTCCTGGCGGGCTTGGAAAGCATTCCCCGGCAGTACTACGAGGCTGCCCGCATAGACGGGGCGGAGGGCTGGCGGCTTTTCCGCCACATCACCTGGCCTCTTTTGAACCCGGTTTTGGTCTTCTCCGTGGTCATCGGCACCATCGGCTATCTACAGCTTTTCACCCAGGTGGTGAACCTGAACTTCACCGATCAAGGAGGACCTTTGAACAGCACCTTAACCCTAGCCCTCTACATCTACCAGCTGGCCTTCTTGCGCTTCCAGCTAGGCTATGCCGCCACGGTCACCGTCCTCCTCTTTGCCCTCATCCTTCTGGTCACCTTGGTGCAGCTTAAACTCCTCACCCGGAGGGTGGAGCTATGAAGGCCAAAAACCGCCTCACGGGTTTTCTGGTTCTCCTTTTCCTCCTCCTGGGCAGCGGCGTCATGGTCCTCCCCTTCCTCTGGATGGTGCTCACCTCCTTTAAGCCCTTCCCCGAACTCTTTGAGCTCCGATTCCTGCCCCGGGAGCCCACCTGGGCAAACTACCAGACAGTGCTCTGGGAAACGGGGTTTTTGCGTTGGTTTGGGAATAGCCTCCTGGTGGCCTCCCTTACCACCCTTTCCGTGCTGTTCTTCGACAGCCTCGCCGGCTACACCCTGGCCCGGCTGCGGTTTCCCGGAAAGAACCTGATCTTCATCCTCATCCTTTCCACCCTCATGGTTCCCACGGAGATGCTGGTCATCCCCTGGTACGTGATGAGCGCGGAAAAGGGGTGGATCAACACCTACTGGGGGCTCCTCTTTCCCGGCCTCATCACCGCCTTCGGGGTCTTCCTCATGCGGCAGTTCTTCGAAACCCTGCCCCAGGACCTATTCGACGCCGGAAGAATGGACGGGCTTTCCGAGTTTGGCGTGTTTTGGCGGATTGGCCTGCCCTTGGTGCGACCCGCACTGGCGGCCTTGGGAATCTTCACCTTCCTGGGCAACTGGAACGCCTTCCTTTGGCCCCTCATCGTGGTCCAAACCCCGGAGATGCGCACCATTCCCGTAGGCATCGCCCTCTTCTCTGGGGAGGCGGGCACGGCCTGGAACCTGATCATGGCGGCCTCGAGCCTGGCGGTGCTGCCGGTCCTTCTGGTCTTTTTCTTCTTCCAACGGCAGATCATCGAAGGAGTGGTGCTCACCGGGGTGAAGGGATGAGGGAAGGGCTTAAGCAGGTCCTGCACCTCCTCCGCCTCCCCCACAGGGGAAGCGCCACGCCCCTCGAGGCCGAGGCCTTCCGCCGCCTGCGCCACTTTTTGCAGGAAGAAGGGTACAGGGTCCAAGCCCTGCCTTTCCGGGGGGTTAGAAGCTACGGGTGGGAGCTCCTTGTCATCAGCCTCCTCCTCGGCCTGGCTCCCCTTTCCCCTTGGCCGCCCCTAATCGGGGCCCTGGCCTTCCTCCTCTACTTCAGCGGGATACGCCCTTGGGGCTTCCTCTTGGACCGCTACCCCTCGCAAAACCTCTTGACCTGGAAGGGCCAAGGGGATAAGGCCCTCCTCCTTATGGCCCATGTGGACACCGCCAAAACCTTTTTCCTCTATCACCCCAAGCGGGTCCGCCACTTCCGGACGAACTTTCTTCTAAATGCCACCCTGGCCTTGTCCGCCCCGCTTCTGGCCTTAACCTTCTTGGCCTGGCCCGTGGGCCTCTACTTCCTGATCCAGACCACCCTTCTCCTCCTGCGGGAGCTCAAGGCCCCCTACGTGAAAGGGGGAAACGACAACGCAAGCGGGGTGGCGGTGGCCACGGCCCTTTTCCTGGAAACTGAGCCCCCTGCGGCTTGGCGGCTTGGCCTTGCCCTCACCGGTTGCGAGGAGGTGGGGGCCCTGGGAGCCAAGGCCCTCATCCCCCACCTTCCCCAAGGCACCCTGGTCCTCAATCTGGACAACGTGGGCCGAGGAGAGCTCTTCTATGCCGAAGGAGAAGGCATGCTCCTTTACGTTCCCTACCGGGGGAGGCTTCTGGAGGCTGCCCGAAACACCCCAGGGGCTAGGCCCCTTCGCTACCGCCTGGCCTACTTCGACACCTTGCCCCTGGCGCAAAGGGGGTTTCCCTGCCTTTCCCTGATACGGCTGGAACAGGGGGTGCCCCCCGATTGGCACTGGCCTACGGATACCTTTGCCCGTTTGGACGAAGAGGCCCTCGAGGACACCCTGCGCTACGCCCGCACCCTTTTGCAAAGGGTCTTCCACGGGGTAAGCTCTTAGCAAATGTTCCGCGTGGGCATCCTGACCGTATCCGACAAGGGCTCGAGGGGGGAGCGGGAGGACACCACCCACCTGGCCATCCGCGAGGCCTTAAAGGGGGGGCCCTTCGAGGTGACGCTCTACGAGATCGTCCCCGACGAACCTCCCCTCATCAAAAAGGTCATCCGGCTCTGGGCCGACCGGGAGGGCCTGGACCTCATCCTCACCAACGGGGGCACGGGCCTGGCCCCCCGGGACAAGACCCCCGAGGCCACCCGGGAGCTACTGGACAAGGAGGTGCCGGGCCTTGCCGAGCTCATGCGCCTTAAGGGTCTGGAGAAAACCCCCATGGCCGCCCTTTCCCGGGGCCTTGCGGGGGTAAGGGGGAAAAGCCTCATCCTGAACCTTCCGGGAAGCCCCAAGGGAGCCCGGGAATCCCTGGAGGCGGTGCTTCCCGTCCTGCCCCATGCCCTAAGCCTTATCACCGGCAAGGCCTGGCGGGAGGGGCACCATGAGTAGGCTTCCTGAGGCCTCGGTTTTCCTGGTGGTGGATGAGGCCAAGAGGAAGGCCCGGGAAAAGGGAGTGCGCCTCATAGACCTCTCCATCGGCTCCACCGACCTCCCGCCCCCTTCCGAGCCCCTTCAGGCCTTAAGGGAGGCCCTTTCCGACCCCAGCACCTACGGCTACTGCCTGAAAAGCTGCATCCTTCCCTTTTTGGAGGAAGCCTCCCGCTGGTACCAAGGCCGCTATGGGGTACGCCTAGACCCTAGGCGGGAAGCCCTGGCCTTGATCGGCAGCCAGGAGGGCCTGGCCCACCTCCTCCTGGCCCTCACCGAGCCCCAAGACCTCCTCCTCCTGCCCGAGGTGGCCTACCCCAGCTACTTTGGCGCTGCCCGGGTGGCTTCCTTGAGGACGCACCTCATCCCCTTGCGGCAAGACGGCCTGGCGGACCTCTCCCGGGTGCCGGAAGCCATCTGGAGGGAAGCCAAGGTCCTCCTCCTCAACTACCCCAACAACCCCACGGGGGCCCTGGCGGACTGGGGCTACTTTGAGGAGGCCTTGGCCCTGGCGGAAAGGCATGGGCTTTGGCTGGTCCACGACAACCCCTATGTGGACCAGGTCTACCAGGGGGAGGCCCCCTCCCCCCTGGCCCTACCCGGGGCCAAGGAACGGGTGGTGGAACTCTATAGCCTCTCCAAAAGCTACAACCTGGCGGGCTTCCGCCTGGGCTTCGCCCTGGGAAACGAGGAGGCCATGGCCCGGCTGGAAAGGGTGAAGGGGGTGATCGACTTCAACCAGTACGCCGGTATCCTGCGCATGGGGATCGCCGCCCTCAAGACCCCCAGGGAGGTGACCCGGGGCTTCGCCCAGGTCTACCAAAAGAGGGCCTTGGGGATGGCGGAGGCCCTTAAGGGAGCCCTGGACCTCCTCCCCCCTAAGGCCACCATGTACCTTTGGGGGAAGCTCCCCCAGGGGGTGGATGACCTGGAGTTCACCCTAAGCCTGGTGGAGCGGGGCGTGGCCGTGGCCCCGGGGAGGGGGTTCGGGCCAGGGGGGAAGGGGCATGTGCGGATCGCCCTGGTGCAGCCCCTGGAAAAGTTGGAGGAAGCCGCCCGCATCCTGCGGGAGGCCCTGGACTGATCCCCCGGCTTCGCCTGGCGGGATGGTGCTACTGCCACCTTTCCTCCGGGGGAAGCCCCAAAAGGGCCCGCTTCACCTCCCCCACCAGGTAGAGGCTTCCCGCCACCACCACCCGGTCCTCCAGGGCAAAGGCCCTTTCCAGGGCCTTTAGGGGTTCTTCCTCCACCCAAGCCCCGGGGAAAAGGGGGAGAAGGGCCTTGGGGTCCTGGCCCCTAGGGGAAGCGTAGCGGGTGAGGACCACCGGCCCCAGCCCCTTAAGGGCCTCGGCCATGGCCCGGTGGTCCTTCTCCCGGCTGAAGCCCAGGACCAAGGTGGCGGGCAAAAGCCCGTGGAAGCGAAGGGCTTCCCGCAAGGCCCAAGCCCCTTCCGGGTTGTGGGCCCCATCCAGGAAAAGCTCCTTCCCCCCGGGCCAAGGCAGGCGCTCCAGCCGCCCCGGGTTCTCCACCCGTAGGAGGCCTCTTTCCACCGCCTCCCAACCCGCCCCCAAAAGCCTCCCCGCCACCGCCGCCAGGGCCAGGTTTTCCGCCTGGTGGGGACCGAGAAGCCGGGTGTGGAAGCCCCTTTCCTCCCCCTTAAGCCCCAGGCGGAAGGCCAGGCCCTCCCCCCAGGCCTCCACCCCCCGAAGGGAGAACTCCTCCCCCAAAACCCAAAGAGGGGCGCCCAGGGCCCGGGCCTTTTCCCTTAGCTCCGCAAGCCCCTCCCCCCTGGCGGCGGTGAGGGCCGGCACCCCTTGGCGGAGGATGCCCGCCTTCTCCCGGGCCACATCCCTTAGGGTGGGGCCCAGGATCTCCAGGTGGTCGTGGCCGATGTTGGTCACCACGGAAAGGTGGGGCTCGGCGGCGTTGGTGGCGTCAAAGCGCCCTCCTAGGCCCACCTCGAGGACCGCGAACTCCACCCCCTCCCGGGCAAAGTGGAGGAGGGCAAGGGCGGTGGCCACCTCAAAGAAGCTGGCCTCCAGGGCTTCCGCCTGGGGACGGATCTCCTCCAAAAGGGAAAGAAGCGCCCCTTGGCCTATGGGCTTACCCTGGACGACGACCCTTTCCCGGAAATCCACCAGGTGGGGGCTGGTGTAAAGCCCCACCCTTAGGCCCACCTCCTCCAGGATGGCCGCCAGGGCCCGGGCCACGGTCCCCTTGCCGTTGGTTCCCCCGATCAGGGCCACGGGATAGGCCTCCTGGGGATTTCCCAGGCGGACAAGGAGGGCCTGGATGCGCTCCAGCCCCGGCTTCACCTGGCCCTGCCGGGCGTAAAGCCAGGCCAAAGGTTCCATCTATCCCTTAAGGGCTGCCTTGCAGGTGGGGCAGAGGCCCTTGTAGGTGACCTCCACCCCCCTTACCTCCAGCTGGGGGTAGGCCTCCTGGACGGGGGTGAGGAGGTCGGGGAGGGGCACCTCCAGGTCCACGATGGCCCCACACCCCTGGCAGATGAGGTGCAGGTGGGGGTGAAGGTTGGCGTCGTAACGGGTGGCCTCCCCCGCCTTGGTGATGGGGATGAGGTAACCCTCCTCCACCAGGGCCTCGAGGGTGCGGTAGATGGTCCCCAGGCTCACCTTGGGCACCACCTTCCGCACCTCCTGGTAGATCCAGGCGGCATCGGGGTGGTTGTGGGCCCTCTTCACCACCTCCAAAACAGCCTTGCGCTGGCGGGTCAAGCGCTTGAGCGCCATCCTTACCACTATACCCCAGGCTGGGGGAAAACTCCAGCAACCCTATCGGGTTTGGGCAAGAATCTCCCGCCCACCCTGCTCCAGCACGTCCTGGGCCAGCTCCAACCCCAGCTCCTCCGCCTCGGAGGCCTCGCCTTCGATCTCCGCCCGGATGAAGCTCTTGCCATCGGGGGTGAGGACCATCCCCTCGAGGAGGAGGGTGCCGTCCTCCTCCACCTGGGCTAAGGCCCCCACCGGGGCCAGGCATCCGGCCCCAAGGCCTTTCAAAAAGGCCCTCTCTGCCCGCACCCGGTCGTGGGAAGGGTGGTGGTGGAGGGCATAGGCCAGCTCCTCCGCCAGATCGTCACCCCAGCGCACCTCCAGGGCCAAGGCCCCCTGGCCGGGAGCGGGAAGCATCACCTCGGGCTCCAGGAACTGGTCGATGCGGTTGCGCAGGTCCAGCCGGATGAGCCCCGCCGCCGCCAGGATGATCCCGTCGTACTCCCCGTTCCCCAAGGCGGCCAGGCGGGTGTCCACGTTGCCCCTCAGGTCCCTCACCACCAGGTCCGGGCGGTGGGCCAGGAGCTGGGCCTTGCGCCTGATGGAGCTGGTGCCCACCACGGCGCCTGGGGGGAGGTCCTCGAGGCGCTTATACACCTTGCCCAGGAAGGCATCCCTGGGGTCCTGCCTACGGGGTATGGCGGCGATCTTGAGCCCCGGGGGCTCCTCCGTGGGGAGGTCCTTTAAGGAGTGCACGGCGATGTCGATCTCCCGGGAAAGAAGCGCCTCCTGAAGCTCCTTGACGAAGATGGCCTGCTCCAAGGGGCTCGCCCCCTGGTCCCCCCGGGTCTTGATGGTCTTCACCTTGAACTCCGCCTCGGGCCAGCTTTCCTTGAGGCGCTCCACCACAAAGCGGGTCTGGGCCAGGGCCAAGGCGCTGCCCCGGGTTCCCACCACGATGACGCGCATACTTTCCCATACTACACGAGAACCCGGGGCCGAGCACCCCCTACTCCAAGGCCAGACCCAAAGGGTCCTCCAGAAGCTGGGCCAGATGGCGGCAGAAGCGGGCTGCCTCCGCCCCGTCTATGAGGCGGTGGTCGTAGGTAAGGCCATAGGGCATGATGAGGCGGGGCTGGAAGGCCTCCTTCTCCGGGTCCCACACCGGCTTCATCTGGGAACGGGAAACCCCCAAAATGGCCACCTCCGGCCAGTTCACGATGGGGGTGAAGCCGGTGCCGCCAATCCCCCCCAGGTTGGAGAGGCTGAAGGTGCCTCCCTGCATCTCCTCCGGGGTGAGTTTCCGCTCCCGGGCCCGCTGGGAGACCTCCTGGAGCTCCTTAGCCAGGCGCAGAACCCCCTTTTGGTCCACATCCCGGATCACCGGGACCAGGAGGCCATGGGGGGTATCCACCGCCACCCCGATGTGCACGTAATCCTTGTAGACGATCTCCCCCCTTTCCCCATCGATGGAGGCGTTGAACTTGGGGAAGGCCTTAAGGGTCAGGGCCAAGGCCTTGAGGAGGAAGGCGGTGAGGGTGAGCTTAAAGCCCCTTTCCTCCGCCCTTTGGGCGTAGCGCTTCCTTAGGGCCTCCAGCTCGGTGATGTCCGCCTCGTCAAAGTGGGTGACCATGGGCACCTGGGCCCACGCCTGGGCCATGGCCCTCAAGGTGGCCTTGCGGACCCCGCTCATGGGCTCGGTGCGCACCGGGCCCCAGCGGCGGAAATCGGGGAGCCTGGGACCCGGAAGGGGGCTTGGGGCCTCCGCCGGCTGAGGGGGAACCTGGCCCGCAGCCCGCCTCACATCCTCGGCGGTGATACGCCCCGCCAAGCCCGTGCCCCGCACCTGGCGGATGTCCACCCCCAGCTCCCGGGCTAACCGCCGCACCGAGGGAGCCGCGGGGATGAGCCGGCCTTCCTCCCCTTTGGGGGCGGGCGCAGGAGCAGGGGCTTTTGGGGATGGCGCCGCCTGGACCTTCTCCTCCCTGGACGGGGCAGGCTCCTCCTGGGGCGAAGGAGCCTCCTCCCCAACCTCCAGTTCCAGGAAGGGTTCTCCGGGACGCACCTCCTCCCCCACCTTCACCAAAACGCGCTTCACCACCCCGCCCGCCTCGGCGGGGACCTCCATCACCGCCTTGTCGGTTTCCAGCTCCAAGAGGGGGTCCCCCGGGGCCACCCGGTCCCCCTCCTTCACCAGCACCCCCACCACCGTGGCGGCGCTCACGTTATCGCCCAGTTCGGGAAGCTTCAGCTCCATCCTGCCCTCCAGAATACCCCCTCACCTCCTGTGGGGCGGGGTTTGCAAAAGCTCGAGCCCAAGCTCCTTCCTGGCCTTGGCCAAGGTCTTAGCCGACACCTTGCCCTCCTCGGCCAGAAGGGCCAGGGCCGCGTGGGCGATGTGGCGGGCATCCACCTCAAAGAAGTCCCTTAGGGCTTCCCGGGTGTCCGAGCGGCCAAAGCCATCCGTGCCCAGGGCGCAGAAGGGCCGATCCAGATATCCCCTTATGAGGTTGGGCAGGGCTTTGAGGTAGTCGCTGGCGGCCACCACGGGGCCCTCGTGGCCCTCCAAAGCCTCGGCCACGTAGGGCTTGCGGGCCTTCCCCAAAAGCCTCCGCTCCCTTTCCGCCTCTATGGCATCCATGTAGAGGGCCTTGTAGCTGGTGGCGCTCCACACGTCCGCCACCACCCCGTAGCCCTTCAATAACTCCTGGGCCTTCACCGCCTGGGGCAGGATGGGCCCTGAGCCCAGAAGCTGGACCCTGGGACCCTCCCCCTCCCCCGGGCGGAAGAGGTAAAGGCCCTTGAGAATCCCCTCCTTCACCCTCTCCCTGGGCTCGGGCATGGGGGGATGGGGATAGTTCTCGTTCTCTATGGTGATGTAGTAGAAGACATCCTCCCCCTTCTGGTACATGCGCCTGAGGCCGTCCTCCAGGATCACGGCGAACTCGTAGGCAAAGGCGGGGTCGTAGGCCAAGAGGTTGGGGGCGGCCAGGGCGTAGATGTGGCTTTGCCCGTCCTGGTGCTGCAACCCCTCCCCCTCGAGGGTGGTCCGCCCGGCGGTGGCCCCCAGGAGGAAGCCTTTGGTGCGCTGGTCGGCCGCCGCCCAGACCAGGTCCCCGATGCGCTGGAGGCCGAACATGGAGTAGGTGATGAGGAAGGGGATGGTGGGGATGCCCCAGTGGGCGTAGGCGGTACCGGCGGCGATGAAGTCCGCCATGGCCCCCGCCTCGGTGATCCCCTCCTCCAGGATCTGCCCCTCCTTGCTCTCCTTGTAGGCGGTGAGGGTGCCGGCGTCCACCGGGATGTAAAGCTGCCCCTGGGGGGAGTAGATGCCCACCTGGGCGATCAGGGCCTCCATGCCGAAGGTGCGGGCCTCGTCGGGCACGATGGGCACGATGAGTTTCCCGATCTTGGGGTGGCGCAGGAGCTTGGCCAGGATACGCACGAAGGCCATGGTTGTGGAGATCTCCCGCCCCCCCGTACCCTCGTAGAACTCCTGGAAGAACTCCTCCCCCGGCACCTCGAGGCCCCCCGTGAACCGCACCCGCCGTTCAGGGACGAACCCTCCTAGGGCTTTCCTGCGCTCCAGAAGATACCTCACCTCGGGGGAGTCCGGCCCCGGGTGGTAGTAGGGAAGCTCCGATAGCTTCTCCTCCGGGATGGGGATGCCCAGGAAGGCCCGGGCCTCCTTCAGGTCCTCCTCGGTGAGCTTCTTCACCTGGTGGGCCACGTTCTTGGCCATGGCCGTGGGCCCCATGCCGTAGCCCTTGATGGTGCGGGCCAGGATGACCACGGGGCTTCCCCTGTGCTCCACCGCCGCCTTGTAGGCGGCATGGATCTTCACCAGGTCGTGCCCGCCCCGGCTCCGGGTGAGCTCGTCCAGCTCCTCGTCCGTCATCCCCTCGATGAGCCGCTTCAGCTCGGGGGTGTTGAAGAAGCGCTCCCTGAGCTCCTTGGCCCCGAAGGCGGCATACCGCTGGGACTCCCCGTCCACCAAGGCCTCAAACCGCCTTAGGAGGTGGCCCTCCTTGTCCTTGGCCAGGAGCCGGTCCCAGGTGGAGCCCCAGACGATCTTGATCACCCGCCAGCCCGCACCCCTATAGAGCCTTTCCAGCTCCTGGATGACCTTGGAGTTGCCCCTTACCGGCCCATCCAGACGCTGCAGGTTGGCATTCACCACGAAGATGAGGTTGTCCAGCCCCTCCCGGGCCGCCAGGTGCAAGGCCCCCACGGTTTCCGGCTCGTCGTGTTCCCCATCCCCCAAAAAGGCCCAGACCTTGGCGGTGCTCCTGGGCTTCAGGCCACGGTCCTCCAGGTAGCGCATGAAGCGGGCCTGGTAGATGGCCTGGATGGGGCCAAGGCCCATGGAAACCGTGGGGAATTCCCAGAAATCCGGCATCAGCCAGGGATGGGGGTAGCTGGAAAGCCCCCGGCCGCCTGCAACCGGAGAGTGCACCTCCCGGCGGAAGTTCTCCAGGTCCGCCTCGCCTAGCCTCCCCTCCAGAAAGGCCCGGGCGTAGATGCCGGGGGAGGAGTGGCCCTGGAAGAAGACCAGGTCCCGGTCCAGCCCCGCCTCGGGCCCGCGGAAGAAGTGGTTGAACCCCACCTCGTAGAGCTCGGCGATGGAGGCGTAGGTGGAAATATGCCCCCCGATCCCCTCCGCCTTCTTGTTGGCCCGGGTGACCATCATGGCCACATTCCAGCGCAGGATGTTGGCGATGCGCCTTTCCACCTCGAGGTCCCCGGGATAGGGAGGCTCCTGCTCCTTGGGGAGGGTGTTCAGGTAGGGGGTGGAAAGGCGGTTGGAAGGGGAGAAACCCTGCAGGTAAAGGTACTCGTCCAGAAGGCGCAAAAGCTCCTCCACCCTGGCGAATCCCTCCACCCGGAGCACGTATTCCAAGGACTCCCGCCACTCCCGGTTTTCCTCCTCCTTGAACCGGGCCATCTCCTCCGGGGAAAGGGCCTCTAGAGCCTGCCTGAGCGCATCCGCATTCACTGCCGTCATCCTCCCCCTTGCTACGCCAAACTACACTACACCAACTCCCCTTCCCAGTCTGGGGCAGACGGGGCCCTTTGTCCAATAGAAAAGCCTGGGCCGTGGTGATAAGCTAGCCTTATCATGGAGCTGCGCCGCCTGCGGCTTTTCCTTCTTCTGGCCGAGGAGAAGAACTTCCACCGGGCGGCGGAGAAGGCCTATCTCTCCCAGCCCGCCCTTTCCCAGCAGATAAGGGCCCTGGAGGGGGAGCTAGGGGTGAAGCTTCTGGAGCGCAGGCCCTTCCGCCTCACCCCGGCGGGGGAGGTGCTGGTGCGGGAGGGGGCGCGGCTCCTAGAGGAGGTGGAGGCCCTAAAGGCCCGGGTGCGGCGTGCAAATCGAGAGGAACTTCGCTTCGGGGTGCCGGAAAACCTCCTTCCCGACCTCATGCCCCTTCTGGACCACCTGCGCCGGGGCTTGGGCCAGCCGGTGGAGATCCTGGAGATGCACACCCCCGAGCAGGTAAAGGCCCTCAAGGAGGGCCGGCTGGACTACGGCCTGGCGGGGCTAAGGGTGGAGGATCCCGCCATCGGCCAAGAACCCCTCCTCCAGGTGCCCATCGTGGTGGCCCTGCCCGAGGGGCATCCCTTGGCCTCGAGGGAACGGGTGCCCCTAAAGGCCCTCAAGGAAGAACCCTTCCTCCTACTCCCCAAGGAGACCCTACCCCCCCTTTACGAGGCCTTCATGGAGGTGTTCCGCCGGGCGGGTTTCACGCCCCGGGTGGCCCGGGAGGTGGCCCGGTTTTCCCAGGCAGTGAGCCTGGTGGCCGCCGGGGTGGGGATCTACCTCACCCTGGCCCCATACCGGGTCTTCCCCCATCCCGGGGTGGTGCTCAAGCCCCTCAAGGAGGAGGCCACCCTGCAGGTCTCCCTCATCTACCGCCTCACTCCCCCGCCCCCCAGGCTTCTGGAGGTACGGGAGCTCCTCAAAGCCCTGGCCTTCTAGGCCTGCAGGCCTGGGGCCTCTTTCTCCCCCCAGGCCAGCTCCACCAGACCGATGAGCTCCTCCACCGGAAGGCCGTAGTCACGGGAAAGGCGCGTGATCTCGTGCCCCAACCTTCTCAGATGGGCCAGCTGGGAAGGGCTGGCCTCCCGCGCCAGGTCCAAAAGCCAAGAAAGAAGGGTTTCCGCCTCCTCATCGGTGAGGCCGTCGGTGAGGGCCTCGTCCTCCAGAAAGAGCGCCGCCGGGTCTTCCCTCATCGCCTCTTTAGTATCTCCTCTTGCCGCACAAAACCCAACCTGCGCACCAGGGCCTCGAGGTGGGCGGGATCCTTGGCCGCCCTCACCTCGGCCTCGAGGCGGGCCACCCGGGCCTCCGCCTGGCGCAGGGCTTCCTCCAGCCTGGCCCGCTCCCGGGCAAGCTCATACGCCCTAACCCCCTCCTGCCCCAACAGGAAAAGGGCATGGGCCAACCCCAGGGCAAAAACCAGGTGCAGGATGCGGTAGATGGGCCGGTCCACGATGGGTCCATTATACCCCGGGTGACCCGTTGCCCCGGATGGGGGTGGCATAATGGAAGAACCTGGAACCTTACCCAAACTTGGGGAACACACCGTGAGGAAAACCCTTCAAAAAAGGAGAGAAAAGGTCTATACCATTCAGCGCACAATTTGGGTGTTGCATTTGCACATAGGCTGTGTATACTGGAACTGAAAGGAAGGAGGAGCTATGCCAAGGATGAGGGAAAAGGAGAACTACCGGGCGCGGCTAAAGGCGGTGGGGCTCAGGCACACCCTGCCCCGGGAGCGGATCCTGAGCTACCTGGACCGCAAGAACGTCCACCCCACCCCCGAGGAGCTTTATAACGGCCTTAAAAAGCGGGGCTACGACATCGGCCTTTCCACCGTATACCTCAACCTTCACGTCCTGCGGGAGCACGGCCTCATCTACGAGTTCCGCGACCCCAAGGGCCTCACCCGCTACGACGGCTACAACGAACCCCACGTGCACCTGGTCTGCACCTCCTGCGGGAAGGTGGAGGACCTCCTCTTGAAGAACCTGCCGGAGCTGGACCTCTCCCAGGCTCTAAAGGCCGCCAGCGAAAAGTCGGGCTGGGCTTTGGAGAACTTCCGGCTGGAGTTCCGGGGGCTTTGCCCAGGCTGCCAGGAGTAGGCTTTCCGGGAATCCCACCCTGCCCGGACGCAGGGTGGGATTCTTTTAGAGGGCTTCAGGTACCTCGGTCAGCCCCTGGGCTACCTTAAGAACCGTCCTCACCCCAAACCCCGTCCCCCCTTCGGGACCCAGGGCATGGGCCTTTTTGGCGAAGGCGGGCCCGGCGATGTCCAGGTGCACCAGGGGCACGGTCACAAACTCCGCCAGGAAAAGGGCCGCGGTGATGGCCCCGCCGCTTTTGTCTCCCACGTTTTTAAGGTCAGCCACGGGGCTTTTCAGCTTCTCCCGGTAGGCCTTCTCCAGGGGCAGGGGCCAGACCTTTTCCCCGGCCCTCCTGGCGGCCTCCTCCACCTGCTTCCCCCAGGTTTCCTCCGTGGCGAAGAGGGCGGCCACCTCCTCCCCCAAGGCCACCACCGCCGAGCCCGTGAGGGTGGAAAGCTCCAGGATCCGCCTGGCCCCCTGGCGCTCCGCATAGGCCAGGGCATCCGCCAGGGTGAGCCTCCCCTCGGCATCGGTGTTCATCACCTCCACCGTCTTCCCGGAAAGGGTCTTGAGCACGTCCCCAAGCCGGTAGGCCCGGCCCGAAACCATGTTCTCGCAGGCGGCGATGTAGCCCCTGATCTCCACGGGAAGGCCCAGGAGGGCGGCGCTCCTCATGGCCCCGAGGACCGCTGCTCCCCCTGCCATGTCCCCCTTCATGCTGGCCATGCCCTCCGTGGGCTTGAGGGAGTAACCCCCGGAGTCAAAGGTGAGCCCCTTGCCCACCAGATCCAGCCTCTCCCGGGCGCCTTCTGGGGCATAACGCAGGGCGATGAAGCGGGGCGGGTTCTCGGAACCTTGGGCCACCGCCAGGAAAGCCCCCATGCCCAGGGCTTGGATGGCCTTTTCGTCCAGAACCTCCACCTCTATCCCCAAGGCCCTAAGGGAAAGGGCCGCCTCCGCCAGGGCCTCGGGGGTGAGGACATTGGGGGGCTCGTTCACCAGGTCCCGGGCCCAGTACACGCCTTCCGCCACCTTCCTGGCCCTTTCCAGCTCCTCGGGCCTGGCCCGGGAAAGCCAGATGGCCAGGGGCTTTTCCTCCCGGGAACCCTTGTAGCGGTCAAAGCGGTAAGCCCCCAGGAGAATCCCTTCCGCCAGGGGATAGGCCTCGAGGGCCTCCACCAGAACCTCGGGGAAGGACAGCTGGGAAAGAGCCTGGGCAAGCCTTCCCCCCGTAGCCCTCAGGTCCTCGTCCAGGCCAAAGAGGAGGAAATGCACCTCGAGGGTGGAAAGGAGCAGGCTCTCCCCCGCCTCCCCCTTGAACCCCGCCTGGGCCATGGTCCGCCGAATAGCCCCTCCCAGGCGGGCGTCCAAGGCCTCCCCTTGGGGGGTTAACTCCCCCTTCCTAACCCACACCACCCTCAAGGGAGCCTTCCCCTCCGCCAACGTGGCCTCGGTGGCATGCAAGGTGATCACGCCTGGAAGATACCACGCCCCCATGGCAGAATGGGAGGGATGCGGCTTCTTTTGCTTGCCAAGCAGGTGGCCCTGGGGGGGGCGGCGGCCCTCGAGGGGGTGATGATGAAGGCCCCCTGGGCCTGGGCCCTGGCGGTGCGCCTTCCCAACGGCCAGATCCACGTGGAGCGCCACGAGGAGCCCGCCCTCAGCCAGCGCTACCCCTGGGCCAAGCTACCCCTGATCCGGGGGGTGGTGGCCCTCTGGGATGCCCTTTCCGTGAGCTACCGGGCCCTGGCCCGCAGCGCCGAGCTGGTGGGGGGGGAAGAGGAGATGCCCAAGGGGGCCCTGTGGGGCACGGTGGCCGTGAGCCTCCTCTTGGGCATCGCCCTCTTCATCGTGCTGCCCGGATTTTTGGCCGGCCTTCTCCTGGATGCCGCCCGCCTTCCCCTCCTGTACAACCTCCTGGCCGGGCTCATCAAGGTGGGCATCCTGGTGGGCTACCTCCTCTTCATCGGGCGCATGCCGGAAATCCGGCGGTTTTTCATGTACCACGGGGCGGAGCACAAGGCCATCCACGCCTTTGAAAAGGGGCTTCCCCTCACGGTGGAAAACGTCATGGCCCAGCCCCGCTTCCACCCCCGGTGCGGCACCACCTTCATCGCCTTCGTCATCGTGGTCTCCATCCTGGTCTACAGCCTCATTCCCGCTCCGGAGGTGCTCTGGTGGCGGCTATTGGCCCGGGTCCTCTTCCTGCCGGTGGTGGCGGCCTTGGCCTTTGAGCTCCTCTACTTCTCCGCCCGGCATCAGGACCCCATTTCCCTGTTCTTAAGGGAGCTGGGCTTTCGCTTCCAGGCCCTCACCGTGGCCGAGCCCACCCCCGAGATGGTGGAGGTGGCCATAAGGAGCACGGAAGCCGCTCTTGGCGAGCGGGTGGTGGCATGAGGAAGAGGGTCTTGGTGGCCATGTCCGGGGGCGTGGACTCCTCCGTCTCCGCCTACCTCCTGAAGGAGGCGGGGTACGAGGTGGTGGGGGCCATGATGCGTTTCTGGCCCGAGGAGCCCCCCAGGCCCACCCTGGACATCCCCCACAAGGGGCGGGCCTGGGAAAGCTGCTGCACCCCCGAGGCCGCCTACGAGGCCCGCAGGGTGGCGGAGATCCTGGATATCCCCTTCTACCTTTTGGACTACCGGGAGACCTTTGAGGAGGAGATCATCCGGCCCTTCCTCGAGGACTACGCCAGGGGCCGCACCCCCAACCCCTGCGCCCGTTGCAACACCTTCGTGAAGTTCGGCGCCCTCCTCAAGCAGGCAAGGCGCCTGGGCCTGGACCATGTGGCCACCGGGCACTACGTGCGCCGGGAAGGGGAAAGCCTTCTTCGGGGAATAGACCCCTTGAAGGACCAGAGCTACTTCCTTTGGGGCACCCCCAAGGAGGCCCTTCCCCACCTCCTCTTCCCCGTGGGGGGGATGACCAAGGCAGAGGTGCGGGCCGTGGCGGAAAGGGTGGGGCTTCCCACCGCCCAAAAGCCCGAGAGCCAGAACCTCTGCTTCGTGGCCGGGGACCTGAAGGAGTTCCTGAGGGAAAGGCTAAGGGTCCGCCCTGGCCCCGTGGTGGACGCCCTCACGGGGGAGGTGGTGGGGGAGCACCAGGGGGCAAGCCTCTACACCCTCGGCCAGCGAAAGGGCCTGGGCCTTTTCAAGCCCCACCTGGAGCGGTACGTGGTGGGCATAGACCCAGGGGCCAACGTGGTCTACGTGGGGCCAAGGGAGGCTGCTCTTTGGCTTGGGCTCGAGGCGGAGGAAGCCAACCTCCTGGCCGAGCTTCCCGAAGAGGTGGAGGTGCAGGTGCGCTACCGCACCCCCCCCGTGAGGGCCAAGGTGGAGTCCCTAAACCCCTTGCGTCTCCGCTTCGCCACCCCGGTCTTCGCCGTGACCCCGGGGCAAAGCGCCGCCTTCTACCAGGGGGAGAGGCTTTTGGGTGGCGCGGTGATTCGCCAGGGGCTTTACAACCTGGCGGGCCTCGAGGCGAGACCCCAAGCAAACGCCATGACCTTCTCCTGACAAAGGGCTGCCAAGCTACGGTTGGGAGGTTTAGGATGCGACGGATTGGGATAGCGGTTTTTGGAGCTTTGGCACTTACGGCTTCGGCATGGGCGCAAGAAGCGATCACCCTGGTGGGGGCAGGGGCCACCTTTCCCTACCCCCTCATGGCCAAGTACGGGGACGAGTACACCCGGCTCACCAGGGGCAAGGTGCGCATCAACTACCAGTCCATCGGCTCCGGTGGGGGTATTCGGCAGTTCCTGGAGCAAACGGTGCACTTCGGGGCCAGCGACGCCCCTTTGAGCGACGAGGTCTTGAAGGACGTGCGCACCCGTTTTAAGAGCAACGCCCTTAACATCGGCTATGCCCTCGGGGCCGTGGTCCCCACGTACAACCTACCTGGGATTCGGGAAACCCTTCGGTTCACGGGCCCCGTCCTGGCGGACATCTACCTGGGCAAGATCAAAACCTGGAATGACCCTGCCCTGCAGGAGCTCAACCCCAACGTGAAGCTTCCTCCCCTACCCATCACCGTGGTGCACCGTTCCGACGGCTCCGGCACCACCTACGTTTGGGTGGACTACCTTTCCAAGGTCTCCCCCGAGTGGGCCAGCAAGGTGGGGCGGGGTACCAGCGTCCAGTGGCCCGTGGGCGTGGGAGGTAAGGGCAACGAGGGCGTGGCCGGTGTGGTCAAACAGACCCCTGGGGCGATAGGCTACGTGGAGGTCACCTACGCCAAGCAGAACAACCTGAGCTACGGGGCTGTGAGGAACAAGGCGGGGCGGTTCATCCTGGCGGACCTGGCCAGCATCAAATCCGCCGCCAACGTGCCTCTTCCCGGGGACATGCGGGTCTCCCTCACCGACACCACAGCTCCCGATGGCTACCCCATCGCCAGCTTCACCTACCTCCTCCTCTACGAAAACCTCTCCGCCAACAAGGCGGTGAAGAGCGAGGCGGAGGCCCGGGCCCTGGTGGAGTTCGTGAAGTGGATCCTCACCGAGGGACAGAGGTACAACGAGCCCCTCACCTACGGAGCCTTGGACTCTGTACCCCAACAGCGGGCCCTGAGCCTTCTCTCCCGGGTCACCTACGAGGGTAAGCCCATCGGCAAAGAGATCGTGGGGCGTTAGCAAGCCCTTCCCCTAGGGGTGGCCTTTTTCCAGGCCACCCCTTATCTTGAAAAGGGGTTGCCCATGAAGCAGCTATACACCCATTTCGGCGACCGGATCTTCGCCTGGGCTCTCCTTCTCCTGGCCCTGGGCGTGGTGGTCTTGGCCGTGCTCATGGCCTACGAGCTCTACCAGGGGGGAAGCCTGGCCCTGAAGCGCTTTGGGCTTTTGCAGTTTGCCCTGGGTAAGGAGTGGGACCCGGTGATCCAGAAGTCCTTTGGGGCCTGGCCCTACATCCTCGGAACCATTCTCGTTAGCCTCTCTGCACTTTTCCTTTCCTTTTTCCCCGCCCTGGCTGCAGCCATCTTCGCCGCGGAGTACGCCCCCAGGTGGCTGGCCCAGATCATCAACTTCCTCCTGGACCTGATGGCGGCAGTGCCCAGCGTGGTCTATGGGCTGTGGGGCATCTTTGTCCTCGCCCCATGGATTCGGGACCAGGTGCAGCTTCCCTTTTACATGTGGGCGGCCGAACATGCCCCGTGGCTTCTCCCCCTTTTGGGAGTGCCCACGGGATACGGGTTGATGACCGCGGTCTTGATCCTGGCCTCCATGATCATCCCCTTCACCGCCGCCTTGGCCCGGGATGCCATCGCCTTGGTGCCCAAGGAGCACCGGGAGGCGGCTTATGCCTTGGGGGCTACCCGCTGGGAGGTGATGCGCATGGCCATCCTTCCCCTGGCCCGAGGCGGAGTCATCGCCGGGGCCTTCTTGGCCCTGGCCCGGGCGGTGGGGGAAACCATGGCGGTGACCATGGTCATCGGTAACTCTCACAAGCTCCCCTACACCCTCTTTGGCGGCGCCGCCACCATGCCCAGCGTGATCGCCAACGAGTTCACCGAAGCCGTGGAGGACCTGCACCTCTCCGCCCTGATCGCGGTGGGCTTCCTGCTCTTTTGGGTTTCCATGGCGGTGAACTTCGCTGCCGCCTACATCCTCAGGCGCCAGGAACGCCTGGTCAAGGGGGTGCTGTGATGGCTTTTGTTGAAAGAACCCTGGAAAGGGACCTAGCCCTAAGGCGCCGTTACCGCAAGGAGCGTTTCATGATGGGGCTGGTGGCCCTGGGGACCGGGCTGGCATTCCTTATCCTCTTTTTAGTGCTGGCCTATGCCCTAGCCCAGGGGGCCAGCGCCTTGAACCTGGATTTCTTCCTCAAGGACATGCGTCCCCCAGGGGAAACCGGGGGAGGCCTCCGGCAAGCCATCGTGGGAACCCTAATTGTGGACGGGCTTGGGCTTCTCATCGCCTTGCCCTTCGGCCTAGCCGCCGGGATCCTCCTGGCGGAGTACCCTGATCATCCGGTGAACCCTTACCTCCGCCTCCTCTCCGACACCTTAAACGGCATGCCCGCCATCCTCTTCGGACTCCTGGCGTTTATCCTCATCGTTAAGCCAATGGGAGGCTTCTCGGGCCTCTCGGGGGCTTTCGCCCTGGGTTTCCTCATGATCCCCATCCTGGCCCGGAGCACCGAGGGGGTGCTCAGCCTGGTACCCAAGGAGATCCGGGAGGCGGGATTGGCCTTGGGGCTTCCCCGCTGGCGGGTCATCCTCTCCTTGGTCCTGCCCACCGCCCGGGCCGGGATCATCACCGGGGTCCTCTTGGCCTTTGCCCGGGCGGCAGGGGAGGCGGCGCCCCTCCTCTTTACCGCCTTCGGGAGCCCCCTCTTGGAGCTCAACCCCCTCAAACCCATGGACACCCTTCCTCTGCGCCTCTTCGCCTTCGCCATCAGCCCCTACGAGGACTGGCACCGCCAGGCCTGGGCTGCGGGGCTGGTGCTTTTTGCGCTCATCACCCTGACGAGCCTGCTGGCCCGGTGGGCCTCGAGGAGGAGGTTCTAGATGCTATCGGAAGCCAAGGAAGCCGTGAGCGTGCACATGGAATCCAAGGGCTTGGTGGTCCGCTACGGGAACCGGGTGGGCGTGGGGATCGGGGGCGGGGTAAACCTCCCCATCTACCGCCACCGGATCACCGCCCTCATCGGCCCCTCCGGATGCGGGAAGACCACCTTCCTGAGGGCCCTTAACCGCATGCACGACCTCACCCCCATCGCCCGGGTTGAAGGCGAGGTTCTCCTGGACGGGGAAAACATCTACGCTCCCGGCGTGGACCCGGTTTTGGTGCGGAGGCGGGTGGGCATGGTCTTTCAAAAGCCCACCGCCTTTCCCACCATGTCCATCTACGATAACGTGGCAGCGGGACTTAAGCTGGTGGGCATAAAGGACAAGCGTCGCCTGGACGAGGCGGTGGAAAGGGCCTTGCGCGGCGCCGCCTTATGGGACGAGGTGAAGGATCGCCTGCGCACCCCTGCTAGCGGTCTTTCCGGGGGGCAGCAACAGCGGCTCACCATCGCCCGGGCCCTGGCAGTGGAACCGGAGGTACTCCTCATGGACGAGCCCACCGCCAGCCTTGACCCCATCTCCACCCAGGCCATAGAGGATCTTCTCCTCTCCCTAAAGGAGCAGGTGACCATCGTCATCGTGACCCACAACATGCAACAGGCAGGCCGGGTTTCCGATTACACCGCCTTCTTCCTCAACGGGGAGATGGTGGAGTTCGGCCCCACGGAGACCCTCTTCACCAAACCCAAGGACCCCCGCACCGAGGCCTACATCACCGGCCGCTTCGGATAAACTCTAGGGCATGTCCCCTGTAGGCCTCCTCTTCCTGACCCTTTTCAACAGCATCCTGGGGCTTTCCATCCTCTTCCCCATCCTGGGGCCCTTGGGCCGGGAGCTGGGGCTCACCGAGGTCCAGGTGGGCCTTTTTTCCACCGGCTACGCCCTCATGCAGTTCCTCCTCTCACCCCTCTGGGGAAGGCTGAGCGAGAAGGGTAGGAAGCCCGTCCTCCTCCTGGGCATCCTGGGTTTTGCCGTGAGCTTCCTCCTCTTTGGCCTCTTCGCCCTCTTGGGCCAAAGGGGCCTGGTTCCCGCGGGCTTCCTCTTCCCCCTCCTCCTCCTGGCCCGGCTTCTGGGGGGGGCCTTCAGCTCCGCCACCCTACCCACCGCCCAGGCCTACGTGGCCGATATCACCGGGCGGGAACAGCGCACCGCGGGCATGGCCCTCTTGGGGGCCGCCTTCGGCCTGGCGGTCATCCTGGGTCCTGCCTTGGGGGCAGGGCTTGCCGCGGGGTTTGGCCTCCTGGCCCCGGTGTTCTTCTCCGCCGGTATCGCCTTCCTCAACGCCCTCTTCGTGGCCCTGGTCCTGCCGGAATCCAGGCCCCAAGGAGCCCAGGAAACAGGGCGGCTCTCCCCTTGGGATGGACGGGTGTTTCCCCTCCTCCTCCTGGGGTTTTCCCTGAACCTCTCCGGGGTGGCCCTCGAGCAGACGGTCGCCTTCTACTTCCAAGACCGCCTCGGGCTTTCGGGGGTGGAAACCGCCAGGAGCGTGGGGCTTGCCCTGGTCCTTTACGGCCTTGTGGCGGTCTTCATCCAGGGCTTTCTGGTGCGGCGCTTCTCCTGGCCGCCCCGAACCCTCCTCCTCCTTGGACTACCCGTGGGCATCCTGGGCTTTCTCCTTTTGGTGGTGGCCCAGGGCTTTCCCCTTTTGGCCTTGGGCCTCGCCCTGCAAGGGGCAGGGACGGCCCTGGCAGGGCCGGGGGTCACCGCCGCCCTCTCCCTGGCCGTGGGGGAAGGGGAGCAAGGCCTGGTGGCGGGCCTCAATGCCTCCGCCCAGGCCCTGGGCAGGATGCTTGGACCCATTCTGGGTACCGGCCTGTACCGCATCTTCCCTGAGGCCCCCTACCTCCTGGGGGCCACCCTCCTCCTGGTGGCCCTCCTCGCCCTTCCCTTCCTCTTGCGCCGGGCAAGGATCTAGATGCGGCTCCTCGCCTTCCGCCAGAGGAACTTCCGCAACCTGGCCTTCTCGGCCTTCCAACCCCCTCCGGGCCTCTTCGCCCTGGTGGGAGGGAACGCCCAGGGGAAGACCAGCCTGCTCCTCGGCATCCACCTGGCCCTCGGGGGCGAGGTCCGAGCCTCCTTGGCCGACCTGATCCGCTTCGGGGAGGAGGAAGCCTGGCTGCAGGCGGAGGTGGAAACCGAGCTGGGCCTATACCGGATCGAGCAACGGCTGAGGCCGGAGGGAAGGGAGGTGGCGCTCAACGAAAAGGCGGTGAGCCTAAGGGCTCTACACGAGCTTCCGGGCTCGGTCCTGGTCCTGCCCGAGGATGTGGAGGTGGTGCTGGGGAGCCGGGAGGAGAGGCGGGCCTTTTTGGACCGCCTGATCGGGCGTTTCTCCCGCCGCTACGCCGCCCTCCTTTCCGCCTACGAAAAGGCCTTGCGCCAGCGAAACGCCCTTTTGAAGGCCGGGGGAAACGGGCTTTCCGTATGGGATCAGGAGCTGGCCCGTTACGGCACGGAGATCATGGCCCTAAGGAGGCGCTTCCTGAGGCGGTTTTTGCCCATATTCCAATCCCTCCACCGGGGCCTGGCCCCGGGGGAGGTGGGGCTCCTTCTGGAGGAAACCGCCCCGGGGGATCTCCTCCAGGCCCTAAGGGCCCGCAGGGAAGAGGAGCTGGCTCGAGGGCAGACCCTGGTGGGCCCTCACCGCGATGACCTGGTCTTCCTGCTTTCCGGCCGGCCGGTCCACCGCTTCGGAAGCCGGGGGGAAGCCAAAGGGGTGGCCCTGGCCCTGCGCCTGGCCGAGCACCGCCTGCTCCTTGAGCACCACGGGGAAGCCCCCCTTCTCCTGGTGGACGAGTGGAGCGAGGAGCTGGACGAGGGCAAGCGGCAGGCGGTTCTGGCCTACACCCGTGGCCTTCCCCAGGCCATTCTGGCCGGGATTTGGGCCCCCGAGGGGATCCCGGTATGCTGGGTGGAAGGAGGGGTGGTCCTCTGCTGACCACCAGGAGGGTGGGCATGCCCTGGCGGCTTAAGGAGGTGATCCCCGAGGCCCTTATGAAGGCCGGGGGGAAGGAAAAGCTGAAGCGGGGCCTGGTGCTGGCCTCTTGGCGGGAGGTGGTGGGTAAGGAGCTTGCCCAACTCAGCGAGCCCCTGGCCCTCGAGGGGGGTGTCCTCACCGTGCGCGTGGCGGACCCCGTCACCGCCCACCAGCTCACCTATAGCCGCCTGGCCCTTTTGCGGCGCTACGAGGAGCGGTTTCCCGGGGCGGTGAAGGAGATCCGCTTCGTGGTGGGCCCTCTGGAGAGGGAACCGGAGGTCCCCAAAACTCCGGAAAACCCAGAAAGGCTCCTATGGGCCAGCCGCCGGGCCTTGGAGCTGGCGGAGAAAGCTCCCCCAGAGCTACGGGAAAGGGTAGCCCGGGCCGCCCTAGCCCTTTTGCAAAGGGATCGGGGCGAACCCTGCCCCATCTGCGGAAGCCCTAGTCCCAAGCATCCCTGCCCCACCTGCCGGCGCCTTCTCCAAAGCCCCTGGGTGCGCAAGGAAGCGGAGCGCCTCAAACGGGGCCGCCCCACGGGCCTCGAGGGGGAGGCCCTCCTGGTGGCCCGGCACCTGGCCAGGCAATCCCTTTGGGGCGAGATGGAGGGCCTTTACCCCCAGGCCTTACGGGACGAATCGCTACGCCCCCTTCTTAGGGACCTGGCCCAGCGCTTCCAGGCCCTTTTCCCTGACGAACCCCTACCCGAGGCCGTGCGAAGCCTCCTTGCCAAGGAGGCCTAAGCCCCCAAATAAGCCTCCCAAAGCACTTCCCCCCTCGGTAGCGAGGGGGGAAGTTTTGTGTTCCCATGGTGGTGGGCGGCAGAGGATTTGAACCTCTGACCTCTCGCTTGTAAGGCGAGCGCTCTGACCAGCTGAGCTAGCCGCCCGTGGTGACCCCAGGGGGAATCGAACCCCCGTTTCGGCCTTGAGAGGGCCGCGTCCTGACCGCTAGACGATGGGGCCCCGGCCTGGTGGGCCGTGCAGGATTCGAACCTGCGACCTACCGATTAAAAGTCGGTTGCTCTGCCAGCTGAGCTAACGGCCCAACAGCCTTAGTGATTATAGGGGAAGGAGAAGGGCTTGTCCAGGGCAAAGGCTAAAAAAGCCCCCTCAGGCGCTCCATGATCATGAGGCCCAAGGTCTCCTCCCTTACCCGTCGCTGCAGGCCCTCGAGGTCCCACGGCCTCCTCGCCACCGCCTCCAGGGCCACCTTGGGGAGGGGAGCCGCCTCCAGGAGGCCAAAAAAGGCCCCGTCGGCCCAAGGGGGCACCCAGGCCCCGCTACGGCAGAGGAACACCCGCTGGAAAACCCCTTCCACAGGTCCTCCCGGGTCCATGGCCCTCTCCACAGGGACCGCGGGCTCGGGTTCCAGGGAAGGGTCGCGCCAAGAAGGGTAGAAGACCCTAAGCCTGGCCCCTTGCCGGGCGTAAAAGACCATCCAATCGTCGCAGGAAGGCTCCTCGGCCAAAGGGCGATACCCAGCGTCGTGGTGGGCGTCGAAGAGGACCACCTCCCAGACCCCCTCCCCTACCTCTGGATGGAAGGCCAAGGCGTTGGAGTCGGCATAGTAAAGCTGGGCATCGGGAGCGAAGGTAAACCGTTCCCAAAACCCCTCCCAGCCCTGGGCTTGGGGTAAGGGCAGTCTCCTTAGGAGAAAGGCCAAGGCCCGCTCCTCCCAGGCCTCCCCCAGGTAGTAGGGGGTTTCAAAGTGGGCCCAGGCATAAAGGGGAGCCAACGGGTCCTTTTGGTCTTGGGGCACGGGGAAAAAGTAGTCAAAGTCCACCACCAGTAGCCGCATCCCCCTTCATAGATAGCAAAGCCCCCGCCTTGGAGGCGGGAGCCGGAATCCGAAAGCAGCCTACCAAATGTAGAAAAGGGTAACGATGAAAAGCCAGACCGCGTCCACCAGGTGCCAGTACATGCTGGCCGCCTCGAGGGTGCCATGGTGGTGCTGGGTAACCTTGCCCCTGAGGGCCTGGAGGTAGGCCAGAATGAGGCCAAAGCCACCGATCACCACGTGCAGGCCGTGGAGGCCCACGATGGTGAAGAAGGCGGCGGTCCAAAGGTTCTCCTGCCAGCTGGAGGCGTGGTGGAACTCGTAGAACTCGTAAGACTGGACCAGGAAGAAGAGGACTCCCAGGATGATGGTGACGAGAAGGCCAAAGCGGAAGGGGCTAAAGCGGCCGCGCCTAAGGTCGTGGTGCGCAAAGTGCACGGTGAAGGAGGAGCTTACCAGGAAGAAGGTGTTGAGGAGGGCAAGCCCCAAGGCAGGCCGCTCCTCGGGGGGTACGGCGGCGCCGGTGAGGCGCAGGTACAGGTAGCCCGCGATGAGGATGGCGAAAAGACCCACTTCCGAAACGATGAACCAGGCCATCCCCATCCAGGCGTTGGACTTGCCGGAAAGGGTGTGGTGCTCCACCGGGTGGCTGTACTCGTCCTCGAGGGCCCAGCGGATGAGGCCGTAAACAAAGAGGGCCAGGAAGACCCACATCCAGATGTTGGGTACCGGCAGGGCAGCCACGGCCACAAAGAAGGCGAAGAGGGTGGCGGCGGAGTAGAAGGGCCAGAAGGAGCTATTGGGCAGGTGGATGTGGCTGGGATCCTCGGGCTTCAGCTCCACCCCCTTCTTAGCCCAGTCGTACAGGGGCCTTTCGGAGGGGAAGTCCTTGGGCAGGGCCACGTCAAAGTTATGGGCCTTGGGCGGAGAGCTGGTGAGCCACTCCAGGGTGTAGCCGCCCCAAGGGTTATCCGGGGCCTTCTCTCCGGAGCGCAGGCTCTTCCACATGGCGTAGATCCACACCAGACCCCCAAGGCCCAGGATGAAGGCCCCGATGGTGGAGATGAAGTTAAGCTCCAGCCAGCCCGCGATGTCGGCATTGTAGGTGTAGTACCGCCGGGGCATCCCCAGGAAGCCTAGGGCGTACTGGGGCAGGAAGACCATCAAGTAGCCCACCAGGAAGAGCCAGAAGTGGAGCCGCCCCAACCGCTCGTCGTACATGCGGCCCGTCATCTTGGGCCACCAGTAGTAAAGCCCGGCAAAGGCCCCAAACCCAGACCCGGCCATGAGCACGTTGTGGAAGTGGGCCACCACGAAGTAGGAGTCTTGGAAGTGGTAGTCCAGGGGGGTCATGGAGAGCATGACCCCGGTGATGCCGCCCAGGAGGAAGTTGAAGATGAAGCCCAGCACCCAAAGGAGGGGAGTCTTCATCTGCAGGTGCCCACCCCAAAGGGTGCCGATGAGGTTAAAGAGCTTTACCCCCGTGGGCACAGCGATGAGGGCGGTGAAGAAGGCAAAGGCGATCTGGAAGATGGTGGACTCCCCCACGGTGAACATGTGGTGGGCCCAGACCATGGTCCCCAAGACCACGATGCCCATCTGGGCCCAGACCATCTGCTTGTAACCGAAAAGGGGCTTGCGGGAAAAGGTGGAAGCCACCTCGGCCAGGATGCCCAGGTAGGGCAGGAGCATCACGTACACCGTGGGGTGGGAGTAAAACCAGAAGAACTGCTGGAACAGGACCGGGTCCCCACCCACATCGGGATTAAACCAGGAAAGCCCGATCTTCCGCTCCAAAAGCACCAAGAGGGTGGCCGAGGTCAGGCCCGCCAAGCTGAAAAGGTTCAGGACGCTGGCGGCGAAGACGCTCCACACGTACATGGGCATCTTCCACATGCTCATCCCCTGAGCCCGGAGGTTGTAGATGGTGGCGATGAAGTTGGCGTTGCCCAAGAGGCTGGAAAAGCCCAGGAGGAGGATAGCGGCCATGTAGAAGTTCACCCCACTACCCGACTGGACGGAAAAGGGGTAGTAGAAGGTCCAGCCCACGCTGGGAGCTCCGCCAGGGAAGAAATAGCTCATAAGGGCCAGGATGATGGCCCCCAGAAAAGCCCAGTAGCTGAAGGCGTTCACCCGGGGCAAGGCCACATCCCTGGCCCCCAGCATCAGGGGCACCACGAAGTTGCCGAAGCCAGTGAGCCCGGCCTGGATGATGAAGAAGAAGAGCATGGTGGCCCCATGCAGGGTGAGGATCTGGTTGTACTGCTCCCCGGTGAGCAGGTGGTTGTTGGGCACCGCCAGCTGCGCCCGGATGAGCAGGGAGAATACCCCTGCCAAAGCGAAGGCGAAAAAGGCGGTGGCCGTGTACAAAATCCCGATCTTCTTGTGGTCTACCGTGGTCAGGAGATCCCACAGGATCGCCCAGAAACCTGCTTTTGGCTTGGTGGCAATGGCCATCTGCCCATACCTCCTTAGAACTTAGGCAACGCCTTGAAGTCAAAACCCTCCACCTTAAGCCCATCCAGGTAGCGGACCAAAGCGTCCAGGTCCTCCTCGGAAAGCTGTGGGAAGCCCGGCATCTTCACCCCTGGCTTCAGGGCGGCGGGGTCCTTGATCCAGGCCTTCAGATGCTCCGGGGTGTAGTCCACGATCCCCGCCGCCAGGCTCACCCGGTTTCCGGTGAAGCCCAGCTCCGGCCCGATGACCGCAGGGGGCATCTGGCCTTGAACCCCGTGGCAGGCCATGCAGTTTTGCTGGAATACCTCCTGTCCCCGGGCGTCAGCCACGGGAGGCGTGTGGCTCTTGGCTGCAGCCACGAAGCGGTCAAACTCCTCCTTGGGCAGGACGATGGCCCGGAAGAGCATGCGGGAATGGCTGGGACCGCAAAGCTCGGCGCAGAAACCGTAGTAGTTCCCCGGCTTTTCCGGTGTAAAGGAAAGAAGGGTCTTTTGTCCCGGAATGGCGTCCCGCTTGCCCGCCAGCCCCGGCACCCAGAAGGAGTGGATCACATCCTTGGAGGTGATCTCCAGCACCACCGGCACGCCCGCAGGCAGGATGAGCTCGTTGGAGTTGCGGAAGCCCAGCTCGGGGTAGTTGAAGTCCCACCAGAACTGGTAGCCGGTCACCTCCACCTTTAGGGCTCCCGCGGGAAGCTGGTTCACCTGAATCAGGCTCCGGGCGGTCAGGCCAAAGAGAACGAAAATGATAAGGATGGGGATCACCGTCCAGACCACTTCCAGCCGATCATTGCCATGAACCTGGGGCGGCTCCCCCCCCTGCCCCGGCTTGGCCCGGAACTTCCAGGTGACATAGGCCAAGGCACCAGCCACCACCCCAAAGATAAGGACGGAGAAGACCAAGACCCAGAGGAGGAGGAAGTTGGTCTCCCGGTTGAAGGGGGAGACGGGGTGGGTAATGGCCACCCGGTGGGCCTCCTGGGCCAGGGCCAGACCTAAAAGACTGAGCGCCGCTACAACTCTTCTCATCCGCTTCCCTCCCTAAAGCACCCGATCCACCGCCATGGCCACGAACAATAGGGCCAGGTAGAGCATGGAGTATTTATACAGCGAAACCGCCGTCCTCCGCTCGGGCTGGCGGTAGAGGGCAAGGCTCTTAAGGATAAGCAAAGCATTAAGGGTAAGGCTAAAGAAGAGGTACACAAGGCCGAGTTCCCCTAGAAGGAGGGGCATGAGGGAGATCAAGGCGGTAAGCACCGCATATAGGGCGATCTGCATCACCGTAACCCGTTCCCCCAGCACCACGGGCAGCATGGGTACGCCCACGGCCCGGTAGTCGTCCTGGATCATGAGGGCTAGGGCCCAGAAGTGCACCGGGGTCCAGAAGAAGATGAGGGCGAAGAGGTACCAGGCGAAAAGACTTAGGTCCCCGGTAACCGCCGCCCAGCCCACCAAGGGGGGGAAGGCCCCCGCCGCCCCGCCGATGACGATGTTGTGCCAGGTGCGGCGCTTCAGGTAAAGGGTGTAGACCAGCACGTACCAGATAAGGCCCATGAGGGCTAAGGTGGCGGAAAGGAGGTTTGCCCCCCAAAAGAGCAGGAGGAAGGCCAGAAGGGCGAGGCCAAGGGCGAAGAGAAGGGCATCTCGGCTGGAAATGCGCTGGGTCACGGTGGGGCGCTTGGCGGTGCGGCGCATGCGGGCGTCGATGTCCCGGTCCACCACCATGTTGATGGCGTTGGCCGCCCCTGCCATCATGTAGCCACCCAGGGCCACCACCAGGAAGAGGCCTGTGCCGGGCCAGCCCTTGGCAGCGATGAGCATGGCCACAAGGGTAGTGAAGAGGAGGAGGCTGATCACCCGGGGTTTGGTAAGGGCCAGGTAGTCCCTCCAGGTGGCTCCCCCAGTACCCTGGTGCACCTGCCCCGCCTCTAGGCCCTCCCCCAGTTCCACCCGCTTAGCCCCCCTGGCCAAGGCTGCCGCCAAAAGCAGGAGGAAAAGTAGCCACACGGCATAGGCCAAAAGAAGGTGCAGGATCTGCATCCAGACCGGGGCCTTGAGCCAGACATTCACCAAACCGGCCAAAAGTTGCACCCCATAGAGGTAGGCAAGGGCGTGGGCAAAGCGGCGGGTGTGGGCAGACGGCCTGAGATGCGCCACAAGGTAACCAGCAAAGACCACGTAAAGCCCCACGCTTACGGCGATGAGGGGGTGGAGCACCCTGAGGCGCACCAGGAAGTGCTCCCCAGGGGTTAAGGAGCGCTCCAGGGCCTCGAGGGTATTCCGCACGGGGAAAAGAAGGTCGCCCAAGGCGGTCACCGCCCCGCTCATCCCCAGGAAGAGCAAGGCGAGAAGCCCCAGGAGCAAGGCCACCCCCACCGCCCCCTGCCCCCTAAGGCGCAAAGGGGCACCCCCAGAGGCCCACCAGGCGGTGAGGACCAAGGAAGCCAGGAGGAAGTAGGTGTTGGCCAGGTGCACCATCTGCACCACGGCCCTGGCGGCGCTCACGTTATCGGCTGTCCAACCAAAAAGGACCAAAGAGGCGCCCACCAGGCTCTCGGTGAGCATGAAGAAAAGGGAAAACCCGGCCCCCAGCCGCACGGGATGGCCCTTGGGGAAAAGGCGGAAGGCCAAAAGGGCCAGAAGGGCCACGGAAAGAAAGGCCAGCCCCGAGGTGGCCCGGTGGGTGAACTCGATGAGGGTCTCCACCTGGGGGGTTCTGGGGATGATCTCCCCGTTGCAGGTGGGCCAGTGGGAGCCGCACCCCGCCCCCGACCCCGTGGCTCGCACGTAAGCCCCCCAGAGGGCCACCAGGATGTTCCACCCCAAGACTCCCCAGGCGTAACGGCTAAACCAAGCTTGGCTCATAGGGCACCCGTCCCCCAGACGGTAACATTTACCATTCTGCCAGAAGACCTTGCCCAGGGGTGAAGTACATTTGTCCCTTCCATTACCCGCCACCTAGGAGCCTAATACCCCCCGGCCCTACTTGACAAGGGGGCCGAGCGGAAGGCCCAGCCCCCAAGGGGTAAAGTCTACCCCACCTTTGGCCCTGCCCGGCGTATGGCCTCCTCTACCCCGTCCGCATACTTTTGGAAGTTTTCCTGGAACAAGGCCGCTAGCCTCCTGGCCTGCCGATCGTAGGCCTCCTTGTCCTCCCAGGTCTCCCGCGGGTCCAAAAGCTCCTTGGGTACCCCGGGCACCTCCAGGGGCACCTGGAAACCGAAGACGGGATCCTGGCGGTAGGGAACCCCCTCGAGGGCCCCGCTTAGGGCCGCCTGCAAGAGGGCGCGGGTAAGGGGGAGGGGGAAACGCCGGCCCACCCCGTAAGGCCCCCCAGTCCATCCGGTATTCACCAGGTATACCCTGGGACCATGCTTCTTGATCTTCTCCCCCAGCATCCTGGCGTAAACCCCGGGATGGAGGGGCAAAAAGGGCGCCCCAAAACAGGCGGAGAAGGTGGCCTTGGGCTCGGTGACTCCCCTCTCCGTTCCCGCCACCCGGGCGGTGTAGCCGGAGAGGAAGTAGTACATGGCCTCCTCAGGGGAGAGGCGAGCGATGGGGGGCAGGACCCCGTAGGCGTCGGCGGAGAGGAAGAAGATGGCCCTGGGGTGCCCAGCCAGGCCGGACTCCACCACGTTCTCCAGATGGGCCAGGGGGTAAGAGGCCCGGGTGTTCTCGGTCTTGGTGTCGTCATCCCACTCCACCCGGCGGCTTTCCGGGTTCACCACCACGTTCTCCAGGATGGCCTCAAACTGATTGGAGGCTTTATAGATGAGGGGTTCGTGCTCCGGGGAGAGGCGGATGACCTTGGCGTAGCATCCCCCTTCAAAGTTGAAGACGCCTTCCTCGCTCCAGCCGTGCTCGTCGTCGCCGATCAAAGGCCTCGCTGGGTCGGTGGAAAGGGTGGTCTTGCCCGTCCCGGAAAGACCGAAGAAGATGGCCACATCCCCTTCCTTCCCCACGTTGGCCGAGGCGTGCATGGGGAAAACTCCCCGTTTGGGCATGAGGTAGTTCATCACGGTGAAGATGCTCTTCTTGATCTCCCCCGCGTACTTGGTACCCACGATCAGGACGATTTTCCTCTGGAAGCTGATGCCCACGAACACCTCGCTACGGGTTCCATCCCGCTCGGGGTCGGCCAGGAAGTAAGGGGCATGGATCACCGTGAAGCCGGGGACGAAGGGCTCCACCTCGTCGTCCTCGGGGAAACGGCGCGGGAGGATGAACATGTTGCGGGCAAATAGGGCGTGCCAGGAGCTTTCCGTCACCACCCGTACCGCCAGGCGGTAGCGCCTGTCGGCTCCGGCGTAAAGGTCCTGGACGTACAGGTCCCGCTCAGAGAGGTAGGCGGCCACCCTTTCCAGAAGGGCCTGGAAGGCCTCCGGGGCGAAGGGCTGGTTCACCTCGCCCCACCAGACCTCCTCCTCCACCCCCGGCTCCCGCACCACGAACTTGTCCCGGGGGCTTCTCCCGGTGTAGGGGGTGGTGTCCACCACCAAGGATCCCTTGTGGGCCAGAATCCCCTCCCCCCGGGCCAGGGTATGCTCCACCAGGATGGGAGAAACCGTGTTCCAGAAAACCTGTTTCCTCGGTCTGATGCCCAAAGGCTCCAGTCGGTCCATAGAGACCTCCTTATGCCTAGGGCATCATACACTTATTTCCACGCTTCCAAGGTTAGGGGCCATACCCGGGGCGCCCCAGAAGGGCGAAGGTCAGGCGCTTGCCCAGCTCCACCCCAGGCTGATCGAAGGCGTTCACCCCCCAAAGCTCCCCCAGGAAGGCGGTCTGCCACATGAGGTGCTGCAAGAGCCAGCCCACGGCGTAGGGGGAAACCTCCGAGAGGTAGAGGGTATAGACCCTCTGCCCCCCCTCGGCCAGGGCCTGGTAGGTGGCCTCGGCCTCGGCCTTGAGAAGCTGGAATAGGCCCTTGCCGAAGAGGTAACCCGCCTCCTCGAGGCCTTCCACCTGGGGCAGGATGAGGTCCTCCGTGGCCCTTTCCGGCACCACCAGAACGATGAGCTTATCCAAGGGGCCTTCCCGGAAGAGCTGCACCTGGGCGTGCTGGTCCTGGGGACCCAGGGCGGGCACGGCGGTGGTGCCCACCCGGTTTCCCTCCCCGTCCCGCTTGCCCAAGGACTCGTCGTGGAGCTGGACAAACCAGGCGGGAAGGTATTCCAGCCTCTTTGAGTACACCATAAAGACCGTGACGGGCAGGTGGCGGTGGAGGTGCTGGAGGAGAGCGGTTTTCAGGGGTAGGTTTTCCTCCAAGGGGGCTAGGGCCAGCTCGTTGGCCTTCCTGGCCCCCATGAGGAGGGCTTCCAGGTCCACCCCGGCGAAGGCCAAGGGAAGGAGCCCCACCGGGGAGAGCACGGAGTAGCGCCCCCCCACGTTTTCGGGAATGGGAAAGGCCTCAAGGCCTTCCTTTTCCGCTAAAGCCCTTAGCGCCCCCCGCGTGGGATCGGTGGTGAGAACCAGGTGCCGCCGCCAGTCCTCCCCCAGGTTCTCCCGAAGCCAGTTCAGGAAAACCAGCAGAGCGGCCAGGGTTTCCGCGGTGGCCCCCGACTTGGAAACCGCGTTCACCAGAGTCTTCCGGGGGTCTAGGCCCCGAAGGAGCCGAAGCACGGGCTCGGGCTCCACATGGTCCACGTAGTGGAAGCGCACGCCGCTTTCGTTGAAGGCGTTTTCCAAGGCCTTAGGCCCCAAGGCGCTTCCCCCGATGCCCAGGAGGACAAAGTCCTCCACCCAAGGGTTGGCCTCGCGGTAGCGGCGAATCAGCCTTAGGGTTTCCGTGTCCTCGGGAAGGTCCATCCAGCCCAGCATGCTCTGGGGGTCCTTCCGCTTGGCCAAAAGGGCCTCCCGGGCCCCCAGCAGGATGGGGGCGTGTTCCGAAAGGGCATCCGGGAAGTGGGGAAGGAAGCGGGTATCCAGGCGCAGCATACCCCCATGCTACCCGGATGTAGGCTAAAGGCATGGGCTATGTGCCCCCACCCACGCCCCAGCACGGCCTCGAGGAGGGCCCTGTCCTCCTCAAGGATGGGCGTACCGCCTTCCTGAGGCGGGCGGGACCCAAGGACCTTCCCCTTTTCGTGGAGTTCCTGAGGCGGCTATCCCCCGAGTCCTTGCGCATGCGCTTCTTCTCCCCCATCTCCCCGGAGAAGGCGTCGGAGCTTCTCCTTTCCGCCAAACCCGAGGAGGAAAAGGTGGTCCTCATGGTCCTGGCGGGGGATCCCCCCAGGATGGTGGCCACCGGGGAGTACGTGCGCCTCAAAGGGGAGGACACCGCCGAGGTGGCCTTTCTGGTGGACGACGCCTTCCAGGGCAAGGGCCTGGGCACCCTCCTTCTGGAGCGCCTGGCCTTAATCGCCGCCAAGCGGGGGGTAAGGCGGTTTCAGGCCTTCGTCCTGGCGGAGAACCAGAAGATGCTCAACGTCTTCATGGAAAGCGGCTTCCAGGTGCGGGCCCACCGGGATAGCGGCGAAGTGGAGGTGGAGTTTGAGATCCTCCTGGAGGAGAGGGCGGCGGAGCGGTTTGAGTGGCGGGAAAAGGTCTCCACCCTTGCGAGCCTCCACCCCTTCTTCTTTCCCCGAGGCGTGGCGGTGGTGGGGGCGAGCCGCGACCCGGAGGGCATCGGCTACCGGGTGTTGGAAAACCTCATCTTCGGCCGCTTCCAAGGCCCCGTCTACCCGGTGAACGAGGCCATCGGCAAGGAAGGGAGCACGGTGGGCCCCCTTCTCGCCTACCCCAGGGTGGAGAGTATCCCAGGGCCCGTGGACCTGGCGGTGATCGCCGTGCCCAAGGAACGGGTCCTCGAGGCCCTCGAGGCCTCAGGAAGACGGGGGGTGCGAGCCAGCGTGGTCCTCACCACCGGCTTCCAGGACCAAGAGGCCAGGGAGCTGGCCGACAAGGCCAGGCGCCTGGGGATGCGCCTTCTGGGCCCGGGTTCCCTGGGCCTGGTCCACACCCATCCCGATGCCCGTCTGGCAGCGGGCTTGACCCCCCTTCCCAAGCCGGGGCCCTTGGCCATCTCCAGCCAGTCCGGCACCCTGGGCCGGGCGGTGATGGCCTACGCGGAGGGCATGGGACTGGGCATCTCCTCCTTCGTCTCCTTAGGGGCCAAGGCGGACATCTCCTCCAACGACCTCCTGCAGTTCTGGGATGAGGACGAAAGAACCCGGGTGATCCTCCTCTACCTGGAAAGCTTCGGCAACCCCAGGCGCTTCTCCCGCTTAGCCCGGAGGATCGGCAAGAAAAAACCCATCCTGGCGGTGCACCCCTCCCGGGACCCTTTGGTGCGGGCCCTCTTCGCCCAGGCTGGGGTGATCCGGGCCAACAGCCTGGAGGAAGCCTTTGACGTGGCCGCCCTTCTGGCCCTGGGGCGTCTTCCGGAAAACAACCGGGTGCGCCTTATCTCCAACGCCTCCGGTCCCTCTAACCTGGCCCTCGAGGCCCTAAGGGAAGGAGGCCTTTTCGTGGAGCACCTGGACCTGGGCTCCACCGCCAAGGCGGTGGAGTTCGCCCGCGCCCTGGAGGAAGCCTTGCAAAGCGAGGTGGGAAGCGTGTTTCTCCTCTTCGTTCCCATGGGGTTTGCCAGCGAGGAGGAGTTCCTGGCCCTTTTGGAGAGGGCAGAAGGAAACAAGTTGCTCCTGGCCTGCGTGATGGGCTCCCCTGGGGTGCGGGCAAGGGTTATGGGCCAGGTGGCCCTCTACCGCTTTCCCGAATCGGCGGCCATCGCCTTGAGCCGGGCCTGGGCCTACAAGGCCTGGCGGGATGAACCCCTCCACTTCCCCGACCTCCCCGACCTGCGCCTGGAGGAGGCAAGGAAGCTTCTAGAAGGGAAAAAGACCCTGAGCCAGGAGGAGGGGGCCGCCCTCTTGGGGTGCTTCGGCCTGCCTTTGGGGAAGGGGGAAGGGCTTTCCCTACGGCTCACCGCCAAACCCCACCCCCTTTTCGGCCCTGTCCTCACCCTGCTCCTGCCCACTCCCTTGGGGGACCAGGTGCTGGGGGAAAGGCTTTCTCCCCTCACCCAGAAGGATGCCCAAGAGCTGGTTAGGCCCCTTGAGGGGCACCTAGACCCGGCCCCTTACCAAGAGATCCTCCTCAGGCTTTCCCGGCTTCTGGAGGAGCTGCCCCAGGTGGAAGAGATCTCCCTGGAGCTTTCCGGACCCCGGATCGCCCGCTTCGAGGTGCGCCTCCAGGGAAACCCCCCACCGAGGAACCGCCATGCGCATCCAAAGCCCCACTAACCCCAAGGTGAAGGCCCTATCCGCCCTGAAGGAACGAAAGGAGCGGGAAAGGACTGGCCTTTTCCTGGTGGAAGGCCGGCGGGAGGTGGAAAGGGCCTTAAGGACTGGCCTCCACCTGGAAACCCTCCTCCTCGGCCCCAAGGCCACCCCGGAGGACCGGGCCCTGGCGGGCCAGGGGCCCATCCTGGAACTTTCCCAAGAGGCGATGGAGCGGGTTTCCGTAAGGGAAAACCCGTCTCCCGTCATCGGGGTCTTCCGCCTGCCCCAAAAAACCCTAAAGGAGGCCCGGCTCCCGCAAAACCCCCTGGTCCTGGTCCTTTTGGGCCTGGAAAAACCCGGAAACCTTGGGGCCATCCTGCGCTCGGCGGATGGGGCGGGGGTGGACCTGGTCCTGGTGGCGGAAGGCGTGGATCTCTATGGCCCCCAGGTGATCCGAAACTCCACGGGGGTGGTCTTCTCCTTGCCCGTCTTCCCCGTGGCTGAGGAGGAAGCCTCCCGCTTCCTGGAGGAAAAGGGGCTTTTCCTGGTAGCCGCCACCCCCATAGGGGAAAAGGTCTACTGGGAAGAGGACTACCGAAGAGGGGTGGCCTTCCTCCTGGGGACCGAGGACGAGGGCCTTCCCAAGGCCTGGCTGGACCGGGCGGGGGTTCGGGTGCGCATCCCCATGCGGGGGCAGGCGGATAGCCTCAACGTCTCCGTGAGCGCCGCCCTCCTCCTCTACGAGGCCCTGCGCCAAAGGGGAGGAGGATGAGGTTCCCCCTTACCCCCTTGCTGGCCCTGGGTGGTGCGGGGCCACCAGACCCTCACCTTATAAAACCCCCCTCAACCCCCTTGACAAGAACACGCGGGGCCAAGATAATAACCCTTGGTTTGACACTCTCGCCCTTTGAGCGTCAAAGGAGGGAGTGAATATGGCTGCGGAGGTGAAGACGGTGATCAAGCCCCTAGGCGACAGGGTTGTGGTGAAACGGATTGAGGAGGAGCCCAAGACCAAGGGCGGCATCGTGCTCCCCGACACCGCCAAGGAGAAGCCCCAGAAGGGCAAGGTGATCGCGGTGGGCTCGGGCCGCATCTTGGACAACGGGCAGAAGGTGCCCCTCGAGGTCAAGGAGGGGGACATCGTGGTCTTCGCCAAGTACGGCGGCACCGAGATCGAGATCGACGGCGAGGAGTACGTGATCCTCTCCGAGCGCGACCTTTTGGCGGTTCTGCAGTAAGGGAGGTGAGCCATGGCGAAGATCCTGGTGTTTGACGAGGCAGCCCGCCGGGCCTTGGAGCGCGGCGTGAACGCGGTAGCCGATGCGGTGAAGGTAACCTTGGGCCCCCGGGGCCGGAACGTGGTCCTGGAGAAGAAGTTCGGCTCCCCCACCATCACCAAGGACGGGGTGACGGTGGCCAAGGAGATCGAGCTGGAGAACCACCTGGAGAACATCGGGGCCCAGCTCCTCAAGGAGGTGGCCTCCAAGACCAACGACGTGGCCGGTGACGGTACCACCACCGCCACCGTCTTGGCCCAGGCCATCGTGCGGGAAGGTCTGAAGAACGTGGCCGCCGGCGCCAACCCCCTGGCCCTCAAGCGGGGCATCGAGAGGGCGGTGGAGGCGGCGGTGGAGAAGATCCGCTCCCTGGCCATCCCCGTGGAGGACCGCAAGGCCATCGAGGAGGTGGCCACCATCTCCGCCAACGATCCCGATGTCGGCAAGCTGATCGCCGACGCCATGGAGAAGGTGGGGAAGGAGGGGATCATCACCGTCGAGGAGTCCAAGAGCCTGGAGACCGAGCTGAAGTTCGTGGAGGGGTACCAGTTTGACAAGGGGTACATCTCCCCCTACTTCGTCACCAACCCCGAGGCCATGGAGGCGGTCCTGGAGGACGCCTTCATCCTCATCGTGGAGAAGAAGGTCTCCAACGTGCGCGAACTCCTCCCCATCCTGGAGCAGGTGGCCCAGACCGGCAAGCCCCTCCTCCTGATCGCCGAGGACGTGGAGGGCGAGGCCCTGGCCACCCTGGTGGTCAACAAGCTCCGGGGCACCTTGAACGTGGCGGCGGTGAAGGCTCCCGGCTTCGGTGACCGCCGTAAGGAGATGCTCAAGGACATCGCCGCCGTCACCGGTGGTACCGTCATCTCCGAGGAGCTCGGCTTCAAGCTGGAGAACGCCACCCTCTCCATGCTGGGTCGGGCCGAGCGGGTGAAGATCACCAAGGACGAGACCACCATCGTGGGCGGCAAGGGCAAGAAGGAGGACATCGAGGCCCGCATCAACGGCATCAAGAAGGAGCTGGAGACCACGGACAGCGAGTACGCCAAGGAGAAGCTCCAGGAGCGCCTGGCCAAGCTGGCGGGGGGCGTGGCGGTGATCCGGGTAGGGGCCGCCACCGAAACCGAGCTGAAGGAGAAGAAGCACCGCTTTGAGGACGCCCTGAACGCCACCCGGGCCGCGGTGGAGGAGGGCATCGTCCCGGGCGGTGGCGTGGCGCTTCTTCGGGCCATCAGCGCCGTGGACGAGCTTATCCAGAAGCTGGAGGGGGACGAGGCCACCGGGGCTAAGATCGTGCGCCGGGCCCTGGAGGAGCCCGCCCGTCAGATCGCCGAGAACGCCGGCTACGAGGGCTCCGTGGTGGTCCAGAGGATCCTCTCCGAGACCAAGAACCCCCGCCTGGGCTTCAACGCGGCCACCGGGGAGTACGTGGACATGGTGGAGGCGGGCATCGTGGACCCCGCCAAGGTGACCCGCTCCGCCCTGCAGAACGCTGCCTCCATCGGCTCCCTCATCCTCACCACCGAGGCCGTGGTGGCGGAGAAGCCCGAGAAGAAGGAGTCCACCCCCGCTCCCGCGGGCGGCGGGGACATGGACTTCTAAGGCCACCCCGGGTTAGGGCAAAAGAGGCTGGGCCCTAGGGCCCAGCCTCTTTTTTAGAAGGGCACCACCTCCTCCTTGGGCCCGCCGCCATTTCCCTGGAGGAAAGCCTCCCGGTCCGGGATCAGGTAGGCGCGGAAGCCCTCGGCCTCAAGGGCCTTCAGGACCCCTTCCCCCACCCGGGTCTCCCGCAAGGAGAGGACGGCCTCCCCAAAGGGCCCCTGGACCCTAAGGTAAAGGGGAAGGGCTCCGGGGTATTCGTCCAAAAGGCTCTTGAGGAGGGCCACACCCCCCTCGTCCAATAGGGCATGGTCCACCTCCACCTCCAGGGCCTTGGGGGCCTCGGCCACCTCCTCGTGGGTCCAGGCAGCCTGGGCCATGACCCTAAGCCCCCCTTCCTCCCGCTCCACCTCCGCCAGGACCAGGAGGGGGGTGTCCTCCTTAAGCTTGGGGGAGACCCCCTCGTAGGCCCGGCCGAAGACCACCGCCTCGAGGGCCCCGGTCTCATCGGAAAGGGTGAAGCGGGCCATCATCCCCCCGCTGCGGGTGGGCTTGCGCACCACCTCCTCCACCATGCCCGTAAGGAGCACCCTGGGCCTTGGGGGAAGGCCCCGGATGAAGTCGGAAAGCTCCTCCAAGGGACAGCTAGCCACCTCCCTAAGCCCTGGGTAGCGCAAAACGGGGTGGCCGGAAACGTAAATGCCCAAAGCCTCCTTCTCGTAGCGGAGCCGGGTGATCTCATCCAGGGGCAGGGCCTCCACCAAGGGAGGCTCCTCCGCCTCGGCAAACAGGCCCATCATTCCCGACCTCTCCCGCTCGCGGCTTTCCGCCGCCCACCGAAGAAGGGGGTCCAGGGAGGCCAAAAGCCGGGCCCTGTCCCCAAAGGCGTCAAAGGCCCCCGCCTTGATGAGGGACTCCAGGGTGCGCTTGTTCACCACCTTTTCGTCCAGGCGCTTGAGGAAGTCCCCCAGGCTTCTAAAGGGCCCGCGGCGCTCCCTTTCCGCCAGGATGGCCTGGGCCGCCCCCTCCCCCACGTTCTTCACCGCGGAAAGGCCGAAGAGGATCTCCTCCCCCACCACCTTGAAGTCAAAGCCCGAGCGGTTGATGTCGGGGGGCAGGACCTCAATGCCCATGGCCCGGGCGTCGCGGATGTACTCCGCCACCTTGTCGGAGTCGTGCCGCTCCACGGTGAGGAGGGCGGCCATGAACTCCACGGGGTAGTGGGCCTTCACGTAGGCGGTCTGGTAGGAAAGGAGGCTGTAGGCGGCGGCGTGGGAGTTATGGACGATGACATCCTCGGCCAAGAAGGTGTGGGTGCCCTCCACGGTAAGGTCGTAGACCTCCTCCTCCCCTAAGGGCTCTATGGCCTCCACCCGGTCCCAATAGACCTCCGCCCCCGCCAGGCGCCAAAGGGCCAGGCTTCCCGTTAGGGCCGCAAGGCGCACCACCGTGGAACGGGAAAGCCCTAGACGGCCCTTGCCGGGCCGCAAAAGCCCCTGGGCCAAACCATGGGCCGCCAAAAAAGCCCCCTCCTTACCCCCGGAAACCTGGGCCAAAGCCTCCTTGACCAGAGGGAGGAAGGCCAGGGGCAGAATATCCTTGGTGCTCCTTCCCTCCCCCTTCCAGGAGGAAAGAAGCCCCTCTAAGTCCCGCTTCCTCTTGCCCAAGAGGTAAGGCCCCACCAGCCTAGCAAAACGCCAGGCCGCCTCCAGGCCCCCAAGAAGGTAGACCACATAGCCCTTTCGCCCCCCTCCATAGGGGAAATCCTTTTCCACCAGTCGGCTTTGCAGGCCCAGGCGAAGGAGAAGGTGTTGCACCCCTTGGGCCAGGGCCTGGGAAGCGGTGGCGTAAAAGATGAGCTTTCCCTTGGGATCCACTCCCCCATCCCCCACCCAAAGCCGCCCCAAAAGCCTTGCCACCCCCTCCAAGGGAAGGCCAAAGACCCTTTCGGGCAACTGCTTTTCCCTGGCGGAGAGGCCCATCAGGCCCATCTCCCGCAGAAAAGCCTCTGCTTCCGAGGGCACCTTGCGGTTTTGCCGGCCCACATAGAGGTGGGCCACCCCCCGGCGCCAGACCAAGCGGGTACGGGCGTTGGCAAAGCCTGCCAAGGCCTCCTGCATGGCCAAAAGCTCCTCTTCCGAGGAGGTGTAGAGGTAAAAGCCCGAAGGATGGCGAAGGTTCCCCTCGCTTAAGGCAAAGCCCAGGAGGTCCAGCTCATGGGGCCTCAACTCCTCCGAGGGTTGGTAGGGCAGGTACCGGGGTAGGGCAACGAAATCCCCTGGGCGAAGCCTCCCCAGCTCCCGCCAGCCTTCCGGGGTGTAGAGGGGGTGGTTGGCCGTGGCCTCGAGGACCCTTCCCGTGGCGGTGCGCAAGCGAAAGACCATGGCCCGGCCGCTGGGGAAGGCGGCCAGCACCCGTCTTGGCACCAGGCGCAAGGTGGCCTCATCCAGGGAGACCACCAAGACCCCCCTGGCCTCACCCCGCACCAGGGCCTCGATGGGTACGGGCTTCCCCGTGCGGTAGTCCACCACCCGGGTCCTTCCCGGCAGGCACTTGTTGAAGCCATAGTTGGCAAAGGCCTCCAGCATGTCAAAAAGCCGGTTGGCCTCCTCCTCGGGGACGCCCCGTTCCTTGGCCCCCCGCACGAAGCGCTCCCGGTGCCTTTGCATCTCCTCCACCTTCTTCTTGCCCATGGCCCGGCGGAGGAGGTCCGCCTCCCCTAAGGAGTAGCCCGCCACCTGGGAGGCGATCTGCATGATCTGCTCCTGGTAAACGGGGATGCCGTAGGTCTCCTCCAGGATGGGCCTTAGGTACTTCTCCGCATGGGGGAACTCCGCATAGCTCACGGGCTCCTGGCCATGGTGGCGGCGGATGTAGGTGGGGATGTGCTCCATGGGCCCCGGGCGGTAGAGGGAGACCAAGGCGATGATGTCCTCGAGGCGCCGGGGCTTAAGCCCCCGCACCGTGGCCGTCATACCCCCCGACTCCAGCTGGAACACCCCCTTGGTCTCCCCCCGCGCCAAGAGGGCGAAGGTCTTGGGATCGTCCAGGGGCAGGCGGTCGTAGTCCAGCTCTACCCCCTTGGACTCCTTGACGATCTTCTTGGCCTCGTCCAGGAAGGTGAGGGTGCGCAGGCCCAAAAAGTCCATCTTCAAAAGCCCCAGGGCCTCCACCGCCCCCATGTCGTACTGGGTCACGGGCCGCCCCTCTTGGTCCCGCATGAGGGGGACCAGATCCGTAAGGGGCTCTTGGGCGATCACCACCCCCGCGGCGTGCACGGAGGCATGGCGGTTTAGGCCCTCGAGGCGCATGGCCACCTCGATCACCTCCCGCACCCGGGGGTCCTTTTCCATCTCCGCCTTTAGCTCCGGCACCAGCTCTATGGCCTCGGCCAAGGGCTTGGGCTTGCCGAACTGCACGGGAATCAGCTTGGCCAGCTCCTCCGCCTTCTTGTGGGGGATGCCGTAGACCCGGGCCACGTCCTTGAGGGCCGCCTTGGAGGCCAGGCTGCCGAAGGTACCGATCTGGGCCACCTTGTCCTCCCCATACCGCCGGCGCACGTACTCGATCACCCGGTCCCGCTCCCGGTCGGAGAAGTCAGTGTCAATGTCCGGCATGGAAACCCGCTCGGGGTTCAGAAAGCGCTCAAAGAGGAGGCCGAAGCGCAAGGGGTCAATGTTGGTGATGCCCACGGCATAGGCCACCAGGCTCCCGGCGGCGCTTCCCCGGCCTGGCCCCACGGAAACCCCATGGTCCCGGGCCCAGTTGATGTAGTCCTGCACGATAAGGAAGTAGCCGGGAAAGCCCATGCGCTCGATCACAGAAAGCTCGTAAAGGGCCCGGTGCAAAATGGCCTCCGCCGTCCACTCCCTCACCCCTTCCAAAGGGGGCAACTGGGGCCGAAGGGCTTCCCACGCCCCCTCCTCCACCTGGGCCAGGGCCTCCGCCAAAGCCTCCCCGTCCCCGTGAGGGGGGATACGGCCCAGAAGGCGGAAAACCTCCCGGTAAAACCCCTCGGTGATCCGGTCCGGATACCGGGCAAGAAGCCCTTTGAAGGTGAGCTCCCGCAGGTACTGGGCCTCTTGCTTGCGCAAATCCGTTTGCCCTGCGGGCAAAGCACCGGTCCTGCCCTCGGGGAGGGGGAAGCGGGGGATGCGGTAGACCATCCTGTCCCCGATGGGGAGGTCCACGTTGCACATGCGGGCGATCTCCACTGTGTTGTCAAAGGGCTCGTCCCCCCATTCCTCCTCGGGGAGCATGGCCCGCATCTCCTCCGGGGTTTTCACGTAGAACTCGTCGCAAGGAAAGCGCCAGCGTTCAGGGTCATCCAGGGTGCTCTTGGACTGGATGGCGAGAAGCACCTCGTGGGCCCGGGCATCCTCCTTGCGCACGTAGTGGCCGTCGTTGGTGGCCACCATGCCCAGGCCGTATTTCCGGGCAAACTCCTTCAGGACCTGGTTGACCTTCCTCTGCTCCGGAAGGCCATGGTTCTGGATCTCTATGAAGAAGCGGTCGCCGAAGATGGAGAGGTACTCGTTGAGCCGGGCCTCGGCCAGGTCCAGGCGGTCTTGGAGGATGAACTGGGGGATCTCCGCCCCCAGGCACCCCGAGAGGGCGATCAGCCCCTCCGCATGCTCCCTTAGGATCTCGCGGTCGATGCGGGGTTTCTCGTAAAAGCCCTCCAGATAGGCCCGGCTGGCCAGGCGCACCAGGTTCTGGTAGCCCTTGAAATCCTTGGCAAGAAGGGTGAGGTGGAAGTAGCCCCCATCCAGGCCCTTACCCCTTTTGCGGTCAAAGCGGCTTTCCGCAGCCACATAGGCCTCGTAGCCGATGATGGGCTTGATCCCCATGGCGGTGGCCTTCCTGTAGAACTCCACCGCCCCGAAGAGGTTGCCGTGGTCGGTCATGGCCAAGGCAGGGTCCTCGGGGGATACCTCCTTGACCCACTTGAGGAGGTCAGAAAGTTTGGCCGCGCCGTCCAGGAGGGAGAACTGGGTGTGCTGGTGCAGGTGGGCGAACTTAAGGCGGCCCATAGGGTCCAGTCTAGCAAGCGCCTGGCATCCCTCCGCCAGGTACATTGCTTATGCCATGATGGAGGACATGGGCGCCCCCATCGGCGCCACCGAGGCCCGGGTTCCCCTTGGAGGGCATTATGGTGCGCCCTTTAGAACCCCATGACCCTAGGCCAACTTAGGGAAGAAATCTGGAACACTCTGGCCCGCTACGACCTGGCCCTCCACCCCACACCTCCCCACGGCCACCACCCCAACTTCCTGGGGGCCAAGAAGGCGGCGGGCCTCCTCCTTCGCACCCCGGAGTTCCAAAGGGCCAGGCTCATCCTGGCGGGTATGGATGCGGTGCTGAAACCCTTGAGGGAGGAGGCCCTTAGGACGGGTAAGGCCCTGGTCCTCCCCCATCCCGACCGGCCGGGGGAGTTCGTGCTCCTCAAGGACCTGGACCCGAGGAAGCTCAAAAGGGTGCGGGAGGCCTACCGCTACGGGGTGAGGGTGGACCTAAAGGGCCAGCCCATAGACCTGGTCCTCATCGGGGCCGTGGCCGTGGACGAGGAAGGGGGCTGGGTGGGGAAGGGCTACGGTTTTCCCCAGGCCTGGCTTGCCGTGGAGGCCCCCTTCGCCACCTTAGCCCACGCCCTCATGGTCTACGCCAAGTTGCCTGTGGAACCCGAGCGCCGGGTGGACCTGATCGCCACCCCGGCGCGGCTCATCCGGCCCTAGAGGGCGAACTCCTTGAGGAGGCCCTCGAGGTCCAAAGCCTCCCGCTGGCCCAAGGCGGGGTAGACCTCAGGGTAGCGGGGAAGGTAGGCCCTAAGGCGCTCCTCAAAGGTGGGGACCTCCGCCTTCCAGAAAACCCCCATGGGGATCCTTTCCCCCCATTCCCCGGCTTTTTCCTGGAACTGGGCCATCTTCCGATCCAGCTCCTCGGGGGGCAGGCCTTCGGGAACATGGGGGTCATACCCCTCATCCTGGAGCCTATAGAGCCTGGGGGCGAACCACTCCTTGGTGTGCAGGTCGTTGTAGGTGGGGCAGGGCTGGAGGACGTGGAGAAAGGCCAGGCCCTTGTGGTTAAGGCCCTCCTTGATGAGCTCCTTCAGGCCCTTCACGTCGTAGGCATAGCCCCGAGCGATCCAGGTGTAGCCCGAGGCGAAGGCCAGGAGCAGGGGGTTGATGCGCCCCTGGGGGTTGGGCTTGGGGAGGCTTTTGGTCTTCTCCCCAAGGCCCAGGGTGGGCCCCGCCTGCCCCTTGGTGAGGCCGTAGACCTCGTTGTCGTAGAGGATGTAGAGCATGTCCACGTTGCGGCGGCCTGCGGCCACGAAGTGCCCGGCCCCGATCCCCAGGCCATCCCCGTCCCCCCCCACCGCCACCACGGTGAGGTGGGGGTTGGCCAGCTTGGCCCCCTGGGCCACGGGGAGGACGCGGCCGTGAAGGGTGTGGACCCCGTAGACATTCAGGTAGTGGGGGGTCTTGGCCGAGCAGCCGATCCCCGAGAAGATGGCCGTCTGGGAGGGATCCCGCTTCAGCTCAAAAAGGGCCATCTGCAATGCGGAGAGGATGCCGTAGTCCCCGCAACCCGGGCACCAGTCCGGTTGCTTCTCCGCCTTGTAATCCGCGAGCTTAAGCTCCAACATGGCTAGACTCCTTTCCTGAGCACCAGGCGCTCGGGGGCCCCGCCCGCCAGCACCTGTTCCAAGGCCTCCACCGCCTCATCCAGGGTGATGGGGCGGCCGTTGTACTTGACGATGCGGTGATGGACCCGCCTTAGGGTTTCCTGCTGCACCAGGTCCGCCAGCTGCCCTGAGTAGTTGTGTTCCACCGTGACCAGCCGCTTGCCCTCCAGGAGAGAACCGATCCTGGGGAAGGGCCAGAGGAGCCTGAGGTGCAGGTAGCCGACCCCAGGCAGGCGGTCCAGGGCCTCCAGAAGGGTGCCCTTCACCGTGCCCCAGCCCAGGACCAGCACCTCCCCGTCCCTATAGAGGGTGTACTGGTCCTCGAGGGGGATCTCCTCGCGGGCGGCTTCCAGCTTGCGCATGCGCTTTTCCATCTGGTACTCCCGGAGGACGACGTCCTCGGTGATGTGGCCCACCAGGTCGTGCTCGTCCGAGGTCATCCAGTAAAAGCCCCCTGGGGTGCCGAGGGGGATAAAGGGGGAGATGCCGTCCTCCGAGGGAGCGTAGCGCTCATAGGGGCCAAACCCCTCCTTCCTGGGGACAAGGCGCTTTTCCCCATCCAGGGAGAGCACCCTGAAGGCCTCCTTGGGAAGGCTTTGGGCCATGGAGGCCAGGAACTTGTCCAGGAGGTGCACCACCACCGTCTGGTAGCGCCAGGCCCAAGCCAGGGCCTTCTGGGCATCCAAAAAGGCATCCTCTATATCCCCCGAGGCCAGGACGATCCGGGGGTACTCCCCGTGCCCACCCCGGATGGCGAACATGAGGTCGCCCTGCTCGGTGCGGGTGGGAAGGCCGGTGCTGGGCCCACCCCGCTGGTAGAGGGTCACCACCAAGGGCACCTCCAGCATGCCGGCAAAGCCCATGCCCTCGGCCATGAGGCTGAAACCGGGCCCGCTGGTGGCGGTGGCCGCCTTGGCCCCGGTGAGGGCCGCTCCCACCGCCATGGTCACCGCGGCGATCTCGTCTTCCGTCTGGACCACGGCCACATCGGCCCCGGTGAAGGCCGTGTGGGCCTCGAGGTAGGTGGATTCGTCCGTGGCCGGGCTTATGGGGTAGTAGGTCTGGAAGCGAAGCCCCCCAGCCAGTTTGCCCAAGGCCGCCGCCTGGGCCCCAGTGAGGTAAACCCGGCCCGGCTCATACCCGTTTAGGCGCAGCTGGAAGGAGAGCTTAGGCACCTCCTCCCGGTATACCGCCTCGGCCACCTTCTGGTTTAGCTCCAACACCTTGCCCCTAAACTGCAGGGCCAAGGCCTCCAGCAAGGGGTCCAGGGGAAAGCCCAGGAAGTGGAGGCTCGCCGCCACGGCGATGGTGTTCAGGGTACGCCGGGCCTGCAGGGAAGGTACGCCCAGCTCCACCCCGATCCGGTCCGCCACCTCCTCAAAGGGGTAGGGCAGGGGCTGGACCCCGGCCTCCACGTAGGCCGCAAGGAGGTCCCCCAAGCTGGGATCCAGCTTGCCGAAGCGCTCGGAAAGGGCCTCCGCCACCCGGTGGTCCAGCATGGGGAGCTTGTGCACCGTGAGCTCCAAAACCCGGGGATCGTAAAGGACCACCCCTCCAGGCCCAATCTCGTCCAGGTGCCGGGCCAGGGTCTCCCCGTCCAGGGCCACCAACATGTCCACCTTTCCTCGGAAGGCCGCCACGGGTTTTCGCGAGAGGCGCACATCCAGGTAGGAGTGCCGCCCCATGATGTTGGAGTGGTACTCCCGCTTGGTGGCCACCCACCAACCCCCCTTGGCCACCGCCCGGGCGAAAAGGGTAGCCGCCGTCTCTATCCCGCCCCCTTGGGGGCCGCCCACGCGCCAGGTGAACTCTTCCATAAGCCCTCCCTCGCTCCTTGATACCCTACTCCTTAAGGGTCCGGGTTGGCTAGGGGCATTTGCCCAAAAGGGGGCTCACTCCTCCTGGTCCGCCTGGTGAAGCCTTTTCCCCCAGAGGCTTTGAGGGCGGTGGTGCTCCAGGACCAAAGCCCGCACCTGGGGGTCCTGGATCCGCTCCGCGGCATACAGGGGATGGTGGCGGCGCACCTGGAAGGCCCCAAAGAAGCCCTTTCGCAAGGGATAAGGGGGCACGGGAAGGGCGTAAAGCCCGGTGAGGATGCGCTCCAAGGGGCGGTAGGGCCTTAAGGCCTTGCCCGCATCGTGAAGAAGGGCAGCCCGGATGGCGAAGGCAGGGGCCTCCGGGTAGCTTTTCAGGAGCCTTCGGGCCACCCGCACCCCATGGGCTCGGTCCCTGGGGTCCATGGACAGGTAAAGGGCGCGTTCCTCCCCCTGCAAAAAGGCCAAGGCAAAGGCATCGTCCGGCTCCTCCCCTCCAGGGAAAAAGGCCCTAAAGAGGCGCCTAAGCCTCTTTGAGAACCTCCCGAACCCCTGTCCTAAGCCCTGGCTCCTGTGACCCGGCAAGGGGCTAGATGAACTTCTTCAGCATGGTGGCGATCTCCTCAGGCTTCTTGGGGTCCACCTTGCCCTCGGAAACCTCGGCGGCGCAGATGTTGAGGAACTCCTCCAGGATCAAGGTGGCCGCCGCCTCCATGGCCTTTTTGGTGGCGGTCATCTGGGTGAGCACCTCGTCGCAGGGGCGCCCCTCCGCCACCATCTTCTGCAAACCCCTCACTTGGCCTTCTATACGCCGTAGCCGCTTAAGGATGTTCTCCACGGTCTCTTGCCCCAGCTCGGTGGTCTTGGTCATGGGGGCATTATATACCAGTACCCCCTATGTCGTCTTCGCTCACCGGTTCCTCGGCCTCAGGAAGCCTGGGCCTGCGCACCCATAGGAGCCGCGCCCCCAGGAGCCGGGTGATCTCCGCCAGGCGCCGGTTGGGATCCTCAGGAGGCTCAAGATACGGGCTTCGCCCGTGACCAAGGGCCTCCTCCGCCGGGGCCTCCTGGCCCAAAGCCTCCGCCCCCCCTAAGAAGGCCCCTGCGGCAGGCGGCCCTTCGGCCCGCCCGGGCAAGGCCTCCCACGGCTCCTCCACCCCTTCAGGCAAACCCGCGCCTCCCTGGACCTCCCCTTCGGATGGGGCGGGGGAAGGGGGCTCGGAGGCCTTGGGCTCCAGACGCCCGCGTTCTTCCCTGGGGAAACTGGGCCTAGGGCCTAGGCTTTTTTTTTCCAGGAGAAGGGCCACCTCCTCCACCCCGAAGTGGGCCCGCACCAGGGGAAGCAGGGTGGCCCTTTGCTCCTCGGCCCGCTTGTGGTGGAAGGCCTTGCTCTCGGGGAAGCGAAGCACGAGACGCCCCTCCTCCAGGAAGGGGCGGGCCTCCCTGAGGAAGGCCCTCAGGGTGGGCTTCAGGGCCTCGAGGAAGGCCCGCCACCTCCCGGCCAGGTCCCCCGGCATCTCCCCGGAAAGGCCTGCTTCCCTGGCGTCTGGCGGCGCCAGGGGCTTGGTGGGGTGGAAGTCGGGCAGGTCTTCCCGGGAAGCCCCTTGCCCACGCCAAGGGGTGGGCTCTTCAGGCAAAGCCTTCTCGGCCCGCGCCCTTTCCCCGGGGGGAGGGGTGGCCGTGGGCTGAGCCTCCCCCTTGCCCGCCTGGAGGGAGGAGGCCGCCGGGAAAACCCTTGCCGCCTGCAATAGGGCCGCCTCGAGGGCCAGGGGGTCCGAGCGCTTGGCAAGGCGCTCCATGGCCTCGTCCAAGGCGGTTAAGGCCCCCAGCAGGGCCTCGGGGGGGGCCTCCATCCCCGCCCCCGGCAGGCCATAGGCGGCGTACAGGGCCTCCCGGAGCACCTCCATGAGCCCCCCCACCAGGCTCCTTGGGGCGAAGCCCTGGGCGTAAAGCCCCCTGGCCTCCGTGAGCACCTCCTTGAGCTCCCCCCGGGCCAGGCCCCGGGCCAGGCGGGCAAGGGCTTCCCTTGGCGGAAGGCCCAGGGCCTCCTCCACCCGCTTCCGGGTCAGGGGGCCCTCCAGGAGGAGGAGGCGGTCCAGGAGGCTTTCCGCGTCCCTAAGCGCCCCGTCCGAAAGCCTTGCCACCAGGAGGAGGGCATCCTCCTCCGCCTCCCTCCCCATCCCCTTGAGGATGCGCCCGAGCTTAAGGGCGATCTCCTCCTCGGTAAGGCGGCGGAAGCGGTAGTGCTGGGTGCGGGAAAGGATGGTGGGGGGCATCCTCTCGGGCTCGGTGGTGGCGAAGATGAAAAGCACGTGGGGCGGGGGCTCCTCCAGGGTCTTGAGGAGGGCGTTAAAGGCGCTTTTGGAGAGCATGTGGGCCTCGTCCAGGATGAAGACCTTCCTGGGGGCGGAAAGGGGGGCGAGGAGGATCCTTTCCCGAAGCTCCCGCACGTCCTCCACCGAGTTGTTGCTGGCGGCGTCGATCTCCACCACATCGGGGTGGGCTCCCTTTTGCACCGCCTGGCAGTGGGCGCATACCCCGCAAGGGCGCTCCGCCCCCTGGCACCCCACGGCCATGGCCAGAAGCCGGGCGGTGGTGGTCTTCCCCACCCCCCGGGGGCCGGAAAAGAGGTAAGCCTGGGCCAGGCGCCCGTCCCGGATGGCCCGCACGAGGGGCTCCTTCACGTGCTCCTGGCCCACCAGCTCCTCAAAGGTAAGGGGGCGGACCCGGCGGTAAAGGGCGCTCACAAGGGCTAGTATAGGGCTTGGTGCGGAGTTTTCTCTCCCTCCACGTGGAGGCCCCCCTGGAAAGGGTACGGGCCTGGGCCCGGGAAAGGACCCTGGGGGCCGGGGTCTACCTGGTCCCGGACCCCCCCTGGGTGAGCCTGTACCCCGAGGCCCTCGAGGCCCAGGAGGACCCTCAGGCCATCCGGGCCTTTCTGGAGGAGCTTTCCCAACTGGGAAGGGCCCTGGCCTTCCTGGTCCTGGCGGAGGAGGAGCTTCTCTTCCTCCTGGCGGAAGGGGGAAAGGTCCTGGCGGAGCTGGCCCAGGGAACGGAGCTAGGGGAAAGGCTTATGGCCCCTTCGGAGCCCAAACCCCTGCTGGAGAAGGCCAGCCGCATGCCCCCCGTAAGCGCGGTCCAGGCCCTGGCGGCCCACTTCGGCCTACACCCCGACCACGCCGCCTTGGGCTTTTTGGACCTCCTGGAGGCCGAGGAGGAAGGAGACCTGCCCGAGGAGGTGATCTACCTTGAGTGAACCCTTGCTGGTGAAGGTGGGGGGAAGCCTAAGGGGTGCCGAAGCCCTGCTGGAGGAGCTCAGCGGCTACCCGGGCCCCCTGGTCCTGGTGCACGGGGGTGGGCCGGAGATCGGGGCCTGGCTCGCCCGCCTGGGTTGGGAAAGCCGGTTTGAGGGGGGCCTGCGGGTGACGCCTCCCGAGCACATGGAGGTGGTGGAGATGAGCCTGTGCCTCACGGGCAAGCGACTGGCAGAGGGGCTTTCCCAAAGGGGAAGAAGGGCCCTTTCCCTTTCCGGGCGGGACGCCCTTTGCCTAAGGGGGAGGGTCCTCCCCCACCTGGGCCGGGTGGGGGAGGTGGTGGGGGTGGAAGTGGGCCTCCTCCTGGACCTCCTGGAAAAGGGCTACACGCCCCTCCTCGCCCCCATCGCCCTGGACGAGGAAGGCCCCTTGAACGTGAACGCCGACACCGCCGCCGGGGCGGTGGCCGGGGCCTTGGGATGGCCCGCCCTTTTCCTCACGGATGTGCCTGGGGTCCTAAGGGACCCCAAGGATCCCACCACCCGCTTCCCCCACCTCACGGCCGAGGAGGTGGAAGACCTGAAGGCCCAAGGGATCCTCCAAGGGGGCATGATCCCCAAGGTGGAGGCGGCCTTGGGCGCCCTGAGGGCGGGCGCCCCCTGGGCCGCCATCGCCCAAGGGGAAAGGGGGGTGGTGGCCGGGGTCTTGCAGGGGGAAAGGGGAACCCGGTTTACCCTTTAGCCAGAAGCTCCAAAAAGGCCAGGAGGAAGCCGGGCAGGTCCCTGGGGCCCTGGGCGGTCACCAGGTTGCCGTCCACCACCACCCCTGACTCCTGGTAAAGCCCCCCGGCGTTTTCCAGGTCGTCCCGGATGGAGGAAAACCCCGTGACCCGCCTGCCCCGCACCAGCCCAGCGCTGATGAGAACCCAGCCCGCGTGGCAGATGGCCCCGATGGGCTTTCCCTCTTCCCCCACCCGCCGCACCAGGGCCAGCACCTCCGGGCTCCTTCTCAGGTAATCGGGGGCAAAGCCCCCGGGGATGAGGAGGCCCGCCACCTCCATCCCCATGGCCTCCTTGGCCCCCATCTCCGCCTTCCAGGAAAAGCCGGATTTGGCCTTGTATTCCCGGGCCTCAGGACCGATGACAATAGGGGTATACCCTGCCTCCTGCACCCGGTAGTACGGGTAGAGGAACTCCCGCTCATCAAAGAGGTCCGAAAGGAGAATCCCCACTGGCCTCACGCCACACCTCCAGGAACTCCTTAAGGATATTCCCCGTCACCCCCCAGATGTCCACCCCCCGCCAAGGGAAGTGCCAGACAGTGCGGCCATGGCGCAGCTCGCTCCAGGGGGTCACCTGGAGAAGCTCCTTTAAGGGGACCACGAAGACCTCGGCCACCTCGAGGGGATTGGGGTTTAAAGGGGGAAGGTCCTCCCGGAAGACCACCACCGGCTGCACCAGGAAACCCTGGGGGGAAAGCGCCGGGGCAAGGTACCCCAGGGGCTCCACCCCCAAAAGGCCCACCTCCTCCGCGGCCTCCCGCAGGGCGGCCTCCAAGGGGGTTTCCCCCGGTTCCACCACCCCTCCCGGAAAGCTGACCTGCCCGGCATGGGTGGGAAGGTGGGGGCTTCTTAGGGTGAAAAGGAGGCTTTCCCCAAGAAGGGGCACGGCCACCGCCGCCAGGCGGAAGCCCTCGGGAAGGGTTAGCCCTCCCGGCAGGCTCTCTGGGAGCGCCTTCTTAAGGCGGTCTCGGGGTCCAGGCCCCTTTTGGCGAAAAGCCCCACCAGGTTCCAAAGCGCCTCCTCGAGGTCCCCCTTCTCCAGGGCTGCCCTCAGGCCCTCCTCGCTACCCGGCTCCATCCCCTTCCGTTGGAGCTCATAGGCCCGAAGCAGGGTGGGAAGGTGCTTGGGAAGTTGGCAGGGCTCCTCCCCCTTCCCCTCCTCCGCCTTCAGCTCCTCCCACCGGGCCTTCACCTCCTCCGGGGTTTGGGCCACGCCCTCCCCGAACACATGGGGGTGGCGGCGGATGAGCTTTTCCACAATGCTTCTTTCCACATCCTCATAGGAAAACCGCCCCTCCTCTTCGGCGATGATGCTGTGAAAGGCCACCTGCAAAAGCACATCCCCAAGCTCTTCCGCCATCTCCTTGGAATCCCCACCCAAAAGGGCATCCGCCGCCTCGCTGGCCTCCTCCAAAAGGTAGGGGATGAGGCTCTCATGGGTCTGGGCCCGGTCCCAGGGGCAACCCCCAGGTCCCCTAAGGCGGCGCATCACCTCAAGAAGCCGCTCCATGCCCCCCATTCTCCCTCAGGAGGAGGCTCCCTGCCAGGGAAAGACCCACCAAGAGCAGGGATAGGGGGTCCACCGGGGCCCGCTCCAGCACCCACCCCCCAGGCCCTGGGGCGGGCAGGCCCGTGGTGCGGGTGAGGAGGAAAAGCCCCACCATCACCCCCACCAGGTACCGCCCCAGGCGCCGCCAGGCGGGGCCTATGGGCACCTCCAAAAGGGGCAGGAGGAGCAAGGAGAGGCCGTAGCCCAGCTGGAGGGCCAATAGGCCCATGAAGAGCAGGGCGTACCAGAACCCCGGGGTCTGGAAGGCTAGGCTGGGGTTTTGCGCCAGGAAAAGCTCCCCACAAAGCCCCCCGCCCAAGGGAGTCCTTCCGAAGCCCAAAAGCTGTAGGAAGAAGGGGAGGATGAAAAGGACCCCAGCCAGGCGCATGGCTAAGGGCGCTCCCTCAAGGGCTCCAACCGCACCACCGTGCCATAGGCCAGAATCTCCGCCGCCCCTTGGAACACGCTGACCGTGGCGTACCGCACCCCCAAGACGGCATGGGCCCCTAAGCGTTTAGCCTCTTCCAGCATCCTGCGTTCCGCCTCCTGGCGGGCCTCCTTCAGCATCTCCGTGTACTCGAGGATCTCCCCACCCAAAAGGCTACGCAAACCCGCCAAGAGATCCTTGCCCAGGTGCTTGGCCCGCACCGCGCTTCCCTTGACCACCCCCAGCACCTGAACGACCCGGTGGCCGGGCACCTCGTCCAGGGTGGCGAGCAAAATCTCCATGCCCCCCATCCTACCGGTCCCGCCGGGCGAAGACCAGGGCCCCCAGGAGGGTTAGAAGAAGCCCGGAGAGGGCCAGGTAGCCAAACCCCAGCCAAGGCCCCACCTCTCCAAGCCGCTCCGCCACCAGGTAGCCTATGGGGCCGGTGAGCACCGGAGCCTTCAGGCCGGAAAGAAGCCCCACCCGGTGGATCTCCTGGGGGTTCAGGAGGAGGGCCAGGGCCAGGAAGCCCTCTAGGGGATACTCCCTAAGGCGCACCGCCAAGGCCACCACCAGGGGCCCATAGAGGACATTTAGAAGCCCATATAGGCCGAGGCTTAGGCCCAAGGCCCGTTTTTCCTCCAGGGTCAAGGCGGCGAGCAGGGCGGAAACCCCCATCCAGAAAGCCAAAAGGCCCACACCGGAAAGCCAAAGCCAAAAGGCGGCCTCCAGGGAGAGCCCCAAAAGCCCTGCCCCCAGGAAAAGACCCGGAAGAAGGGGGAATAGGAGGGCCAGGAAGATGCCCGCGACCCCTGCCACGAAGCCGCGAAAGGCCTCTTGGGGCAGGCCCAGGAGGAAGGCCCACTCCTCCCTCGAGGCCATAAGGGGCACCGCCAAGGCCACCACCAAGGGGGGTAGGAGGAGGAGAAGCCCCGAGTAAAGCCCCACCAGCCCCACCCCCTCCCCCCGGCCCAGGAAGCCCAAGGACAGCAGGGAAGGGAGAAGGAAGAGGCCGAAGGTCCAGGGGTTTCGGGTAACCTCCTTGAAAAAGAGAGGGCTCATGGGGCCTTGGGAGGGGGAGGAAAGAGGTCAGCGGGCACCCAGGTGCGCTTCTCCCCTTCCTTAAGGGCCTGGGACCAGGTGAGCACCCGCCCCCCCGCCCGCTCGGGCCGCTCCTTAAGGTGCTTCTCGAGGGCCTCCCGGCTACCGAAGACCAAAAGCCCCGAACCCATGGGGGTGCGGATCCTGGGGTTGTGGTAGAGCACAGCCTTTTCCGCCGCCAGCCACCTGGGGGCAGTTCGGGTGCTTTCGGCAAAGTCCGCCAGGTACACCTCCTTAGGGGTAAGGCTAGGCCCACCCCAGCCGTTCAACTGGTCCAGAAGGCAGGCGGGGTCGTCGTAGAAGAAGGCCTTGCCCTGGGGGTTTACCGCCTGGGCCGCATACCGGGCATCCAGGATGGTCATGAAGCAGTAAGGGCAGGCCTCCACCCCTACCCGCAAGGACCGGGGCTCAGCCAGGGCCTTCAGGAAAAAGGGAAGGGTGTAGAGAAAAACGCGTCGGTTCACGGCCTTGATGACCTCCTAACCCCAGTCTAGGCCAGGGCCCCAGGTTTCCCTGGGGCCCAAGGACTAGTGGCCTGCCCCCTTCTCCCCCAAAAGCCCGGCATGCCGGGCCAAAAGGGCCACCAGGTTCATCTCCGGCAGGGGGGCCAGGTCGAGAAGGGTCTGGAAGCTGTAGAAGCGCTGGCGACCATGCTGGGCCTTGTTCCTCTCGGCGAACTCCTGGGCCGCCTTGGCGCTGGCGAAGGCCAAAAGCTTGGCGTTCATCACCACCATCATCTTTTCCCCCCAGTAGTAGGTGGCCTGGCGGGCGGGGATGAGGCGCACCGACTCCTGGGGCCGGTTGGGGTCGTAAGCCCCCCGGTCGGTTACGTAGAAGGTGGCCCCCTCCCCGTCCTTAAGCCCGTGTACCCAGGCGTAGTTCACCATGCAGGCGATGCTTTCAAAGTGCAACGCCTCCACCACCTGCTTGGGATCGTGGGGGGCAGGCCTTGGCCTCTCAAAGGCGATCTGGCTATAGGTCTGCTCAAAAAACCCCTTGGGGAAGGTGCGGCCCCGCCAAGCGCCCTCTGGGGTCTTGATGGGCATCTCGCAAAAGGCGCACGTGCCCTCCTCCCAGGGGATGGGCTTAGGGGCAACCCGCATCCCACCCACGGGAGCGGGGCTTTCCGTCCCATGCCCCATGTGCTGGGCCAAGGCCGGCCCCGCCACCAGCAAACCACCCAAAACCCTAAGTACCTCACGCCGGTTCCTCATAGAGCACCTCCATTAACCAAGGGAGGCGTTCCCCCCTTAGGCCCAAGACTTCCGCCGGGGAGCCCTCCTCCAGGACCCTCCCCCCTTTCAAGAGCACCAACCGGTCTGCCCGCTGGGCCTCCTCCACGTGGTGGAGGGCCACGAGAACCGCACCCCGTCCCTTAGCCCCCACCCAAGCCCAGAACCGCTCCCGGCCCTGGGGGTCCAAGGCGGCGGTGGGCTCGTCCAAAAGCCAGATGGGAGGGTCGCCCATGAGGCCTGCCGCCAGGGCTAGGCGTTGGCGCTGGCCCCCGGAAAGCTCCCCTACCCGCCTCCTTAGAAGCCTTTCCAACCCCATGCGTTCCAAGGCCTCCTCCAAGGCCCCCTTATCCAAACCCTTGACCTTGCGGGCGCCCTCGAGGACCTCCCAGGCCCGCAGGTGGGGAAAGAGCCTGGGGGCCTGGGGAAGGTAGGCCCTTAGGGGAAGGACCCGGGGGTCCCGGGGGGCGTGGGAGAGAAGGGCCGCCATACCCCCATCCGGCTTGAGCCGCCCTGCCAATAGGGCCAAAAGGGTGCTCTTCCCCGCCCCGTTGGGGCCCAGGAGCCCCACCACCCCCCCGGCCACCTGCAGGGTGACCCCCTGAAGCCTTCCCCTCTTGCTCAAGTTCTCCGCCGCCACCACCACAAAACACCTCCAAAAACCCCCAGGAAGATCCAGGGCCCCTGAAAGGCCACGGCCTTGGGCAAGGGAGCCGCTTGGGCATCGGCCAAGGCCACGAGCCTCAGCCCGGGCACCTGGGCCTCCGCCGCCTCCCAGAGGACAATCCCCGGGGAAAGGGCAAAAAGGGAAAGCTCCGGTTGCCGGGCGAGAAGGAGGGCAAAACTGCTGGTGGGGAGGTGGGGTACCGGAAGGCCCGAGGCCCGGTCGTACCCGTTCGCCACCACCTGGACCCTGGCCTCGGGATCGTCCACCAGGAGGTCATAGAGGTTGCCGAGGAAGCGGTTCCCCTTCACCTGGGCGGAGTTCCCACCCCGTTCGCGGGTGATGCGCAAGGCGGTGCCGTTTTCCTGGAAGCGGTTACCCTGCACCCGGGCCTCCGCGGCGTCCATCAGGACCAACCCCAGGGTGTTTTCCAGGAAAAGGTTGCCCTCGGCCACCGTACCCCTTTCGTCTTGCAGGAGAAGGCCGTAGGCTACGGGGCTTTTGTGGCCCTCCAGGCGGTTAATCCGGATCCGGTTTTGCGCCCCGTGCATCACCGCATTGCCGATGCCGTTTTTTATGGACACGTTCCCTTCTATGTCCACCTCCCAGGAAAACATCACGTGAAAGCCATAACGCCCATTTCCCTCCAAGAGGTTGTCCCGTATCCGCATCCCGGGGCTGTATTCCACGTAAATCCCTTCCATAAACCCCCGAAGGTGGCTTCCCTCCACCCGGGCGTTGGGGCTGGAGTAGACCAAGACCCCCGGGGAAGCCCCTAGGCCCTGGGCCTTAAGCCCCCGCACGGCGGCCATGGGGGAGTCCTCCATCCGCACCGCGGTGGGAGCACCCTCCACCCGTATCCCCTCGAGGAGACACCCCCGGCAACCCCCAAGGTAGATGGCCGCATCCGGCTCAAAGAAGTCGTCCTCCGGCCCCGCCCCCACCACCGTGAGGCCCCTCACCCGTATGCCCGGGGCCAGGAGGCTTAGGGTGTGCCCCCTGTCCCCCCGCAGGACCGCTCCCTCCCCCTCCACCAAAAGGCCGGGGGTAGCCAGGACCAAGGGCCCCCTCACCTCCCCCCTTAGCTGGAGGACCGGCGCGGCGAGGGCCACGCCCAGGAAAAGGGGCCACCACCCCAAAGGGCGCATCACCCTAAGGGTAGGCCTGGGGGGTGGGACATTCGTACTCCCGTGAAATGTGCCCTAAATCACGGAGTACATTTGTCCTCTTCCCGGTTGGTAAGGTGAACCCGTGAGGTGGCTTGTGATCCTCCTGGGAGGCCTGGCCCTGGCCCAGGCGGTGGCCACACCCGGCTGGGTCCGCCTGGTGCCCCCGGTGGTGAAGGACACCGCCGCCTACCTGACCCTGGAAAACCGGGGGAAGACCCCCTTGCGCCTGGTGGGGGGGGAAACGGAGGTGGCCGAGCGGGTTTCCATCCACGTGGACTACCGGGAAACCCGGGGAGGCCAGGTGGTCCTGGGCATGCGCCCCCTGGCCTACCTGGACATCCCCCCGGGAGGCCGGGTGGAGTTTCGCCCCGGCAAGTACCACCTCATGCTGGAAGGGCTCAAACGCCCCCTAAAGGCGGGGGAGAAGGTGACCCTGGTGCTTAAGTTCCAAGACGGTGGTAGGCTCAAGGTAATCCTGCCGGTGGAGATGCGATGAAAGGAAAACTCCTCTTGCCCGTCCTCCTGGTCCTCGGCCTGGTGGGGGTGGCGTACCTCCTCCTGCCCAAGGGCTCCCACAGCTTCTACGGCACCCGGCTTCTGAATCCCAAGCCCGTGGACTTTGCCCTCGAGGGGCCCCAGGGCTCGGTGCGGCTCTCCCAGTTCCGGGACAAGCTGGTCCTCATCTTCTTCGGCTACGTCCACTGCCCCGACGTCTGCCCCACCACCATGCTGGCCCTGAAGCGGGCCTACGAGAGGCTCTCCCCCAGGGAGCAGGAGGGGGTGCAGGTGATCTTCATCAGCGTGGACCCCGAGCGGGATACCCCACAGGTCTCCGACCAGTACGCCAAGAGTTTCCACCCCAGCTTCCTGGGCCTCACGGGTAGCCCTCAGACCATCCAGGAGGTGGCCCGGACCTTCGGGGTCTACTACCAGAAGACCCAATACCGGGACCCCGGGGAGTACCTGGTGGACCACACCGCCACCACCTTCGTGGTGAAGGAGGGCAACCTGGTCCTTCTCTTCAGCCCGGACAAGGTGGAGGAAACGGAGAGGGTGGTGGCAGACCTCAAAGCCTTGTTGTAAACTACCTCTATGGAATTCCTCAGGGATTTGCTTCAAAGGATTTCCGAGAAGGCCCGTTTGGCCACCAGCGAGGTGGAGAAGCGTTTGCAGGAAATAAAGGAGAGGTTGGACCAGGACGGGGACGGCACGCCTGACCTGGTGGAAAAGGCCTTTCAGGAGGCTAGGGAGGCCCTCGAGGAGGCCAAGGCCCGCCTGGCAGAACTGGACCAGGATGGGGACGGGATTCCCGACAAGCTGAAAGGGCTTGCCGAAAAAGCCGCCCAGGCCGCCGAAACCGCCAAGGCCAAGGCGGAGGAAGCCGCCCGGCTCCTTAAGGAACGCCTGGGCAAGGGGGATTCCCAAGCCTAGAAAGGGATCAACCCAGGGCCACGTCCAGGGCCATCATGAGGGCAAAGCCCGTCATCACCCCGAAGGTGGAGATATCCCCGTGGCCCTCCGCCTGGCTTTCCGGGATAACCTCCTCCACGATCACGAAAACCATGGCCCCCGCCGCCAGGGCCATGAGGTAGGGCAATAGGGCAAACATGTGGGCCACCAAAAGCGCCCCCAAGAGGGCGCCAACGGGTTCCACGATGGCGGAAAGCTGCCCGTAAAACCAGGCCTTTCCCGCCCCGATTCCCGCCCGCCTCAAGGGCCAGGCCACCGCCAGGCCCTCGGGTAGGTTTTGCAGGCCGATGCCCACCGCCAAGGCCATGGCCCCGCCCAGGGTGGCCGCCCCCGTGGGGTCCAGCCCCGCGGCCCCAAAGGCCACCCCCACCGCTAGGCCCTCGGGAAAGTTGTGGAGGGTGATGGCCAGGATCAGCAAGGTGGTGCGCCGCCACAGGGTGCGAATCCCCTCCTCCTGCGCCCCTGGCCCCAGGTGCACATGGGGAAGGAAGCGGTCCAGGAGGCGCAACAAAGCCCCACCCAGAAGGAAGCCCACCACCGCAGGCACCCAGGGAACCATCCCCTGAGCCTCAGCCATCTCCATGCCTGGAAGGAGAAGGGAAAAGACGCTGGCCGCCAGCATCACCCCAGCGGCGAAGCCCAGCATCCCATCCAGAAGCTTGCGGCTGGGCTCCTGCGCCAGGAACACGCTGGCGGCCCCCACCGCGGTGAGCCCCCAGGTGAAGAGCCCTCCCAAGAGGGCGTAGAGGTAAATCGGAGCTTCCATGACCTGCATTTTAGGTATACCTAAAACCCGGGTCAAGCCTTGGTTGGGGTATCCTGAAGTAAGGTATGCTGGATAAGCTTGCGCGCCTAGAAGAGGAATACCGGGAGCTGGAAGCGCTCCTTGCCGACCCGGAGGTCCTTAAGAACCAGAAGCGCTACCAGGCCCTCTCCCGGCGGTATGCGGAGATGGGGGAGGTGATCGCCCTCATCCGGGAGTACCAGAAGGTGCTGGAGCACCTGGAGGGGGTGGAGGGCCTCCTCGAGGATCCCGAGCTAAAGGAGGAGGCCAAGGCGGAAAAGGAAGCCCTTCTCGTCCGCAAGGCGGAACTGGAACGGGAGCTGGAGCGCCACCTTTTGCCCAAAGACCCCATGGACGAGCGGGACGCCATCGTGGAGATCCGCGCCGGCACCGGGGGCGAGGAGGCCGCCCTTTTTGCCCGGGACCTTTTGCAGATGTACCTGCGCTTCGCCGAGGAGATGGGGTTTGAAACGGAGGTCCTGGACTCCCATCCCACGGATCTGGGAGGCTTCTCCAAGGTGGTCTTCGAGGTGCGGGGGCCCGGGGCCTACGGTACCTTCAAGTACGAAAGCGGGGTCCACCGGGTGCAGCGGGTACCGGCCACGGAAACCCAGGGGCGGATCCACACCTCCACGGCCACGGTGGCCGTCTTGCCCAAGGCGGAGGAGTCCGATTTCCAGCTCAACATGGAGGAGATCCGCATCGACGTGATGCGGGCCTCGGGGCCCGGGGGCCAGGGGGTGAACACCACGGACAGCGCCGTGCGGGTGGTCCACCTGCCCACGGGGATCATGGTCACCTGCCAGGACTCCCGCAGCCAGATCAAGAACCGGGAAAAGGCCCTCATGATCCTGCGAAGCCGCCTCCTGGAGATGAAGCGGGCCGAGGAGGCGGAGAGGCTCCGAAAGACCCGCCTGGCCCAGATCGGCACCGGGGAGCGTTCGGAGAAGATCCGCACCTACAACTTTCCCCAGTCCCGGGTCACGGACCACCGTATCGGCTTCACCACCCATGACCTCGAGGGCGTTCTCTCGGGGCACCTCCAGCCCCTCCTGGAGGCCCTCAAACGGGCCGACCAGGAACGGCAGCTGGAGGCCTTGACGGAAGCGTGATGCGCCGCGAGATCCTGGTGGTGGCGGCCATCCTGTTGGACCGCCAGGGCCGGGTCCTTCTGGTGGGGAACGATTGGGGCAGGCGGGGCCAGGTGCGCTACACCCTCCCCGGCGGCACCGTGGAACCCGGGGAAACCGTCCTGGAAGCCCTGGTGCGGGAGGTGCGGGAGGAGACCGGCCTAAAGGTGAAGGCCATTGAACACCTGGCCTACGCCATCCAGGTGGAGGACCGCCGCAAGAACGAGCGCACCCTGGCCATGGCCTTCCGAGCCAGCTACGAGGGGCTTTTGAACCCCAGGGATCCCGACGGCCACATCGTGGAAGCCCGCTTCTTCGCCCCGGAGGAGGTGGCGGTCAAACTTGCCGGCCACCGCCCCCTTCTGGAACCCCTGCTGGACTACCTTGGGGGGGAGCGGGGCCGGTTTTACGCCTACACCGGCTGGAGCCAGCCGGGAACGCGGGTATAACCCAGGATCAAGGGCCCAGTTTCCGCTTTAGGTAGGCGGCGAGCTCCTCTATGGCCCTTCTCAGGGCCCGCTGCTCCTCCACTAGGGCCTCGAGGGGGTCCTTGGCCTCCTGTGCGGAAAGGGTCTTGAAGAGGAGGGTGGGGTTACCGCACCGGGGGCAAACGAGGCCGGCGGGGCGGACCGAGGGAGCGTAGAAGATGCGGGTGCGGCACCGGGGGCATAAGAGGTACTTCACCCCCGAGGCCTCCCCTTTGCGCACCGCCTCTTCCAGCTCCAAGGCCTCCTCCCGGGGGAAGCCTAAGAAGAAATCCTCCCCCACCTGAACCGAGCCGGGATCCTCCCGGGTGGGCTTCAGCTCCCCCTGTCCCCCCTCGGGGGTCTCCCAGGTAAACCCGTTCCAGCGGAAGTGGCGGAGGTGCTTTCTCCCTTCCCGATCCTCAATCTCCACGATGAGCTGAAGGACGGGATCCTTGGGATAGTAGTACAGGCGCACCGCTTGCACCCCGGAAAGGCTCTTGCTGCGAGGCAGGGTGTAGGCCAAGGGACCCTCCCCCTTGGCGGGGTATCCCACCAGGCGTTCCAGGTCGTAGAGGGTGAGGCCGGGGCGTTCCATATCCCCGAAGAGGAGGCCTTCCACATACCGGAAGGCTTCCTCCAGATCAGAGCCTTGCCCCTTACCCAGGCCGGGGTCCATAGGACCAGTTTATACAAAAGGAGGGCAGGGGCAAACCCGGCCGCCACAGGGGTGGCCCCCCCATTGCCAGGAGCCACCGCCAAGGGCGCTTCATAATGGAGGCATGGCCTTGCTCTTCACCCCCTTGGAACTCGGCGGCCTCCGGCTGAAAAACCGCCTGGCCATGTCCCCCATGTGCCAGTACTCCGCCACCCAGGAAGGACACGTGACGGACTGGCATCTCCTCCACTACCCCACCAGAGCCCTTGGGGGCGTGGGGCTCATCCTGGTGGAGGCCACCGCCGTGGAGCCTTTGGGCCGCATCAGCCCCCATGACCTCGGCATCTGGTCGGAGGACCACCTTCCAGGCCTGAAGGAGCTGGCCCGGAGGATCCGGAAAGCGGGAGCGGTGCCGGGGATCCAGCTGGCCCACGCCGGGCGCAAGGCGGGGACCGCCAGGCCCTGGGAAGGGGGTAAGCCCCTGGGCTGGCGGGTGGTGGGGCCAAGCCCCATCCCTTTTGACCAGGGCTACCCAGTACCCGAACCCCTGGACGAGGCGGGAATGGAACGCATCCTCCAGGCCTTCGTGGAAGGAGCCAGGCGGGCCCTTCGGGCGGGCTTTCAGGTGATCGAGCTCCACATGGCCCACGGCTACCTCCTTTCCTCCTTCCTCTCCCCCCTTTCCAACCAGCGCACGGACGCCTATGGAGGTACCCTGGAAAACCGCATGCGCTTTCCCCTTAGGGTGGCCCAAGCAGTGCGGGAGGTGGTGCCAAGGGAACTTCCCCTTTTCGTGCGGGTATCCGCCACGGACTGGGGGGAGGGAGGATGGGGCCTCGAGGACACCTTAGCCTTCGCCCGGGGGCTTAAGGAGCTAGGGATAGACCTCCTGGACTGCTCCTCGGGCGGGGTGGTACCCAGGGTACGGATCCCCTTGGCCCCGGGCTTCCAGGTTCCCTTCGCCGACGCCGTGCGCAAGGGGGTGGGCCTGAGGACGGGGGCTGTGGGCCTCATCACCACCCCCGAGCAGGCGGAAACCCTTCTGCAAGCGGGAAGCGCCGATCTGGTGCTCTTGGGCCGGATCCTCCTCAGGGACCCCTACTTCCCCCTAAGGGCCGCCAAGGCCCTGGGGGTGGCCCCGGAGGTGCCGCCCCAGTACCAAAGGGGGTTTTAGGAAAGGCCCAGGGGAGAAGGGGCGGGATGCGCAAAGAGCCAGCGCATCTCCCGCCTCAGGGTCTCGGCCAAGCGGGGGCCCTGCTGGGGTAGGGCCTGCCCCTCCGCCAGGGTGTAGACCAAAGCCTCTGCGGGCACAGGAAGCTCCTGCAAGGGAGGGCGTCGGGATAGCGGGTAGGAATATAGAGCCCATCCAGATAGCGGGCCTTTTCCACCAGATCTTGGGGCACCTCCAAAGGGAGCTCCTTGAGAAGCCGGGCCACCACGTGCCCCCACGCCTCCTGGCCCAAGTGGAGGTGAAGGGCTTTCACCGCCTTCTGTGCGGCCTGTTGTGCGGCGAGGCAAGCCCATTCGTGCCGCCCAGCATTCCGGGCTACCCAGGCCATCTCCAGGTCCTTTTCCGCCTGGGAAAACCCGTCCTTGGCCCGGTTCACCCCTTCAGTTTACCGGTAGACTCTTCCCCATGAAGGCCGTACGGGTACACCAGACAGGCGGGCCAGAGGTTTTGACCCTCGAGGACCTGCCCACCCCCGAGCCGGGGCCGGGAGAGGTTTTGGTGAAGCTTTTGGCCATCGGGGTCAACTACATCGACACCTACAAGCGCAAGGGCCTTTACCCCATGCCCCTTCCCTTTACCTTAGGGGAGGAAGGAGCCGGGGTGGTGGAGAAGGTGGGGGAAGGCGTGGTAGGGGTGCGCCCTGGGGACCGGGTGGCCTTCGCCAACGTCCAGGGGGCCTACGCCCAGTACCAGGCGGTGCCCGCGGAGAGGCTCGTACCCGTGCCCCAGGGGCTTGATCCCAAGCTGGCGGCGGCAAGCCTCCTCCAGGGCATGACCGCCCACTACCTCCTGAAGAGCACCTACCCCGTCCGCCCCGGGGACCAGGTGCTGGTGCATGCGGGAGCCGGGGGGGTGGGGCTCCTTCTCATCCAGTGGGCCAAGCGGCTGGGGGCCACGGTTTACGCCACCGCCAGCACCGAGGAGAAGCGGGCCCTTTGCCTTCAGGCCGGGGCGGACTACGCCCTGCCCTACGAGGGCTTTGCCCAGGCGGTGAAGGCCCTCTCGGGAGGTGGGGTGGACGTGGTCTATGACGGGGTGGGGCAGAGCACCTTTGAGGGGAGCCTCGAGGCCCTAAGGCCCCGGGGCTTCATGGTCCTCTTCGGCCAGTCCTCAGGGCCCGTGCCCCCCTTTGACCCCCAGGTCCTGAACCGGAAGGGAAGCCTCTTCCTCACCCGCCCCACCCTCCACCATTACACCGCCACCCGCAAAGAGCTCCTCCTTCGGGCGGGGGAGGTCTTCGAGGCCGTCCGCGAGGGGTGGCTCAAGGTGCGCATCGGGGCGGAGTTCCCCTTGGAAAAGGCCAAGGAGGCCCATGAGGCCCTAGAGGGGCGGAAGACCTCGGGCAAGGTGCTCCTCATCCCCTAGGTATCGGGCCTGCCAGGACCTAAGCCCCCTTTCCGGAAGGTAGGCTCCCCGCACGGTGCAGGCCAAGGCGGAAAGGGCAATGGCCCCTTCCAGGAGGGCCTCGAGGTCCCCCCGGGATAGGCGGGAGAGGTTTTCTTTCCCATAACCCCCCTTGAGCAGCAGGGCAAGAAGCCCCGCGGTGAAGCTATCCCCCGCCCCCACGGTGTCCTTCACCCTCACCGCCTTCCCGGGGAGGCGCACCGCCTCCTCCCCAAGGAAGGCCACCGCCCCTTCCCGGCCCAGGGTGAGGACCTTTAGGGGCACCTCCAGGGCCTTCACCGCCCCCACGGGGTCCTCAGGGAAAAGAAGCTTGGCATCTTCCAGGGAAAGCTTTAGGAGGTCTGCCCGGGCCAGCCAGGCCTCTATTCGCCGCCTCTCCTCCGGGTTTGGAGCCTGCCGGAGGTTGGGATCGTAGGATACCAAGGCCCCCTCCTCCTCCGCCTCCCGCAAAAGGAGGTTTAAGCCTTCCTCCACGCGATCCTCGAGGGCAAGGAGGGAGCCATAGTGGAACACCTTAGCCCCCCGGAGGCTATCGGGTCCTGGGCGGTAGGGCCAGTGGAAGGGGCGGTGGAAGCTATACTCCCCGTTTCCCTCCGCATCCAGCCGCACCAGGGCCAAGGGCATGGGGGCCGGATGGCGAGACAGCCTGAGCTCGAGGCCCCGCCTCTTCATCTCCTCCTCGCTCCAGGCGGAAACCCAGTCCTCCCCCACCTCGGAAAGGAAGCGCACGGGAAACCCCAGCCGGGCCAGGGTGGTGGCGGTGTTCAGGGCCGAGCCCCCCAGGACCCCCCTGAGGCGCAAGGGGTGTGGGCTTTCCTCAATGAGGTCCACCAGGACCTCTCCCAAAAGGGCCAGCATGGCCCCATTATGCCTGTCACCCCCTTTACATTCCCCCAGGGTTTGCGTGGTATAATCCCCCCGAACCTGGGCAGCGGTCTGTGGTCTTCCCGGCAATGGGCGCTCTCCCTTTGGCCCAAGAGGAGGTGAAGGATGCTCGGTGGATATGCCCATAGGCTCGCCCGTATCAACCTCTCAACAGGCCAGGTGGAGTATTTCGCCCCCGACCCCAAGGACCTGGAGATGTACGTGGGGGGCCGGGGCCTGGGGGTCAAGTACGTGTTTGAAAATGGACCCAAGGTGGACCCCCTGGGCCCCGAAAACCTCCTTTGCATCATGAATGGCCCCCTTTCCGGCACCCGGGCCAAGATGTCGGGCCGCCTGGCGGTGGTCACCAAAAGCCCCCTCACGGGCACGGTCACGGACAGCCACATGGGGGGCTGGACCGCGGCTAAGCTGAAATGGGCGGGGTTTGACGGGCTCCTCATCAAGGGGGCCGCGGAGAAACCCGTTTACCTGTTGGTGAAGGACGGGGAGGTCTCCATCCACGACGCCTCGGACCTCTGGGGCAAGACCACCCACGAGACCCACCGCATCCTGAAGGAGCGCCACGGGGAGGATGCCGACGTGATGGCCATCGGCCCCGCCGGGGAGAACCTGGTGCGCTTCGCCAACTGGATCAACAACGACGAGCGGGCCGCGGGCCGGGGGGGCACCGGGGCGGTGGCGGGGAGCAAGAAGCTCAAGGCCATCGTGGTGGTGGGCAAGCAGGAGAAGATGCCCCAGCCCAAGGACCCCGAGCTCTGGCGGGAGGCGGACCAGCAGGCCTCGGCCACCATCAACGATCCCAAGAACGTGACCGCCCCCAAGAAGGGAGGGCTTTCCCTCTATGGCACTAACGTGCTCATGAACATCACCAACGTGATGGGGGCCCTCCCCACCTTCAATGGTCTACACACCTGCATTGAAGGGGTGGAGACCATCTCCGGGGAGTACATCCGCGAGCACCGCCTCATCAAGGACAACACCTGCCACGCCTGCCCCGTGGCCTGCAAGAAGATGGTGGAGGTCCACATCGACGGCAAGGCCATCCGCTTTGAATCCTACGAGTACGAGTCCGCCTGGGCCTTGGGGGCGCACCCCGGCCACACCGACACCGACTGGACGGGGTACGCCATCTACCTCTGCAACGCCTACGGCATGGACACCATCGAGACGGGCAACGCCATTGCCGTCCTTATGGAGGCCACGGAGAAGGGCTACTACCAGGGGCCTGACGGCCTTCGCTTTGGTGACAAGGAGGGGGAGGTTCGCCTCATTGAGGCCATCGCCTACCGCCAGGGCGTGGGGAACGACCTGGCGGAGGGGCCAGCCCGCTTTGCCAAGGCCATCGGCCACCCCGAGCTTTCCCTCGAGGTCAAGGGGCAGTCCATCCCCGCCTATGACCCCCGGGGCCTCAAGGGCATGGGCATCGCCTACGCCACCTCCAACCGGGGGGCTTGCCACCTTCGGGCCTACACCCCCGCCTCGGAGATCCTGGGCGTGCCCTACAAGACCGACCCCCTGGCCTGGGAGGGGAAGGGCAAGCTCACCAAGCTCCTCCAGGACCTGTCCGCCTTCACCGACTCCTTGGACCTTTGCAAGTTCAGCCAGTTCGCCGAGGGCCTCGAGGAGTACGCCAAGCAGCTTTCCGCCTACTGGGGCCGGCCCGTGACCCCCGAGGAGATCCTCCTCATCGGGGAGCGCATCTACAACCTGGAACGCTACTACAATAACCTGGTGGGCTTTGGGGAGGGCTCCGACTACCTGCCCGAGCGCTTCCTCAAGGAACCCTCCGACTGCGCGGGGTCCAAGGGCCAGGTCACGGAGCTGGACCTGATGCTTAAGGAATACTACCAGGAGCGGGGTTGGGATAACGGGGTGGTGCCCCCGAACAAGCTCCAGGCCCTGGGCATCCTGTCCGCCGCCGCGGACGACTAGGGAGCACCCCCAGGGGACCCGGGCCCCCCCCGGGTCTCCCTTACACTTCTCCTATATGCCTAAGGTGAACCTGTACGCCACCTTCCGGGACCTGGTGGGCAAGGGCCAGGTCCAGGTGGAGGGAAGGACGGTGGGGGAGGTTTTGGAAGCCCTGATCCAGGCCCATCCCGCCCTAAGGGAGGAGCTCTTTGAGGGCCAGGACCTGGCCGAACGGGTCTCGGTTTTCCTGGAGGGCCGGGACGTGCGTTACCTGAACGGGCTTGCCACCCCCCTGACGGAGGAGGCCACCTTGGACCTTTTCCCTCCGGTGGCGGGCGGAACCTTTGCCCAGCGCTTTGGGGCCTTGCCCCCCTGGCTTTTGGAGAGGTATCTCCTGGAGTGGGGTGGAACAAAGCTGAAAGAAGGGGCCTATGCCCTCCCTGGGGCCACTGTGCGCTTCCAAGAGGAGACCCCCCTTCGGGTGGGAAGCCTTTCCATCAGCCAGCTTTGGGTGGAGGTGGAGGGCGAGGAAGCCGAGGCTTGGTTCCAAAGGATCCAGCTGGCGGCATCCCGGGGAGGCGGTTAAGGAAGCAACCGCCCCTCCAAGAAGGCCCGGCTCCTCGAGTCCTTTGGGCTTTGGAAAAACTGACCCACGGGGGCCTCCTCCACCATCTGGCCCTGGAAGAGGAAGACCACCCTATGGGCCAGCCTGCGCACCTGGAAGAGGTCGTGGGTGGCCAGAACCACCCCCCGGCCTCCCCTGGTCACCTCCTGGAGCAAGGCCTCCACCTTAAGGGTGTTGGCGGGGTCCAGGCTAGCGGTAGGCTCGTCCAACAGCAGGGTTGCGGGCTCCACCAGAAGCGTCCTGGCCAGGGCTAGGCGTACCGCCTCCCCCCCGGAGAGGAGGTGGGCGGGTTGCCGGGCCTTGCCCTCCAAACCCACCCGCTCCAGGAGCCTGGCGGCCCGGGCCAGGGCCTGGCGCCGGGGAACCCCCCGGAGCAACAGGCCAAAGGCAGCGTTTTCCAGAACGCTACGCCGCAGAAGGGGCGGGGTCTGGGGCAGATAAGCGCGGAACCCCCCTTCTACCCAGCCCTCCTCGGGGGACAGGAGGCCGGCGAGAAGGCGAAGGAGGGTGGTCTTACCACTTCCTGAGGGCCCCAAGACCGCCAGGACCTCCCCCGGGTGTACCTCGAGGTGGGGAACCTCGAGGCGAAAATCCCCGTAGCAGTAGACCAAGCCTTCGGCCTGCAAAACCGGGCTCATTCCCGCTCCAGGATAACTAGAAGGGCGGTGACCAAAAGGGCCACCCCAAGAAGGACCATGCCCAAGGCCAAAGCGCTTTCCAGCTCCCCCTTTCGGGTTTCCACCACGATGGCCGTGGTGAGAACCCGTGTGTGGTGGCGGATATCCCCACCTACCAAGGTGGCCGCCCCCACCTCGCTGATGGCTCCGCCAAAACCCGCGGCCAAGGCGGCGACCAGGGTGCGGCGGCTTTCCCAAAACAGGGTGGGAAGCACCTGGCCCTCCTGGCCCCCCAGGCTCCTCACCAAAAGCCGCACCTCCTCCACCCTTCCCCTGGCCCCCGAAAGCACGAAGGCGGCGATGAGGGGAAAGGCCAAGACGGCCTCCGCCAACACCATGGCATAGGGGGTGTAGAGGAGGCCCAAGGATCCCAAAGGCCCCGAGCGGGAAAGGAGGAGATAAAAGAAAAGACCCACCACCACGGAGGGGAGGGCTAGGCCGGCGTAGAGGAGAATCCGCCCGAAAATCCCCCCGCTCCCAATCGAGGCCAGCCAAAGCCCTAAGGGCACCGCGGGAAGAGCCGCCACCAAGGTGGCAAACCCCGCTACCCAGAGGCTGCGCAAGGAGATTTCTACAAGCTCAGCGGCCTCCACCCCTGGGGATGATACACCGCCCCCTCAAGGGCATAAAGAGCGGGATCCCCTCCACCCGCAAACCCTCCACCAACCGGGCTGCCTCCTCCCTGGCCAGGAAGCGGCGGAGGGCTTCCGCCTCCTCGGCCTTCGCCCCCCGGGGCACCAGGTAGTAGGTGTACTGGTTTAGCAGAAGGGGGTCTTCCCGCCGATAAAGGGCCTCCAGGCCCCGTTTGCGGCCCACGGTGAGGTAGGTGGCCAGGTCGGAGAGGGTATAGGCCCCCTTCTCCGCCGCCAGAACCAGGGTCTGGCCCATGCCCGCCCCCGACTCCAGGTAAAAGCCCCCTTGGGGGGTGAGGCCTGCCTTCCGCCAGAGCTCCAGCTCCTTCAAGTGGGTGCCCGAGCGATCCCCCCGGGACACGAAGGGCGCCCGGGCCCGAGCGATCCGCCGCAAGGCCTCCCGCACATCCCCTGCCTCCCGGACCCGGGCAGGATCCCTTTTGGGCCCCACCAGGAGGAAGCTATTCTGGGCCAGGCAGAGGGGCTGGGCGATGAGGCCGCGCTTCAAGGCTTCCCCCTCGAGGTCCGGGGCATGGACCAAGACGGCATCCACATCCTTGCGCTCGGCCAGCCGCAAGGCCTGCCCAGTGCCCACAGCCAGGACCTCCACTCGAACCCCCATGGCCCCCTCAAAGGCCGGCAAAAGCCGGTCCAAAAGCCCCGAGTCGTACACGCTGGTGGTGGTGGCCAGCCTAAGCCCCAGGGCCGGAAGGGAAGCCAGGGCAAGTAGCAAAGGACCCAGGGCGAAGCGCATGGCCCCAGTTTAGCCTTAAGGCGTGGAAGCCTTGGGGGAGGCCTGGCATCTTTTCCAAGAGGGCCGCTTCTTTGAAGCCCACGAGGTCCTGGAGGAGGCCTGGCGGGAGGCGCAAGGGGAGAAGCGGCGCTTTTTGCAGGGGCTCATCCTCCTGGCGGCGGCCTTGCACCAGGCCCAGGCCGGGCGGGGAGGCCGGAGGAACCTAAAAAAGGCGGAAGGGAAACTCCTGGGCTTCCCCTCCCCTTACCTCGGCCTAGACTGGCAACCCCTTCTGGAGGAAGCCCGGCGTAGACTTGGGACGTGAACGCTTGGGTCTACGTCTACCGCGGCCAAGAGGTGGAAAATCGGCACCGGGTTTCCCTGGCCATCCATGGGCAGGAAGGCCTCGTGGCCTATGCGGGAAACCCCGGGTTATGGGCCTACATGCGCTCCTCCGCCAAGCCCTTCCAGGTCCTGGCCCTCTTCCTCACGGGGGCGGTGGAGCGGTTTGGCCTCACCCAGGAAGAGGTGGCCCTGGCCACCGCCAGCCACGACGGCACCCCCCGCCATGTGGCGGTGGCTTCTGGCTTCTTGGCCAAGTTGGGCCTTGGCCCCGAGGCCCTGGTCTGCGGGGTCCACCCTCCCTTTTCCAAGGAGGCCCGGAAGGCGCTGGAGGAAGCCGGGCAAAGCCCTACCCCCCTCCACCACAACTGCTCGGGAAAGCATGCGGGCATGCTGGCCGCGAGCCTGGCCCTGGGGGCTAGCCTCGAGGGCTACGAGAACCCCGACCACCCGGTCCAGGTCCTGAACCGGAAGACCCTGCGGGAGCTTTCCGGGGTGGAACCCCGCCTGGCCACGGACGGGTGTAGCGTCCCCACCTTTTCCCTGCCCCTCTCCCGGGCTGCCCGGGCCTTTTTCCTTCTGGCGGCCCCGGAACGGGCCCTCGAGGCCTACCGGGAACCCCTTCACCGGGTGCAGCAAACCATGCGCCGCCACCCCGAGCTGGTGGCCGGACCCGGGAGCATAGACACCCTCCTGATGGAGCGCCTGCCGGTGGTGGCCAAACGGGGAGCCGATGGCTACTACGGCCTGGCCCTTCTGGAAAGCCCCCGCGGGCCCCTGGGCATCGCCTTGAAGGTGGAGGACGGCTCGGCCCAGGCCCGGGAGGTGGCGGTGGTGGCCCTCCTCCGGCTTCTGGGCTGGGATCCGGGGCCCACCCCCTGGGACCAGCCCGAACGCAGGAACTACCGGGGGCTACCGGTGGGCCATCTGCAGGCCCACCTGGAACTCGCCTGGGTCTAGACCCTCCTCTCGCCTCAGCCAGCCCGCAGGCCCAGGATCAAGCCCCCCACGAAGCTGGCCCCAAAGGGCAGGTTGTAGGTGAGGGTGGCGAGGAGCCTCTCCCACAGGCTCTGCAAACCCGGCTGCTTCAGGAGAGGCTCCACATCCCTTTGGATGCGGGTCCAGTCCACCTGGATGTAGCCCGCCTGGGCCAAAAGTTGCACGGCGATGAAAAGAAGGCCTAGGGCGATGGCCAGAAACCTTCCCACCTTCTTCAGGGCGTAGCCCACCGCATACCCTGCCAGGCCGCCGAAGGTCACCTGTCCCAGGTAAGGGCTTAGGTCGGGTAGCTCCACGCCCTTCACCCTAGCGGAACATGGGGGACGGAAGCAACTACTTAAGGCCCAAAAGCTCCGCTTCCCCCTTCATGGCCTCGAGGACGAAGGCCATGTGCTCATCCAGGGAAAGGCCCAGGTCCGAAGCTCCCATCCGGATCTCCTCCCGGTTCACCCCTTTGGCGAAGGCCTTGTCCTTAAACTTTTTCTTCAGGCTCTGAAGCTCCAGGCCCAGGATGGAACGGCCCGGGCGCACATAGACCGCGGCGGTGATCAAACCCGTAAGCTCGTCCACCGCGAAGAGGGCCTTGGCCATCGGGGTCCTTCGGGGTACCCCCGTGTAGGAGGCGTGGCCCAGGATGGCCTCCAAAACCTCCTCCGGGTAGCCCAAGCGCCTCAGCTCCTCCACCCCCCGATACGGGTGCTCATCGGGGTACTTCTCGTAGTCCATATCGTGCAGGACCCCGGCCATGGCCCAAAGCTCCTCGTCCTCCCCAAAGCGGCGGGCATAGGCCCGCATGGCCACCTCCACCGCCCGCATGTGCCGCCTTAAGGACTCGCTTTCCGTCCAAGCTTCCATGAGGGCTAAGGCTTCCGCAAAGCTCGGCATGCCCTAAAGTATAGCCATGCGCCTAGGCTACGGGGAGGACAGCCATCGCCTTATAGAGGGGAAACCCCTCTATCTTTGCGGCCTCTTGATTCCAAGCCCCCACGGGGCCCTGGCCCACTCGGATGGGGACGCTGCCCTGCACGCCCTCACCGACGCCTTACTCTCTGCCTTTGGCCTTGGGGACATCGGCCTCCTCTTCCCCGACACCGACCCCAAGTGGCGGGGAGCCCGCAGCGAGGTCTTTCTAAAGGAGGCTCTTCGCCTTGTGGAGGAAAGGGGGGGAAAGCTGATCCAGGTAAGCCTGGCCATCATCCTGGACCAGCCCAAGCTCTTCCCCCACCGGCAGGACCTTCAGGAAAACCTCTCCCGGCTCCTGGGCCTGCCCCTGGACCGGATCGGCCTCACCTTCAAGACCTCGGAGGGCCTGGCGCCAGGGCACGTGCAGGCTCGAGCCCTGGCGCTTTTGGACGGTTGAGGCCCTGGTCTGGCCCGGCACCCTCCCCCAACGGCCCTGCACCACGAGCCATGGGGAACGTGGTCCTCCCGGGGCTTCTCGCCTTCCGCCTCCACCCAGGGTAGATGTCCTGGAGCGGCTCACCTACCACCCGGATACCCTGGGCCTGCCGTGTTTTTGCGCATCTTCGGTGGGCGGCTTGGCCTTGGGCTTCCCACCCCCAGGGAAAAGGAGGCCGGGCACGCCGGCCCCATGGACTCCCTGGACCTACCTCAGTTTGGCAAGCTCCTGCCGGGCCCTCTCCTGATCGTAGCGGTCGGCGGCGGTTTTGGCGGGAAGGGAGAGGGCGGTTTCCAGCTGTTTTATGGCCTCCCCCTTCTTGCCCCAGGCGGCAAGGACCTTGGCGTACTCCACCCGATGAATAATGACCTCGGGCTCCAGCTCTATGGCCTTCTGCATGAGGGGCTCCACCCTGGAGCCCTCCGCCCCCTGGGTGGCCGCCACCAGCCAGCCCTTCTGCACCAGCTCAAAGTGCCAAAGGGCCAGGGCCACCATGGCCCCGGCGTGGTCGGGCTTGAGCTTCAAGGCCTTCTCCAGATCGTTTCGGATCCTGGGGGCCAAGCCCTCCGCCAGGGCCTCGAGGATCCCCTTGAACTGGGAAAGCCGCCCTAAGGCCCGGGCCCGCTCAAAGTAACCCTCGGGAAACTCGGGAGCCTTGGCGATGGCCTGGGAGGCCGCCTTCTCCGCCTTTTCAAACCAGGTGCGCTTCTCCTCGGGCTTGGCCTGGTAAAGGGCGTAGAAGCTGGCTCCCTTGGCGGCTAAGGCCAGGGCCTCGGGGGTGCCCTGCTTCAGGCCAAGCTCATAGGCCTCTTGAAACCGCCCCGCATCCAGCAAGGCCGCCACCTGCGGCGCCTGGGCCAGGCCCAAGGCCAGGGCCGCCACCAAAAGAAAGGGTATCCAGTGTCTCACGGGTCTCACCCGCTGGGATTATACCGGGTCTAAAGCCTGCCCGGCGTAAACTGGAAGGCATGAGGCTTATCCTGGGATTGTTGCTCCTGGGCCTCCCCGCATGGGCCCAGGGAGCCGAGGATTATTTCACCCGTTGCCAGCGGCTTTTCCAACAAGGAGCCCTGGAAAGCGCCCAGGCCACCTGCGAACTGGCCCTCACCAGCGACCCGGAGCACCGGCCAAGCCTTCTCCTCCTGGCCCGCATCCACCTGGAAAGGGGGGATCTGGCCCAGGCGGAAAGCTACCTGGCACAGCTGGGAGACGAGCCGGAGGCCCAGCTCCTTCGCGCCCGCTTGCTACTGCAAAAAGGCCAAGCCGCTGAGGTGCTAAGGCTCTCCCTCCCCCCAGGGCCCGAGGCCAACCTCCTGCGGGCCATGGCCCTGGAGGCTCTCCACCAGTACGAGGAAGCCCTTAGGCTGGCCCAAGGCCTTCCCTCCACCCCGGAAGCCCGCCTTTTGCTGTCCCGGCTCCATCTGGCCCTGGGAAGACCCCAGGAGGGCCTGGCCTTTCTGGGCTCCACCCTTAGGGAAAGGCTGGAACGAGGCCGCCTCCTCTTCCTTTCGGGCAGGCCCCAGGAGGCCATCCCCCTTCTGGAGGGGCTTTTGCCGGAGCTTTCGGCCCAGCCCGGACTGCAAAGCCAAGCCCTTTCGCTCCTAGCCCTGGCTTACTTTGGACAGGGGCAGCTTGCCCAGGGGCAGGCGGCCTTGAGGCAGCTTTCTGCCCTGGAGAACCTCCCGGCCCGCCTCCTGGCCCAGGCCTGGCCTTGGCTTATCGTCCTCTTGGCCTTTCTGCTCCTAGTCCTCCTGGGGGAAAGCCGGATTGAGCTGTTGCGCGCCCTGGAGGTGGTGGAGGACCCCTTGCCGGGGCCGGGAAGCCTTTACCTCACCCTCCTGGGTAGCCTCCTCCTCTCCCTTTTGTTGGCCGCCTTGCTGGGAAAGGCCCTGTTCGCCAACGCCCTAGCCCTTTTCACCCCCTACCAGAAGGACCTCCTCCTCCCCAACCTTTACCTCATCTATGGCCTTCTCCTCTTCGCCAGCGTTTTGCTGGCAAGGGGGTTCCGCAAGCGCCTCCCTAACCTGCTCGGTTCCTGGTCCACCTGGATTGAAGGGTTCTGGGTGGGGCCGGCTTTGGTCCTTCTCCTCTTCCTCTACGGCTGGATCAGGGAAGCCCTGGGGCTTGGCACCCTGCCCCTAAACCTCTTGGCCTTCCTGGGCCTGGCCCTCATGGAGCCCTTTTTCCGAGGCCTCGTTCCCCTGGTCCTCAAGGAGCGGTATAAGGACCTCCACCCCTATCTGGCAGCCCTTCTCTTCGCCCTGGCCGTGCCCGGGCCCACCTTCCTCCTCCTTCTCCTGGGGGCTGGGCTCCTTTGGGCCAAGGAGCGGGCAGAGGGCACCCTGGGCCTGGCCTTGGGCTGGGTGGTGGCGGGGGTGATCCTGGCCCTTCTCCCCACCACCTGGCTCCGGAGCTTCTGATACCGCCCCATCCCGGCTTGGCCAGGGTAGGGGTCCGCCGTAGGCTGAGGGGAGGATGCGCCCCATCTTCTTCCTCTCCGATTTTGGCCTCGAGGACCCCTACGCGGGCGTGGTCAAGGCCGTGCTCTGGGAAAGGGCCCCCGGAGTACCCCTCCTGGACCTGGCCCACGCCCTACCCCCCCAGGACCTGCGCCGGGCAGCCTACGCCCTTTTTGAGGCCCTTCCCTACCTGCCGGAGGAGGCGGTGGTCCTGGCGGTGGTGGACCCGGGGGTGGGCACAAGGAGGCGGGCCATCGTGGCCCGGGGAAGGCGCCTCTATGTGGGTCCCGACAACGGCCTTTTCACCCTGGCCTGGCTCCTGGACCCACCCACCCGAGCCCACGAGATCACCCGCATCTCTCCTCCAAGCCCCACGGGCATCCTCCCCCTGCCAGGCTGGGCCCCGGGGGGCCACACCTTCCACGGCCGCGACCTCTTCGCCCCCGCCGCGGCCCATCTGGCCCTGGGGCGGGCCCCGGAGGAGCTGGGGCCGGAGGTGTCCCTTGGGGACCTGGTACGCCTTCCCCTGGCCCTCACCCCGGGGCCAGAGGGGGAGATCCTCACCTTTGACCGCTTCGGCAACGCCATCACCACCCTCCTCGAGGCTCCCCAAGGCGGCCTGGTGGAGGTGACGGGAAAGCGCATCCCCATCCGCAACACCTTCGGCGAGGTGGAGGTGGGGGAGGCCGTGGCCTACCTGGGAAGCGCAGGCCTCTTGGAGATCGCCCTCCACCGGGGAAACGCCCGGGAGACCCTGGGGCTAAGGGAGGGGATGCCGGTGGTCATAATTCCTCCACCCACCGGGCTACCTCACCTAGCAGATCCGCTGCGGTGAAGTCCAGGCTCACGGGGGTGATGGAGATGTACCCGTGGCGCACCGCGTAGAGGTCGGTACCCTCTTCCTCCTCCCCTACAGGGGTGCCGGCGATCCAGTAGTAGGGCCTCCCCTCAGGGTCTAGGCGCTCCACCACCGTGTCCTCCCAGTGGTGGGTGGAAAGCCGGGTAACCATGATCCCTTTGGGCACCCCCGGCGGGAAGTTCACGTTGAGGAGAACCCCCTTGGGAAGCCCCTTTTCCCCCACCAGGCGGGCGATCCTCACCGCCCACTTTGCCGCCAGGGTGAAGTCAAGCTCCTCCCCCGAGGTATCCAGGCTGAAGGCGATGGAGGGTATGCCCAAGGAGGTGCCCTCCAAAGCCGCGGCCACCGTGCCCGAGTGGGTGAGGTCCAAGCCCAGGTTGACCCCGATGTTGATGCCCGAGACCACCAGGTCGGGCCGGCCCAAAAGGTGAACGCCCAGAACCACGCAGTCCGCGGGGGTGCCGTCCACCCGGTAGGCGGGGATCTCCCCGAATCCCGCGCTGGCGGTGTGTTTGAACCGTAGGGGTCGCCTCACGGTGATCCCGTGTCCCACCGCGGACTGTTCCACATCCGGGGCCACCACATAAACCTCCCCCAGATCCCGCATGGCCAGGCCCAGGGCCTTGATCCCGGGGGAGAAGATGCCGTCGTCGTTGGAAACCAGGATGCGCATACCCCAAGCCTAAAGCAAAAAGGCCCCCGAAGGGGCCTTTGGGGGGAAGATCCTTTAGAGGCGGCGGACCTTCTTGGCCTGGGGGCCCTTGCCACCCCGGCCAGCCTCCACCTCAAACTCCACCCGGTCACCCTCGTTCAGGGTGCGAAACCCCTCGGCCTCGATGGCCGTGAAGTGCACAAACACATCCGGACCCTCTTCCTGCTGGATGAACCCGTAGCCTTTTTCCGCGTTGAACCACTTGACGGTACCCTTCTTCATGCTTCTCCTTCATCCCGAAAACCCACCTGGTTTTCCAGGGACTCCTCACTATCCCACGGTTTGGCCAAAAAGTCAAGCCCCAAAGCGCCAGGGGCCTTGGGGCCTGAGGGAGGGCTTTGGGCTTAGTGGTGGTGCCCGCCCTCGTGCACGTGGCCGTGGAGGATCTCCTCGGGGGTGGCCTCCCGCACCTTCACCACCTCCACCTCAAAGTCCAGGTCCTTGCCCGCCAGGGGGTGGTTGAAGTCAATGGTCACCTCTTCCCCCTGGACCTCCACCACGGTGAGGGGCATGGGGTTCCCCTCCATGTCCTGGGCGTAGAACTGGGCCCCGGGCACCACCTCCGCATCCTCGGGGAAGGCGGAGAGGGGCACCACCTGGACCCCCTCGGGATCCCGGGGTCCATAGGCCTTGTCCGCGGGCACACGGGCCTGGAAGCTCTCCCCTTCCATGCGGCCCTCCAGTTCCTCCTCGAGGCCCCGGATCAGGTTGCCGTGCCCGTGCAAGTAGGAAAGCTCCCCCTGGTCCAAGACCTCCCCCTCCACCTGGAGGGTGTAACGGATGGTCACTACCTTGTCTTGTTCCACCTTCATGGTCACCCTTCCGCAAGCCAGGCTTGCTCCCCTTAGCCTAGCAGACCCGCCCCTTGGTGGGAAGGTGGTGGAGGCTTTCCCCGTATCCAAGCCCCTTCCCCTCCCCTTACAGGCCCTATAGTAGGGGTATGCGGGTGGAAAGGATCGTCGGCAAGACCCCGGCGGTGCGCCTTTTCAAGGTGGTGGAGCCCGACATGGCCGAGGTGTGGGTAAAGCTGGAGGGCCTCAATCCCGGCGGGTCCATCAAGGACCGGCCCGCCTGGTACATGATCCAGGACGCCGAGGAAAAGGGCCTCCTCCGACCCGGCTCCGGCCAGGTTATCGTGGAGCCCACCAGCGGCAACACCGGGATCGGCCTGGCCATGATCGCCGCAAGCCGCGGCTACCGCCTCATCCTCACCATGCCCGCCCAGATGTCCGAGGAGAGGAAGCGGGTGCTGAAGGCCTTCGGCGCCGAGCTGGTCCTCACCGACCCGGCAAGGCGGATGCTGGCCGCCAGGGAGGAGGCCCTGCGCCTCAAGGAGGAGCTTGGGGCCTTCATGCCCGACCAGTTCGCCAACCCCGCCAACGTGCGCGCCCACTACGAGACCACGGGGCCAGAGCTCTTTGAGGCCCTAGAGGGAAGGATCGACGCCTTCGTCTACGGCTCGGGCACCGGGGGGACCATCACCGGGGTGGGGCGGTACCTGAAGGAACGGATCCCCGGGGTGAAGGTGATCGCCGTGGAGCCCGCCCGCTCCAACGTCCTCTCCGGGGGAAAGATGGGGCAGCACCAGTTCCAGGGCATGGGACCCGGCTTCATCCCCGAGAACCTGGACCTTTCCCTCCTGGATGGGGTCATCCAGGTGTGGGAGGAGGACGCCTTCCCCTTGGCCCGGCGCCTGGCCAAGGAGGAAGGGCTTTTCCTGGGGATGAGCTCAGGGGGGATTCTCTGGGCAGCCTTGCAGGTGGCCCGGGAGCTGGGCCCCGGCAAGAGGGTGGCCTGCATCAGCCCCGACGGCGGCTGGAAGTACCTCACCACCCCCCTCTACGCCGAACCCTAGCGCCGCACCACCTGGGCGTCCTTGGGGTAGCGCTTCAGGTCCTGGGGGCGCAAGGAGGCCTTCTTGAACTCCACCACCCTAAGGTCGGCCAAAACCTTCCCCCCCTCGTCCCGGAACACGAAGCGCACGGGCCTGGGATCGGCCTTCAGGATGTAGAGCTCCAAGGCGGCGAAGCCCTGGCCCTCCTGCGCCCGGCCCCAAAGCTTCCAGGCCACCCCCTCTGGCAGGCGCTCCTCTCCCAGAAGGCGAAGGCTCACCCGCTGGGAAAGCCCCTTAAGGTCTCCAAGGCCCTGGGGGCTAAACCCCAGGGCCTGCACCTGGGCCTTTTCCTTGGGGCTCACCACCAGCTGGTTCGTGAGGTAGAGGTAGTTCCAGACCTCCCTTTCCGTGATCACGGTGAAGTTCCCCTCCAGGGAACCTGGCTTCTGAAACTCTATGCGGAAGAGGTTTTCCTTGGGAATGGCCAGCACCCGGGCTTTAAGCTCCTCCGGCCCCCCGGGTCCTTGGATCTGGCCCTCCACCACCGCCTGCCAGGGGTCTTGCAGGTTCCTCTCCACCCGGTCCAGGATCTCGGAGACGCTTTGCGCCAGAGCCACACCCAGGGCTAGGAGCAGAACACCCCAAGCTTTTTCCAGAGATCCCTTTCTCATGGCCACCTCCAGGCGTACCGGACCCAGGCGTAGGGAACCTTCCTGTATCCCCCCTCGAGGCCCAGGTCCCCAAGCCACACCCCGAGGCTACCCGCAAAGGGATAGGAAAGGGTGAGGAAAAGGCTAGCCTCCCCTAAGTAAAGCCCCGCCTCCAGGCGGTTTAGCCCCCCTAGGCGCAAGGAGAGGTCCAAAACCTCCATCCCCTCCCCCACCTCTCCCTTCCAGCCCAGAACCAGATAGGGCAGGCCGGAAAAACCCGCCCCCAGGGTGTAGGTGGCTTCCTCCCTCCGGGCGTAGCTCACCTCGGCCCGCACCCCCTCCCCCCTTTCCCAGAGGAGGCCCACCACCTCCTTGGGCACCAGGCGGTAGCGCAGGGAAAGCCCACCGAACAACCCCTCCTCAGGGAACAGGGGGAAAACCCCCTTGGGGCGGTAGCCGAGCCGGGCCGCCAGGGCCAAGGGGCCAGCACCCCCTTCGGCAAAGGCCATCCCCCCAAACCCCCCCACCCCCGCCTCGGCCTGCAGGCCATAGGCCAGGTACCCCAAGGGCCCCAGGGCCAGGCTGGAGGAAAGCCCCAAGGCCCCCCGGCTTTCCTGCCCCAACTGGAGCCTCCCGTAGACCTCCCCCAGCTCCAAGGTGAACCCCACCTCCAGGGTGGAGGCCAGGCTTCCCGCACCGTAGACCCCGGCCTCGAGGCGCCCCTGGGCTAAGGCCAAGCCCAGCACCAGCAGCCCTGCCCACCACCGCCTCATGCCACCCCCCGCCTTTTTCGGCCAGGAAGAGAAGGGGGGCAAAACGGCATCCCACGGACCCCCAGGCACACCTGGTCCCAGACCCTGGGACTAGCGGGGCCCCCCGTGGCCTCCCCTGCCCACGCCATACCTGCCCCTAGATACCTTCGCAAGTCCATCACCCCAACGAGGAAACCCTACCCCCTTTTCCCATCCCGGTCAAAGGTGGGTGTGGCATACTCAACCTAGGAGGAAGGGCCATGACCCTACTGGACCGCCTAAGCCGTCTCATCCGGGCCAACCTGAGCGACCTATTGCGCCGGGCCGAGGACCCGGAGAAGATCATGGACCAGGCCCTGGAGGACATGAAAGAGGCCCTAAGGGAAGCCCGGGAAGGGGTGGCGGCCGCCATGGCCGAGGGCAAGCGCCTGGAAAGGGAGGTGGAAAGCCACCTGAAGGAGGCCGCCCTCTGGGAGGAGAAGGCCAAGGAGGCCCTGAAGGCAGGACGGGAGGACCTGGCCAAGGAGGCCTTGAGGCGGAGGAAGCGGGCCCTGGACCTGGCCGAGGGCTTCAAGGAGCAGGCGGAGGAGCAAAAGGCCCTCATAGACCGCCTCCTGACCCAGCTCAAGGCCCTCGAGGCCAAGATCGACGAGGCCGAGGCCCGGAAGAAGCTCCTTCTCGCCCGCAAGAAGGGGGTGGAGGCCTCCGAGGCGGTGCGGCGAATGGAATCCAAGCTGGACGCCCACCCGGCCCTCGAGGCCTTTGAGGAGATGGAAGCCCGCATCCTCTCCATGGAGGATCGGCACGAGGCCCTGAAGGAGCTGGACGGCCAGGACCTGGAAAAGGAGCTCGCCCTTTTGTCCACGGAAAAGGAGCTGGAGGAGGAACTCGCCCGCCTCAAGAGGGAGCTTGGCCAGACCTGATCCAGGCCCTTCGCCGGCACGAAGGGACCAGGGCCTTGCGGCCAGTGTGGGCTGGCCCACGGGAGCTAAGGGGTAAACTCCGTACCATGAGGCGGTACCTTATGGCCCTCACCCTCTCCCTCGCCGCCTGTGCCCCCCAGGCCACCCAGGCCCCCGAGGCCCGGCCCTTTCTCCAGGAAACCGCCTTCTACCCCGCCACCACCGGGTTGGAGTGGGTCTACGTGCCCGAGGGGGAAGCCCTTTCCTCCCCTCCCTACCGGGTGCGGGTGGAGGGGCCGGCCCTTTACGAGGGACAGGAGGCGGTGCGCTTCCGTAGCTTCGGCCGGGGGGAGGACAGGGTCTACTACCGGCAGGTGGGGGCCTTTGGCGTGCGGCTTTTGGGCTTCCAGGACCCCTCCGCCCGGGTGGTCTTCACCCCTCCCATCCTGGAGTACCCTCCGGAGGCCCTCTTGGCCCCGGGACACCGCTGGGGGGGGAAGGTGACGGTGCGGGTGGAGCTCCTCACCCCTGGGGGACGGGAGCCCTTGGCCCAGGGGAACCTGAACTATGCCATGGAGGTCTTGGAGGAGCGGGAGGTGCGCCTGCCCGCCGGGGTCTTCCAGGTGTACCGGATCCGCCAAACCTACCAGGACGAGCGCGGCCAGGATGTGCGGGAGGTTTGGTTTGTCCCGAAGGTGGGAGAGGTGCGCACCCGGGAAGGGCGCGTTCTGGTGGAGAAGAACTTCTAGGGGGGAAAGATGGTGCTGGACAAGGTGAATAGCCCGGACGACCTGAAGGGCCTGACCCTCGAGGAGCTCCTGGAACTGGCCGAGGAGATCCGAAGCGAGATCATCCGGGTCACGGCGCAAAACGGGGGCCATCTGGCAAGCTCCCTAGGAGCGGTGGAACTCATCCTGGCCCTGCACAGGGTCTTCCAGTCCCCCAAAGACCGCATCCTCTTTGACGTGGGCCACCAGGCCTACGCCCACAAGCTCGTCACCGGGCGCAAGGACCGCTTCCACACCCTAAGGCAGGAAGGGGGGCTTTCCGGCTTCACCAAGGTCTCCGAGTCGGAACACGACGCCATCACCGCCGGCCACGCCAGCACCTCCTTGGCCCATGCCCTGGGCATGGCCATCGCCCGGGACCTGGCGAAGGAGGACTACCACGTGGTGGCGGTCATCGGGGACGGGGCCCTCACCGGGGGGATGGCCCTGGCCGCCCTCAACAAGATCGGGGAGTTGGGCAAGAGGATGCTCATCATCCTGAACGACAACGAGATGAGCATCTCGGAAAACGTGGGGGCCCTCAACAAGTACTTCAAAGAGCTTCAGATAAGAAAGTGGGTCCAGGACGCCGAGAAGCTGGGCCGGAGCATCCTGGAACACATCTCCCCCAAGCTCTTCGGCCTGGTGGACCGGGCCAAGGAGGCGGCCAAGCTCATCCTCCATCAGGAAAACCCCTTCTACGCCTGGGGGATCCGCTACGTGGGCCCCGTGGACGGCCACGACCTCAAGGGGCTCATCCACATCCTGGAGCACCTCAAGGAGCTGGACGGCCCCACCCTGCTCCACGTGGTCACCCAAAAGGGCAAGGGCTACAAGGTGGCCGAGGCCGACCCCATCTACTGGCACGGGCCCTCGGGCTTTGACCCCCTCAGGCCGGAGAAGGTTTCCAAGGGCTACACCTGGAGCCAGGCCTTTGGGGACGCCGTCACGGAGCTGGCCCATCTGGAACCCCGCCTCTATGTCCTCACCCCGGCCATGCGGGAGGGCTCGGGCCTGGTGCGCTACTCCCTGGAGCACCCCGACCGCTACCTGGACGTGGGCATCTGTGAGGACGTGGCGGTGACGGTGGCGGCGGGGATGGCCCTAAGGGGCCTTAAGCCCATCGTGGCCATCTACTCCACCTTTTTGCAACGGGCCTACGACCAGGTGGTCCACGACGTGGCCATAGAGGCCTTGCCCGTGATCTTCGCCATAGACCGGGCGGGGGTGGTGGGGGCCGACGGGGCCACCCACCACGGGGTTTTTGACCTCGCCTACCTGCGCGCCATCCCTAACCTCCAGATCGCCGCCCCCAAGGATGCCCTGGAGCTAAGGGCCATGCTGAAAAAGGCCCTGGAGATCGGGGGGCCCATCGCCATCCGCTACCCCCGGGACAACGTGGAAAGGGCCCCGGAGGGCGCCTGGCCCGAGATCCCCTGGGGCCGGTGGGAGGTGCTCAAGGAGGGCACCGAGGCCTACATCCTGGCCTTCGGCAAGACCTTGAGGTATGCCCTCGAGGCCGCCTCGGACGACCCCAGGATCGGGGTGGTGAACGCCCGCTTCCTCAAGCCCCTGGACCGGGAGATGCTCAGGGCGCTCGCCCGCTACCGGCTCCTCACCGTGGAGGACCACCAGCGGATGGGGGGGTTTGGGAGCGCGGTCCTCGAGGCCTTGAACGATATGGGCCTGAAGCCCCAGGTGAGGGTCCTGGGCCTGCCCGACCGTTTCCTGGAGCACGGGCCCATCCCCAGCCTCCACCGCCAGGCCGGGATCGACGCCGAGGGCATCCGCAAGGCCCTGGCGGAGATGGGCGTCCCTCCCACCTATGAGAGGGCCTGAGGCCCTCCCCTTCGCCGCCAACCTTTACAAGGTTCCCGTGGCGGAAGGGTACTTCCTGGTGGATGCCGGGCTTCCCTGGGAAGCGGGAAGGCTTTTAAGGCTCCTCAGGGAGCCCCCCAGGCTCCTCTTCCTCACCCACCACCACACGGACCATAGCGGCGGGGCCCGGGCCCTTTGGGAAAGGTTTGGTCTTCCCATCCTGGCCCATCCCAGGGAGTGGCCCTACCTGACCAAGGAAAAGCCCCGCCCTCCCCTGCCCATCCCCCTCCTGGGCCCCTGGCTCGCCAACCTGGCCCCACCCCTTCCCCGGGAGGCCTTAAGGCCGGCGGAGGAAGGGGAAGAGGTCCTGGGATGGCGGGTGGTGGAGCTTCCCGGCCACACCCTGGGGCAGGTGGGGCTTTTCCGGGAAGGCCTCCTGATCGCCGGGGATGCCCTAAGGGGCAGGGGCCTTCCCCCCAGGTTCATCAACGAGGACCCAGGGCTTGCCCAGAAGACGGTGCGCAAGATCCTGAGCCTGGGAGCGGAAACCATTTACCTGGGCCACGGAGGGCCCCTCTCCCGCCAGGAAGTGGAGGCCCTAGCCCTTAAACTGGGGGTATGAGAAAACTCCAAGCAGGCCTCCTGGCCCTCCTCTGGGGCCTGGGCATCCTTGCCTGGGCCCAGGAGGTGGTGGTCTACCCTGGCTTCGCCGAGGTCAAGGAGCCCGTGGTCCTGCCCCCTTCCGCCTGGGTCTATCTGGCGGGGGAAAGGCTTTCCCGGATAGCCCCTGGGTCCTTGCGGCTCCTTGGGGTGGAGGAACGGGAAAGGGTCTTCCAGGGCACCACGGTCCTCTTCCGCTACCGGGGGGAAGGCCTCGCCACCCTGCGCTACCTGTACACCGGGCTTTCCGGAGAGGTCTTTTACACCCTGGAGGAGGGGAGGCTTACCCTATGGGCCCGGCTCCGGCTGGAGGGAGGGACCCTGGAAGCCCAGAAGCTCACCCTGATCGCCGGGGAAGCCCCCCTTCTCGGGATGGCCGAGGCCAAAGGCCTTCCCATGCGGGCCCTGGCCGAGGCCCCTTCGGGGGAAAGCCCCTTCGGCCTCTTCCGCTACCCGCTGCCCCCGGGCCGGCTGGAGCCCGGCACCACGGAGCTTCCCGTCCTCAAGGCCCAGGTATACCCAAACCGGCTTCTTCGCCACCAAGGCCCCTTCCGCACGGACAGGTTTTTGGCCCTGGAGCGGGGCTACCGCTTTAAGGCCCCCTTCCCCCTGGCCCCGGGGAGCCTCGAGGCGGTGGAGGAAGGTCTCTTCCTGGGCCAAGCCCTGCTTCCCGCTACCCCCGAGGGGGAGGTGGCGGAGGTGTGGCTGGGGCGGGACCTGGAGGGCCGGCTGGAGCGGTCGGTGAGCCTCTTCCACCAAAGCGAAAAGGAGGCCACCTACCGTGTGGAAACCCGCTTCAAGAACCCTTACCCCTACCCCATCGTCCTCCTCCTTTCGGAGACCTTCCCCCAACCCTTCCGCCTGGACTTCCCCGAGGCCACCCACCTGCCCCAGGGCTACCGCATGGAAGTCTCCCTCAAACCCGAGGAGTCCCTTACCCTGGTCTACCGGCTCACCCTTCCCCGCTAGGGACATCCGCCCCCACCTCCAGGGAGCATCCTAGAGGCATGAAGCCCGACCTTCACCGCTTTCCCCTCCTGGTGGCCTGGGAGATGACCCGGGCCTGCCTGCTCGCCTGCCAGCACTGCCGGGCCTCGGCGGTGCCCGACCCCTTACCCGGGGAACTCACCACCGAGGAAGGCTTAAGGCTCTTGGAGGAGCTCGCCACCTACACCCCCAAGCCCATCCTCCTGCCCACGGGGGGAGACCCCCTGGCCCGGCCCGACCTCTTCCTCCTCCTGGAGGAGGCCAAACGCCTGGGCCTCAAGGTGGGGATCACCCCCGCCGTCACCCCTCGGCTCACCCGGGAGGTGGTGGAGCGCTTCAAGGAGCTCTCCGTGCACCAGATGGCCATCTCCCTGGACGGGGCGAGCCCCGAAAGCCACGACGGCTTCCGCGGAGTCCCGGGCACCTTCGCCCTGGCCCTCCAGGCCCTGGAATGGGCCCGGGAGGTGGGCCTCATGACCCAGGTGAACACCACCGTGACCCGAAAGACCAAGGGAGAGCTTGCCGGCATCGCCGAGATCCTGGCAGCAAAAGGGGTGGCCACCTGGGAGGTCTTCTTCCTAGTACCTGTGGGCCGGGGAGCGCTTTTGGAGCAACTTTCCCCTGAGGAATACGAGGAGGTGATGCACCTTCTTTACAATCTTTCCCGGCTCTACCCCTTCAAGGTGCGCACCACGGAAGGCCCCATGTTCCGCCGGGTAGCCCTGGAGCGCCGGAGGCGGGAAGGGGGGGAGGACGGGGCCCTGGTGGGAGAAGGCCGGGGGGTACACCTCTCCGATGGCTTTGGCTTCGCCTTCGTTTCCTCCACGGGGGAGGTGTATCCTTCAGGATTTCTTCCCCTCTCCGCTGGGAACATTCGGGAGAAACCCCTTCTGGAGATCTACCGGAATAGCCCGCTTTTCCTCGAGCTCCGCAACAAGGCCCTTCTAAAGGGGAAGTGTGGGGTCTGCGAGTACCGGGACCTTTGCGGGGGAAGCCGGGCCCGGGCCTGGGCGGAAACCGGGGACCACCTGGCCGCCGACCCCCGTTGCGCCCACGTCCCTAAAGGCCTAGGACAAATGCCCCTGGCCTAAGGAGAGGGGGTTCCCCATAATGGAGCCATGAAGCGCCTCTTGCCCGCCTTGCTCTTCCTGGGGCTCCTGGCCCTTGGTCAAAGCCCGGGGGCCAAGCTCTACTCCGCCAACTGCCAAAGCTGCCACCAGGCCACGGGCCAGGGAGTTCCTGGAGCCTTCCCGCCCCTCACCCACCTGGACAAGGTGGTCCAGGCCAAGGGGGGTCGGGAGTACCTGATCCGGGTGGTCCTCTATGGCCTTCAGGGAAGCCTTACCGTGGAGGGCAAGACCTACAACGGGGTCATGCCCCCCTTCCGCCAGCTCAAGGACCAGGAGGTGGCTGATCTCCTGAACCACATCCTCACCACCCTCGCCAAGTCCAAGGCCAAGCCCATAAGCGCCCAGGAGGTGAAGGCGCAGAGGGCCAGGGCCCTCTCCCCCCAGGAGGTCCTCAAGTCCCGTCCCCCGGTCAAGTAGACCGGCGTACTCCCTCCCCCCGGGGCCCAAAGGCCCCGGGTACCTTTTCCCTGGGCCCTGGCGGGGGATAATGGTCTTGCCGTGGAGCCCGGGTTCCACCTTCTCTACGCAAGGCGCCTGGCCTGGCGCCACCGGCTCCTCTTGGCCATTCCCTTGGCGCTTTTGGGCTTCCTCCATCCCTTCTTCGCCCTGGCCTCCCTCCTGCCCCTTTTGCTTCCCGCCCGGCTTTGGGAAGGGCGGGCGCTACGGGAGATCGCCCGGACCAGCCTGGCCTACCCCACCGCCTTGGCCTATGGGGAGGAGCGGCTTTGGCAAGAGGCCCGCAAGCTGGAGATCCCTCTCCCTCCCTTCCCCTTGGGCCTTTTGGCCCTCTACCTGCTCCTCATGGCCTTGGCCCTGGGCTCGTGGACGGGGCCTCCCCCTAGGGAAACCCGTCCCTTCTGGTCCTTCCCTGGGGCCGAGCGCCCCGCAACCCCCCAAGGCTCCCCCAATGGGGGGAAGCCAGGGGAAGCCCCAGGGTCTTCGCCTGGGGAAACCGCCCAAACCCCAGCTTCCCCAGGGGGCGCGCAAGAGGCGGAACCTGGCCAGAGCCACCCCAGCCCAACCCCCCAGGAAGGGAAGGCCCTAAAGCCTAGCCCCCAGGAACCCCCTCCCCCTTCCCCCCAGGCTCCGGGGCAGGGGACCCAAGCGCCGAGGGACGGGGAAGGAGAACCCCGAGCCGCCAAGGGAGTCCCCGGCCAGGAACCGGGCGAGCCCAAGGGGGCAGGCGCCCCCACCCCAGGTACCTCAGGGCCCTCCCCGACCCTGGAGGCTCCCGCCGCCTTGCCCCTGCCGGAGCCCACAGGACCCGAAGAGGAGCTCCTCGAGCCCGGCCGGGAAGGAAAGGGCCAAGGCCTACCTTCCCCCTGGCGGGAAGGAAGCCCTCCGGAGGAGGTGCGCCGGGGAGTGGAGGTCTACCTGGAGCGCACCCCCCTTTCCCCTGAAGCCAAGGAGCTTCTAAGGCGCTACTTCAGCGGGCCCTGACCCTCTCCAAAGCCTCGGCCACGCTCACCGGCCCCACCTCGAGGCGCTCGGCCATGGGGAAAGCCCCCATGGAACCCCCGTGGCCGAAGCGGGCCCCCACCCGCAGGTCCACGTCCTTGAGAAGCTCCCGCATGAGCTCGTGCTTCCTCCCGCCCTCCATGGCGGCGTAGGGGTTCTCCCGCACCTCGAGGAGGCGCACCTTCCCCTCCCCTTCCACCTCGTAGATGGCGAAGCGGGGCGCGTGCCCAAAAGGGCCCGGGTAAACCTTCTGGTCATCGTTTTTGGATAGGGCAACGGCGATGCGCATAGCCCTAGGATACACTCCAGGGGTATCAAGGATCGGGGGTGCGCCGCCACTCCCCGCTCTTCCCCCCCGCCTTGTGCAAAAGCTGCACCCGGGAGATCACCAGGCCCTTGGAAGCGGCCTTCAACATGTCGTAGACGGTGAGGGCCGCCACGGCGCAGGCGGTTAGGGCCTCCATCTCCACCCCGGTTTCCGCCTTGGTGCGCACCGTGGCCTGGATGCGCACCCGCCTGGCCTCCCTTTCCAGCTCCACCCTCACCTCCACCCCGGTGAGGGGCAGAGGGTGGCAAAGGGGGATGAGCTCCGCGGTCTTCTTGGCCCCCATGATGCCCGCAAGCTGGGCCACCATCAGGGGGTCCCCCTTCCCCACACCCCCCTTTTCCAGGGCGACCAAGGCTTCTTCCGTGAGCTCCACATACGCCTCGGCGGTGGCGGTACGGAAGGTGGCGGACTTTTCCGTCACGTCCACCATGTGGGGCCTGCCGTCCTTAAAGTGGGTGAGGTCCATACCTCCAGTCTAGGGCCTATCCCCCAGAACCCACCCCGCTCACAAAGCGCAGGATGGGGTCCCGAAAGAAATAGACGAAGAGCAAAACCAAAAGCTGTAACCCGATGAAGGGGATTCCGCCCAGGTAGATATCTGCGGTCCTCACCTCCTTGGGGGCCACGTTTCGCAGGTAGAAGAGGGCAAAGCCAAAGGGCGGGGTGAGGAAGGAGGTCTGCAGGTTCACCCCCACCAAAAGGCCAAACCAGAGCTTGTCAATATTCAAGGCCTCCGCCCCGATGGCCAAAAGGGGCAGAGCGATGAAGGCGATCTCAAAGAAGTCGATGAAGAAGCCCAGGAGGAAGACCAAAACCATCACGAAGAGGATGAAGCCCACCTCACCGCCCGGAAGACCCGTGAGGAAGCCCTCCACCCAAAGGTCCCCATCTACCCCGCGGAAGACCAGGCTGAAGAGGGTGGAGCCGATCAGGATGAAGATGACGAAGGCGGTGAGCTTGGCCGTGCCCTCCATGGCCCCGTAGAGGACCTTGAAGGAAAGCCTGCGGTTCAAGGCCGCCAGGACCAGGGCCCCCACCACCCCCATGGCCCCTGCCTCCGTGGGGGTAGCCAGGCCGATGAGCACGGTGCCCAGCACCAGGAAGATGAGGACCAGGGGGGGCACCATGGAAAGGAGGGCCCTTTTGAGAAGGGGGTTTTTACGGATCCAGGGAAGGAGCACCAGGGTCCAAACCCCCAAGGCCAGGAGCACCTCCAGCCACTCCGCCCAGGCAGGCAAAAAGCGCCCCACGGCATACGCCCCCACCCCCACGAGGAGGTAGGAAAGCAGGGCAAAGGCCGCCTGGGCCTCCTTGCCCGCATCAGGCCGGGCCTCTGGAGGAAGGGCGGGAACCCACTTTGGGCGGAAAAGGGCCACGTAGATCACGTAAAGGAAGTAAAGGCCCACGGTGAGGGCAGAGGGTATCAGGGCAGCCTTGTACATATCCCCCACGGAAACCCCAAGCTGGTCCGACAAGACGATGAGGACCACACTGGGGGGGATGATCTGGGCCAGGGTGGCCGAGCCCAGGATCACCCCGCTGGCCAAGCGGGGGTTATAGCCGTACTTCAGCATGATGGGCAGGGAGATAAGGCCCATGGCCATCACGCTGGCGGCCACCACCCCGGTGGTGGCCGCCAAAATGGCCCCCACGAAGACCACGCTTAAGGCCAAGCCCCCCCTTAGGGGCCCAAAGAGCTTCCCCATGGTGTCCAGGAGGTCCTCTGCCAGGCCGCTTTTCTCCAGGATGATGCCCATGAAGGTGAAGAAGGGAATGGCCAGGAGAAGCTGGTTGGACATGATGCCAAAGATGCGGTCGGGCATGGCCTTAAGGAGGGGTGCGGGGAAGATATCCAGGGCTATGCCCAAAAAGCCAAAGACGATCCCCACCGCCCCCAAGGAGAAGGCCACGGGGTAGCCGGAAAGCAAAAAGACCACCAGGGCCAAAAACATGAGGGGAGGCATGAGGCTTTCCAGGTTCATTCCAACACCTCCCGTTCCTCCTCCGCCGGTTGCAGGTGCCCCGCGAGGTAGGCGATGCGCTTGATGAGCTCGGAAATCCCCTGAAGGGTCAAAAGGGCAAAGCCCAGGGGCAGGGCCAGCTTGATGGGCCAGCGGGGAAGCCCCCCCACGTCGGGGGACATCTCCTTCCCCAGGAAGGAGGTCATGGCCCAAGGCCAGGAGAGGTAGATGACCCCCACCGCCATGGGCAGAAGGAAGAGGACCGTCCCCACCACGTCGATCCAGGCCTGGGTGCGTTTGGAAAAGCGGCCGGCAATGAGGTCAATGCGCACGTGGGCGTTGTGCTTCAAGGCGTAGGCCCCGCCCAGGAGGAAGATGAGGCTGAACATGTACCACTGGGCCTCGAGGTAGGCGTTGGAGCTATAGCTGAAGCCGTAACGCATGACGGCGTTGCCCGCGGAAAGCAGGGCCACCAAAAGCACCAGCCACACGGTGACTTTGCCCACCGCCTCGGTTAAGGCATCTATGGCTCGCGAAAGACCCAGGAGAAGGCGCATTCCCAACCCCCTTGAAACCCGCCCCATCCTACCCAGGGCAACCGGGGATGTCAATGCAAGGACGCGTCCAGAAGGGGTTTTTCCGTCTCTTTTCCATGCCAAGGCCTCAACGGGCTCGGCGGATCGGGGCCACCAGGAAGGCCCCCAGGAGAAAAAAGGCCCCGGCCAGCAGGAAGAGCACCAGGTACCCCAGGCCCTCCTCCCGGGCGTTCAGGAGATCCAAGGGGCGGCCAAAGGCCCCCGCCAGCACCTGGGGCACCACGATGGCGGTCTGCCACAGGCCCATGTCCGTGGCATGGGCCTTGGGATCCCTCAGCACATCCGCCACCAGGGCCCAGTCCACCGCCAGGTAGATCCCGTAGAAAAGGCCGAAGAAAAGGGCCAAGAACAGCATGGCGTCATACCGGGGGAGAAGCAGGATGAAGGGCATGAGCAACCCCAGGCCCGCCCCTGAAAGGTAGATGAGGGGCTTGCGGCCCAGCCGGTCCGAGGCCTTCCCTGCGGGGACGCTGGCCAAGGCGGCCCCCAGGGAGATGAGGAGGCCCAAAAGGGCCACCGCCTGGAAGGGTTCCTGGGTAAGGGCCCGACCAAAGGCCTGGAAGATCCGCACCACGTCCGCCAGGTAGTACTGTAGGTAGGTCTGGGCCAGGTAAAAGCCCAGCATCACCAAAAAGCGGGTCAAATAGACCAAAAGGAAATCCCGATCCCGCCAGGGCGCCGCCATGGCGGCGAGGAAGGGACGGGGATTAGCCCCTAAGGGCCGGTCTGGGATTATCCGGAGGCTAAGCCCGGCCCCCAGGAGGTTTAAAAAAGCCGCCAGATAGGCTTGGAAAGCCAAAGGGAAAAGAAATCCCACCGCGCCCCCCAGGATCTGGCCGGAAACCTGCAGAACCCCCATGTATCCCGAGGCGGTGCCCCTTTCCCTTCGGGGCACCAGGTCGGGGATGAGGGCGGAGTAGGGCCCGGTGGCCAGATCGTCCGCCACCTGCAGGAGGAGGTAGGCCACCAGGAGCCAGAGGTAGCTGGGGGCATGGACCAAAAGGAGAAGGGCTATGGCGGTGAGGAGGCTACCCGCGAGGAGAAAGGGCTTTCGCCTGCCCATGTGGTCCGAGAGGTAGCCCATGACGGGGGGGCCCAGGATGGCCATCACCGCCCCCAGGCCGAAGAGGAAGCCCAGGCGGCTCGCCTTCTCCTCGAGGGGGGAAAGCTCCGCCACCTTGGCGGGCAGGATCACCAGAAGGACCAGGAACCACTTGAGGCTGGTGGCGAACCAGTAGGCGGAAAGGGAAAGGTACCAGCCGGGCCCGTGGCGCATGGGCCCCACCTTACCAGACCGTGGCCTCGGGAACCACCAGGAGGGGCAAGGAGCTCTGGTGGGAAAGCACCTCCACCATGCGCCCAAGCCGGTGGCGCCAGGTGCTCTTGGCCTTGGAACCCAAGACCAGGAGGTCCGCCTCCCGGGCCTTGGCCCAGCGCAAAAGGTCCAGCTCCTCCTCCCCCTTGGTAACCTCCACCACCCCGGTGGCCTTGAGGAGGCCCTCCAGGTGGGCTTTGGCCCGGGCCAGAACATCCGCAAGCCCCAGGGCTTGCGGATCCAAGTAGGTGGGGAAGCAGCACCCTCCCTGCCCGCTCACCAGGTGCAGGCCGAAGACCTCAGCCCCCAAGGCTCTTCCCCAAGCCTCAGCCACCCGGAAGGCGCTTAGGCTTGCGGGGCTATCGTCAAGCCCCACGGCGATGCGGCGCACTCCCCCAAGGGTCCTAGGGAGGAGCAAGACCGGCACCTCCCCCCGGTGCAACAGGTAGCGGACGAGCCCGCCCCGGGCCAGGACCTCGAGGGCATCCGTTCCCCGCTGGCCCAAAAGGACCAGGCGGCTTTTCAACGCCTCCCCGGCCACCACCTGGGCGGGAAACCCCCGGAGCACCTTGGCCCTAAGCCCCGTATCCGCCAGGGTTTTCTCCACCTCCTTCTCCACCCGGCTAAGGGCTTCCTCCAGCCCCGGCCTGAGATGGGGAAAGCGGCGTCCGAGGGCCTCAAAGTACGGGGTAGGAAGCACGTGAAGGAGCTCCGCGGGGATGTTGAACCCCTCCTGAAGAAAGCGGGCGCTTTCCACCACCGGCTCCAAACTCTCCCCCAGGTCCACAGCAGCCAACAGGCGCATGGTTCACCCCCTGGTTCCACTATAATCCTTGCGTGCTCTGGCTTCGCGACCGCAGCCTGGACCTCTCCCGCCCCCGGATCATGGGCATCCTTAACCTCACCCCCGATTCCTTTTCCGATGGTGGCCTCTACCTGGACCCGGAGCGGGCCCTGGAAAGGGCCAGGACCCTGGTGGCCGAGGGGGCAGACCTTTTGGACCTGGGGGCGGAATCGACCCGCCCCGGGGCAAAGCCCGTGTCCGTGGAGGAGGAAAAAAGGCGGCTTCTTCCGGTTTTGGAGGCGGTCCTCGAGCTGGGGGTGCCGGTGAGCGTGGACACCCGCAAACCCGAGGTGGCGGCGGAGGCCTTGAAGCTGGGAGCACACCTCATCAACGACGTGACGGGCCTTCGGGATGAGCGCATGATGGCCCTTTGTGCCCGGTTTGGGGTGGCGGCGGTGATCATGCACATGCCCGTGCCCGATCCCCAAACCATGATGGCCCACGCCCGCTACGGGGATGTGGTGGCCGAGGTGAGGGAGTTCCTAAGGGCCCAGGCGGAGAGCGCCCTGAAGGCCGGGGTACCCCAGGTGGTCCTGGACCCGGGGTTCGGCTTCGGGAAACTTCTGGAACACAACCTGGCCCTCCTCAGGCGCCTGGAAGAGATCGTGGCCCTGGGCCACCCGGTTTTGGTGGGGCTTTCCCGGAAGCGCTCCATCGGGGAGCTCACCGGGGTGGAGGAACCCGCCAAAAGAACCCTTGGCTCCGTGGCCGCCCACCTCTTTGCCGCCATGAAGGGGGCCAGGATCCTTCGCGTCCACGACGTGGCCGCCCACCGGGAGGCCCTGGCGGTGTGGAACGCCCTTTGGGGATAGATATGGGGGAGATCGCCCTTTTGGGCCTAGAGTTCTACGGCCGCCACGGGGTTAGGCCCGAGGAAGGCCGGCTTGGGGCCCGGTTTGTGGTGGACCTCTGGCTCAAGGTGCCCTTTGAGGGCAGGGGGGACCGGCTGGAGGAAACCGTGGACTACGCCGCCGTCTACGCCCTGGTGGAAGAGGTGGTGCGCCACCGCCGCTTCTACCTGATCGAGGCCCTGGCAGACCACCTGGCGGAAGCCCTCCTGCAGGCCTTTCCCCGCCTCGAGGGGGTACGGGTGCGGGTGCACAAACCCCACGCCCCCATCCCCGGGGTCTTTCGCGACGTGTACGCGGAAACGGAGAAAGTTCGCTCCTAGAGCCTATTTCCGGTCCTCATCTTGCGCTCATGGGAAAACCGTGGTAGGATACGCCCGCCCAAAAAGGGCTACGCCAATATCCCGTATGCCTCCCCCACCGCTCACGGAGCGGTGGGCTATAAACTTTCTCACCCGCCTGGGCTAAACTGGAGGAGCCCGGAAAGGGGCGGGTCTATTATGGAAAGGGTAGCGATATTCATCGACGGCTCCAACCTGTACAAGGGGTTGGTGCAGCATCTGGGGCCGGATTATCGGCTGAACTTTGTGGAGTTTATCAGCCTTCTCACCGCCGGGCGTAGGCTCTTGCGCGCCTACTACTACAACGCCCCCCTACCCCCGGAAGACCCCGCCGCCAAGGCCCACCAGAGCTTCCTCAACTACCTGAAGCGGGTGCCCTACGTGGCCGTGCGCTTGGGCAGGCTGGAAAGGCGGGCGGATGGCTTTGTGGAAAAGGGGGTGGATATCCAGATCGCCATAGATATCCTGCGCCTGGCCTATGCCGACGCCTACGACGTGGCGGTTCTGGTATCCGGGGACGGGGATTTCGCCGAGGTGGTCAGGGTGGTCCAGGACATGGGCAAGCAGGTGGAAAACACCACCTTCCACGCCCTTTCCTCCCACCGCTTAGCCCAGCAGGCGGACCGCTTCTATCCCCTGGACGACTTCCCTTGGGAACGCCTCCGGGCGCAAAGCCTGCCCCAGGCCCCCGAAAGCGACGAGTAGGCCCTGGCCTAGAGGAGCTCTTCCGAGCGGAAGAAAAGGGCGATCTCCCGCTTTGCGTCCTCGAGGCTCGCGGAACCGTGGATCACGTTCTCGTCGATGGTGGTGGCGAAATCCCCCCGGATGGTGCCGGGGAGGGCGTCCTTAGGATGGGTGGCCCCCATCATCTTCCGCACCTCGGCCACCGCGTTCGGCCCCTCCAGCACCATGGCCACCACGGGACCCGAGGTGATGAAGCTCACCAGGCCGGGGAAGAAGGGTTTATCCCGGTGCTCGGCGTAATGCCTTTCTGCCAGCTCCTGGGTGATCTGTAAAAGCTTAAGCCCCGCGATACGGAAACCCTTCCGCTCAAAACGGGAAAGGATCTCCCCCACCAGACCCCTTCGCACGCCGTCGGGTTTCACCATGACAAAGGTGCGCTCCATACCCCTAGGAGTTTAGCAGGTCTAGGGCCTTTTGAAGTAGCCCAGGAGGATGTAGGCCACCACCACCACCCAAAGGAGCACCAAAAGGGCATCCCGCCAGTTCAGGCGTACCCGCGAGCGCCTGGGCTCCAAGACCTGGGTGGGCAGTTCCTCGGGCTCCTCCCCCAGCTTGAGGCGCACCGGGGCTCCCGCCGCCGCCTCGAGGGGCAAGGCATAAGGACGACCCCCCTGGGGAAGCTCTTCAGGAACCCGCACCACGATGGCGCTTATGTTATCCGGCCCCCCCCATTCGTTGGCCAAGGCCACCAGGCGCTTGGCCGCCTCTTCGGGAGGAAAGCTCTTTAGAACTTCTCCGAGGGTGCGGTCCTCCAAAACTCCCGAAAGGCCGTCACTACACAACAAAAACACGTCCCCGGGCTCAAGCTTAAGCCCCATGAGGTCTACCCGGGCCTGGGGGAAGGAGCCTAGGGCATTGGTGATCACGTTGCGCCAGCGGTGGGTCTTGGCCTCCTCGGGGCTTAAAAGGCCCTGGCGCACCCTTTCCGCCACCCAGGAGTGGTCCTCGGTGAGGAGGGTAAGCTCCCCCTTCCTGAGGAGGTAGGCCCTCGAGTCCCCCACGTGGGCGATCAGGGCATAGGGCAGATCCAGAAGGAGGCAGGTGGCGGTGGTGCCCATGCCCCGGTTCTCAGGGCGTTGCGCCTCCTGATAGATGCGCTCGTTGGCCCTTTCAAAGGCTTGAAGCAGGGCTCTGGGGCTGGGGTCCCCCTGGCTCAGGTGCTCCAGAATCCCCTCCACGGCCAGCCTGGCCGCCACCTCCCCCGTACGGTGCCCCCCCATCCCGTCCGCCACCACGAAGACCCCACCCCAAGGGGTGAGGGCGTGGCCCACGGCGTCCTCGTTCTTGGGCCGCTTGAGACCAGGGTGGGTTTCCAGGGCAAAGGCCAAGCCGGACACGGGGGGATTTTACCGCAAGGCTGTTTCCCCCTTTAACATCCGAGGGAAAGGTGCTATTCTGTGAGAAAAAAGGAGGTGACCATGACACGGAACCGGTTTCTTTTGGTAGGCCTTGCCGTAGCCCTTTTGGGGGCGTGCGCTCCCAGGCTGGTGCTGGAACCCACGGTACCCTTACCGCTCCCCCAGGTAGGCGTTCCCCAATGGGTGCTCCCAGGAAACCCCTTGCCCCATGTGGATGACTTCGAGTCCTACCCTCTAGGCGCAGTCCTGACCACGGTGGCTCCCAAACGATATGGCCTACTTGGAACAAACGAGGCCCGCTTCACCGTCACGGAAGCCCTGAACCCCCAAAATGCCATAACCCGGGCGGTCCGCCTAGAGCGTTTCGGTGGAGCCCTGCTCACAACGGGCGCAGGGGATTGGACCAACTACCTGGCCCGCCTAGAAGTGAAGTCCTTAGGGGGTTGCTATTGGTGTTCTCTCCTTCTTCGGGTATTCCTGGACCCCACGGGCACCCGGGCCTTGGAGTTCCGATTCGGTGGAGACGGTGTAGAACTCACCAAGGTTCTCGGGGAACAGCGGCAGGTGGTGGCGAAGAGGCCCGAGCTGAAGGAAGCTGGACAGCGGTTCGTAGAAGATAAGCAATGGCACCGCTTTGCCATCCTTGCCAAGGATACAGGCGAGGTCCGGTTCAGCATGGACGGGGGAGAGCTTCTTTCCTGGAAAGACCCCGACTTCCGCCAAGGAGGGTTGGGCTTCGGGGTTCACGAGGCGGGCCTGGTGCTTTACCTGGACAACCTGGAGGTTACCCCCCTTTCCGAACCCCCCAAGGCTCCTTAGGCCTGCTGCATAGGCTTGACGCATACCGCATACCGCGGTAACTTAAGGACAAGCCCGGGCACCAAAGCCCGGCCTTTTGCTTTGGGAGGGCGCCATGCGCTTTGAGAAAATCGCCCCCTACACCTACCGCATCCCCCGCCAGGGAAAAATGCGGGTGGACGCGGTTTTCTTCGCCTCGGAGGAGATTCTTAAGGACCTCGAGGGGGAAAACTACGCCTCCTTGCAGCAACTCATGAACGTGGCCACCCTGCCAGGGATCGTGGAGCCCGCTTTGGCCATGCCCGACATCCACTGGGGCTACGGCTTCCCCATCGGGGGGGTGGCGGCCTTCGACCCCGAGGAAGGGGGGGTGGTGAGCCCGGGAGGGGTGGGGTTTGATATCAACTGCCTGCCTGCCGGCACCCGCGTACTCTTTCATGACCGCTACACCCGCCCTATAGAGGAGGTGGCGAGGGAAGGAGAACCCCTCCTCACCGTATGGCGGCTTGGGGAAAAACCTGAGGCAGGCAAAGCCCTCCTCCTCCTCTCCCGGGAAGCGGAAACCCTGGTGCGCCTCCGCACCGAAGGTGGGTTCATCCTGGAGGCCACCCCGGATCATCCCGTCTACACCCCCTCGGGGATGCGCCCCATAGGCACCCTGAAAAAGGGAGACCTGGTGGCCATCCACCCCTTCCAAGGCTTTCCCCACGAACCCCCTCCGTCCCTCACCCTTCTTAGCGAAGAAAGGGCCCAAGCCCTAGGCCTTGCCCTGGGGTTCCCCCAGGCAGCAGACGTGTTGAAAACGAAGGGGCTCCTTCCCCTGCGGACAGACCACCCTCGCCTACCCGCTATCCTCCGCCTTTTGGGCTACGCCTTGGGGGATGGAACCCTTTACCGGTCCCAAGGCAGGGGGTACCTGGTGCTCTATGGGGAGGAAGGAGGACTCCTGGAAGCCAAGGAGGACCTCAAGGGTCTGGGCTTCCAGGCCGGGGGCCCTTACGCTCGGGTACGAAACCACAGCTTCCGAGCACGGACCTTCACCTACCGGGAGGCTAGCCTTAAGATTTCTTCCCGGGCTTTGTTCCTCCTTCTCCACGCCTTAGGCCTTCCCGAAGGCCCAAAGGCGCAAACCGCTTTTGCCTTACCCGATTGGCTCTTCTCCCTTCCCGCTTGGCTTAAAGCCAACTTTCTAGCAGGACTGTTTGGAGCTGAGCTCTCCGCTCCAAGGTGGGTAAGCGGACATGGGTACAACCTCGCCTCTCCTGTGCTTTCCCAGTCCAAGCGGAAAAGCCTGTTGGAAAGTGGCCGAACCTTCATGGAAGCCCTGGCCTGCTTAATGGAAAGCTTGGGCCTGGAAGTCCAGTCCCTACGTGAGGAAGTGGATTGGGAGGAACCGGCTGATCCTTCCCACCGCTTCAAACTGATCCTCCGTAGTACACCCCAAAACCTCAGCCTTCTCTACGAGAGGGTGGGCTATGCGTACGCTCCCCAAAAGGCCTGGCTAGCCCAGGTTGCCGCCTTCTACCTACGCCTAAAAAGGGCCCACCTAGAAGCTCGGAAAAGCCAGGCCGAGGACGTCTTAGCCCTACGACAGGCAGGCCTAGGGCCAAAGGGTATTGCCGCCACCCTAGGCCTCCCGCAACGCTTCGTGGAGCGTACCCTGTACGAGAAGCGAGGCAACTTCCGCCCCTGGGGATTTCCCACCTTCCCTGAGTTCCTCCAAAGGGCCGGCCCCATGCTTTTTGACAGGATAGTGGCCATGGAAACCGTTCCCCATGGGGGAAGGGTTTACGACCTCTCCATGGCTCATGAGGGACACAACTTCGTCGCCGAAGGGTTTGTGGTCTCCAACTGCGGGGTACGCCTCCTGGCCTCCACCCTCACCCTGGAAGACCTCCTCCCCCGCCAAAGGGAACTGGCGGATGCCCTCTACCGCCTCATCCCCTCGGGGGTGGGAAGCCAGCGCAAGGACGTGCGCTTCAGCAAGAAGGAGCTTAAGGAAATCCTCAAGGAGGGGGCGGGCTGGCTCATCCGCAGGGGCTTCGGCTACCCGGAGGACTCCCACTTCATCGAGTCGGAGGGCCGCCTCCCTTGGGCCAACCCCGACAAGGTTTCGGACAGGGCCTTTGAACGGGGAGCTCCCCAGATCGGCACCCTAGGAAGCGGGAACCATTTCCTCGAGGTGCAGTACGTGGACCAGATCTACGACGAGGAAGCCGCCGAAGCCTTTGGCCTCTTCCCCAACCAGATCACCGTCCTCATCCACACGGGAAGCCGGGGCCTCGGCCACCAGGTCTGCCAGGACTATGTGGAAAGATTCCTCAAGGTAGCCCCCCGCTACGGCATCGAGCTGGTGGACAAACAGCTGGCGGCAGCCCCCATCAAGAGCCCGGAGGGCCAGGACTACCTCCAGGCCATGGCCGCCGCCGCCAACTTCGCCTTCGCCAACCGGCAGCTCATCGCCCACTTCGTGCGGGAGGCCTTCGAGGTGGTGGGCTTCCCGCCCAGGGAGCACGGCCTAAGGGTCCTCTATGACCTGGCCCACAACAACGCCAAGTTTGAGGAGCACGGAGGAAAACGGGTTCTGGTGCACCGCAAAGGGGCCACCCGGGCCTTTGGCCCAGGGAATCCCGAGATCCCCCCGGAGTATCGGCATGTGGGCCAGCCCGTGCTGGTACCCGGGGATATGGGCCGCTACTCTTACGTGCTTTCGGGAACGGAGAAGGCCATGGCGGTATCCTTCGGCTCCAGTTGCCACGGGGCTGGGCGCAAGATGAGCCGCCACCAGGCCAAGCGGGTGGCCCGGGAGCGCAACCTGATCAAGGAGCTTGCGGAAAGGGGCATCCTGGTGCGGGCGGCCACCAAGGCTACGGTGGACGAGGAACTGCCTGAGGCCTACAAGGATGTTTCCGTGGTGGTGGAGGCGGTCCAGGGAGCCGGGATCGGCAAGAAGGTGGCCCGCTTAAGGCCCCTCATCGTGGTAAAGGGCTGATCCAAGCCCCGCGGGCCCAGCTAAGGGAGCCCCCATCCGTGCGAGGATCTCTGCGCCCCTTTTAAGGTTTCTCTAACCCCCATATGCTCCCATGAGGGGATGAGGTTGGTCGCCCTCCTCTTGCTCCTTCCCTGGGCCCTGGCCCAGACCCTGCTTCCCGCCGACACATTTGGCCTTTCCTTCCGGGAGGAGGCCGGAGCCTGGATTTACGAGGGGGAGGGGGTGCGTTTGGTCCACGTACCGGGGGTGGGCTGGGTGGAGCCCTTGGACCCCTCCCTGCCCCCGCCCGATGGGGAAAGGATTCCCCTCGAGGCCCTGAAGGCCCTGGGCTACTTCCGCACCCCGGAGGCCGGGGTACGCCACGGCACCCAGGGACGGGCCCTCCGCATAGTCCTGGACCTCCCCGGGCCCGAACCCGCACCTAAGCCACCCTCGGAGGGCCAAGCCCCAGGAACCCTTTCCCTCCTTCTCCCCTACCTGGCCCCGGGCATAACCCAGGTCCCCTGGCCCAAGGGCGTGGGGGCCAGGGTGCGCCTATTGCCAGGGGGCACGGAGCTCAGCCTAAGCTTTCCGGGAAAGCTCCTGCGCTACCGCCTCTTTCCCCTGAAGGACCCCGACCGCCTGGTCCTGGACCTCTATGTCCTCGAGGCCGAGGTGGAGGAACCCTTGGCCCCAGGGGTTCGCTACCGGGAGGTCTGGGCCTTTGCCCCAGAACCCCTAAGGCTCTACCTGGTGGAGGCGGAAAAGGGCAGGCTTGTTCCCGTGGGAAGGCCTGGGGTCCGGGCCCTGCCCAAGGACCTGGCCAAAGACGCCCTAGCGGTGTTGAACGGCGGGTACTTTGACCCCAAAACCGCCACCCCCCTTGGCCTATGGGTCCAGGACGGGGTCACGGTCTCCTATCCCTTTGGCCGGGTGGCGCTCATGTGGGATAGCTTCGGTTTCTTTATGGGTTTCCCTAGATTTGAAGCGGTGGTCCAGGGACCGCGGGGCGAACGGGTGCGGGTGGGGATTAACGCCTCCCGAGCCCGCTACACCGCCCACACGGTCCCAGGACCCGTGGGAAAGGAGGGGGAGGAGGTGGCCTTGGTGGTGGGAGAGCGGGTGCAGGCCATCCTCCCTGCCCCCCAGGAACTTCCCGCCGGAGCCTGGGCCCTTACCTTTCCCAAGGGGTCCCCCCCTTTCCCCTTGGAGCCAGGGGACCCCCTAAGCCTTTACGGCCGCCTGGATCCACCCGTCCGTTACGCCTTAGAGGGGGGCCCCCTCTTGGTTAGGGAAGGCCAATACGCCTTTGACCCAAGCCGGGAGAACTTCCGCGACCCCAGGCCCCTTCAGGCCATGGCCCCCCAGGCGGCCGTGGCCTGGACCCGGGAGGGGAGGCTTTGGCTTTTGGTCTCCGAACCCACCACCCCAGGGGTCCTGGCCCGGGCCCTCCTGGCCTTAGGGGCCTGGAACGCCCTGCGGATGGACGGAGGGGGCTCAGCGCAACTTTGGGTCAAGGGTAGGCTACGAAACCCTTACCAGGGCTCTCCCAGGCCCGTGGTGAGTGCCTTGGCCCTATATGTCCCCTAAAGGGCGCCTCCTCCCCCGGGAGGGCTTAGGCCGAGATCGGCCTTGCAAAAGGGCTTTACCGGGGCCCCACCCTGGCAGGGCCAGGGTGGGGTGGTATTAGCTCACCCGCTCCACCCGGATGAGGTTGGTGGTTCCCCGCACCCCAAAGGGCACTCCCGCGGCGATCACCACCCTCTCCCCCACCTGGGCCAGCCCGCAGGCCTTGGCCTTCTCCAGGGCGATGCGCACCATGTCGTCGGTGTCCTGAGGGTCGGGGGCCAGATGGGGCAGGACCCCCCAGACCAAGGCCAGCTGCCGCTCCACCTCGGGGTTTGGAGTGAGGGCCAGAATGGGCACCCTGGGCCGGGTGCGGGCGATGCGCCTGGCCGAGCTTCCCGTGGCGGTAAAGACCACAATGGCCTTGGCCTCCACCGCCTCCACGATGTCGTCCGCCGCCTGGGCTATAGCGTCCTGGGTGGTGGGGGTGGGGGCCGGACGGAGGACGTTGAGCTTTTGCAAGAACTCGGGGGAGGACTCCACCGCTTGGGCGATCCGGGCCATGGTGGCCACAGCCTCCACCGGGTAGGCCCCGGCGGCGGTTTCCGCGGAGAGCATCACCGCATCCGTGCCGTCAAAGATGGCGTTGGCCACGTCAGAGGCCTCCGCCCGGGTGGGACTTGGGTTCTGCACCATGGACTCCAGCATCTGGGTGGCGGTGATCACCGGTTTGCCGGCGGCGATGGCCCTGAGGATAAGGCGCTTTTGCATGATGGGCACCTCCTCTAGAGGCATCTCCACCCCTAGGTCCCCACGGGCCACCATGATTCCATCGGCTTCCTCCAGGATCTCCTCAAAACGGTAGACGGCGGAGGGCTTCTCTATCTTGGCCATGAGCCGGGCCCGGGAACCATGCCGGGCCAGGTAGTGCCGGGCCAGGAGCAGGTCATCCCGGGTACGCACAAAGGACACCGCTACCCAGTCCACCCCGAGCTCCGCCCCCAAGGCCAGGTCCTGGATGTCCTTTTCCGACAGGGCGGGGATGGAGAGATCCGAACCCGGAACGTTGATCCCCTTGCTGTCGGAAAGCACCCCGCCCACTTCCACCCGGGTGTGGATCTCGTCCCCCTGGATCTTCTCCACCCGAAGGCGTAGGCGGCCATCGTCCAAGAGGAGCATCTGCCCGGGGGCCACGTCCTCGGGAAGCCCCTTGTAGGTGAGGGAGACCCGGGTCTCATCCCCCTCCACGGGAGCCCGGGTGAGGACGAAGGGCTGGCCCGCCTTAAGCTCCACCCGTCCCTCCCGGAAGCGGCCGATGCGGATCTTGGGTCCCTGGAGGTCTTGGAGGATGGCCAGGGTTTTGCCCAGTTCCTTCTCCACCTCCCGCACCCAGACCACCCGCTTCCGGTGATCCTCGTGGGTGCCGTGGCTGAAGTTCAGGCGAAAGACATCCGCCCCCGCCTCTGTCAGGGCCCGGATGGCCTCCTTGGAATCCGAGGCGGGCCCCAGGGTGGCCACGATCTTGGTGCGCTTAAAAGGCCTCATACCCCAAAAAGCGCGCCGCACGCCCCAGCTCCTCCTCAATGCGCAGGAGCTGGTTGTACTTGGCAAGGCGGTCCGAACGGGAGAGGGAACCGGTCTTAATCTGCCCAGCGTTCACCGCCACGGAAAGGTCGGCGATGAAGCTGTCCTCGGTTTCCCCGGAGCGGTGGCTGATCACCGCCCGATAGCCGGAGCGCTGGGCCAGGCGGATGGCCTCGAGGGTCTCGGAAAGGGTGCCGATCTGGTTCACCTTCACCAGGATGGCGTTGGCCACACCCTGCTCGATCCCTTGGCGAAGCCTTTTTGGGTTGGTGACGAAAAGATCGTCCCCCACCAGCTGGACCTTACCCCCCAGGCGCTCCGTAAGAAGCCGCCAGCCCTCCCAGTCATCCTCCGCCAGCCCATCCTCAAGGGAGCGGATGGGGTATTTCTCCACCCACGTGGCCCAGAACTCCACCATCTCCTCCGAGGAGAGCACCCGCCCCTCCCCTTCCAGGTGGTACCGGCCATCCCGGTAAAGTTCGCTGGCCGCCGGGTCCAGGGCCAAGGACACCTCCTGCCCTGAGGTGTACCCTGCCCGCTCGATGGCCAGGAGGAGAAGCTCTATGGCCTCCTCGTTGCTCCTAAGGTCCGGGGCGAACCCCCCCTCATCCCCCACGTTGGTGCTGTATCCCCTTTCCTTCAGCACCCCCTTGAGGGTGTGGAACACCTCGGCTCCCACCCGCAAGGCCTCGGAGAAGTTCTCCACCCCCGCGGGCACCAGCATGAACTCCTGGAAGTCCACTCGGTTGTCCGCGTGCTTTCCCCCGTTGATCACGTTCATAAGGGGAACAGGTAAGGTAACCGCCTGAACTCCCCCCAAGTAACGGTATAGAGGTAGGCCCAAAGCCTCCGCCGCAGCCCGGGCCGTGGCCAGGGAAACCGCCAGGATGGCGTTGGCCCCCAGGTTGGACTTGTTGGGGGTGCCGTCCAGCTCCAGCATGGCCCGGTCCACCCCCTCCTGGTCCAGGGCGTCTTGGCCGATGAGCTCGGGAGCGATGCGTTCCCGAATGGCCTCCACCGCCCGGCGCACCCCCTTCCCCAGGTAACGCCTGCCCCCATCCCTTAGCTCCAGGGCCTCATGGGTACCGGTGGAGGCTCCTGAGGGCACCATGGCCCTGCCCCGGGCACCCCCTTCCAGCTCCACCTCGGCCTCCACCGTGGGAAAGCCTCTAGAGTCTAAAACCTCCCTAGCTTTCACGTTCACGATTGTGGTCATGGACTCCTCCCCTAAGCTTTCTGGAAGCGCTTCCCGCCCCCGGGTCCAAGTTTACACCCGCAGGGGCACCACCACCGCCTGGTACCCCTCCCCTGCCTCCGCCGGGGAAGCCTCCCCTGGACGCACCAGGCTAGGGCTTGCAGGACCGGAAAGCAACAACACCGCCTGGCCGGAGAGGGGGGAAAGGGCCTCGAGGAGATAGCGGGCGTTGTAGGCCACCGCCAGGGGCGTGCCCTGGAGGCGCACGGGAACCACCTCCTGTCCCTTGCCGTAGTCCCCCTCCGCCGAGAGCAGCGCCCGCCCCTCCTCGAAGAGGAGGTCCACCCTGTGGTTTTGCCGGTCAGAAAGGACACTCACCCGGCGCAGGGCCTCGCGGAAGGCCTCCACTTCAAAAGCCGCCTTCAGGGGGAACTCCTTGGGGATCACCCGCTCATAATCGGGAAACTCCCCTTCCATGAGCCGGACGGCCATGCGCAGTTGCCCCTTATCAATGGGGGCGGGGCCCTGCGAACCCCTGGTGGACAGGCCCAGAACCCCCGGTCCCAGGGCCAGGGCTACCTCCCCTTCGCCCATGCCCTTCAAGACCCTCACCATCTCGTCCACGCTGCGGGCAGGCACCACCACCTTTTTGGCAAAGGGCTGGGGTCTGGCAAGCCTGTAAAGGGCCAGGCGGTACCCATCGGAGGCCACGGAACGCAGTCCACCCTCGGAAAACTCCAACTGGACGCCCCGAAAAATCGCCCGGTATTCCTCGTTGCTGGCCGCATAGCGCACGTGGGAAAGGGCTTTGAGGAGTTCCTCCACCGGTAAAAGGCTGTGCAGGGAATAGGGCTCCGCGGGGCCTTCCAGGCTGGGGAAGAAAAGCTCGGGGTAGCCTTCATCGGGAGCAAGGCTTAGCCGGGTGCTGAAGGAACCCGAGGAGAGGGAAAGCTCCGCGCCAAAGGAGAGCTCCACCTGATCCCCAGGAAGGCTGCGCACCAGCTGAAAGAAAGGCTGGGCAGGAACCAAAAAATGTCCCTCTCCCTCCGTGGGAAGCTCCAGGCGCACCTCCAGGTCCACCTCACCGTTGGTGCCGAACAACACCAGGGCCTCCCGCGTAAGGGCTAGGCCTAGGTAGGTGAAAAGAGGGTTGGAGCTTCGCGTGGGAATGACCCGTTCCAGGAGGGCCACGTGTTCGGTAAGCAGGTTTTTTGGAACTGTCACCTTCATGGGCTTTGCCTCCTCTCTACTGCTATTACTATGGCTTTTTTAAAGATCTTAAAAGCATAGTAGTCGTAGTAGTAGGGGCTGTGGATATGTGGATAAGGGGTAGAAAATGCCGTGTGGAAGCGAAAAGGGGTTGTGGAAAACTCTTGTGGATAACCGGGCCTAGGCTGTGGATAAGTTGTGGATAACTGGCCAGTTATCCACAAGCCCGGAAGGGGGGTGGGTTTTCCACAGGTTGTCCACAGGGTTATCCACAGAAAAACCCGGGTTATCCACAGGGTTATCCACAGGTTATCCACAGGGGTCATGTCAGGGCCTCTTTCAGGTTGCGGAGCAGCTTCTGCACCTCACGGTCGCTTTCCGAAAGCTCCTGGACCTTTTGGATGGCATAGAGGACGGTAGTGTGGTCCCGCCCCCCGAAGAGCTGGCCTATTTCGGGAAGGGAGGAGCGGGTGAGTTCCCTTACCAGGAACATGGCAATCTGCCGGGGTAAAACCACCTCCTTGCGCCGCCCACCCCCCAACAGGTCCTCCGGACGCAGGGCGAAGTACTCCGCCACCTTACGCACGATCTCCTGGGGATCCACCTCCACTTCCTTGGAGGCAAAGATGTCAGAGAGCGCCTTGGCGGCCACGGCGCGGGTGAGCTCCACCCCGTTTAGGGATGCGTAGGCGATGGTGCGCATCAGGGCACCCTCCAGCTCGCGGATGTTGGAGGTCACCTGCCGGGCGATGTACTCCAGCACCTCCTCGCCGATCCTGAGACCCCGTTGCTCAGCGTTCATCTTGAGGATGGCGATGCGGGTTTCTAGGTCGGGGGGCTGGATGTCGGTGATGAGGCCCCACTCAAACCGGCTTCTTAGGCGGGCCTCGAGGGTCAGGATGTCCTTGGGGGGCCGGTCGGAGGAGAGGATGATCTGCTTATGGGACTCGTAAAGGGCGTTGAAGGTGTGGAAGAACTCCTCCTGGGTGCGTTCCTTGCCGGCGATGAACTGGATGTCGTCCACCAGGAGGAGATCCACGGAGCGGTACCGCTCGCGGAACTCCGTCATGCGGTCCTCGCGGATGGCGTTGATGAGCTCGTTGGTGAAGGTTTCCGTGGACACGTACTCGATCTTGAGGTGAGGGAAGCGCTTGGCCACGGAGTGCCCCACGGCGTGCATGAGGTGGGTCTTGCCCAGGCCCACGCCCCCGTAGATGAAAAGGGGGTTGTAGGCCCGCCCTGGGGACTCCGCCACCGCCACCGCCGCGGCATGGGCCATGGAGTTGTTGGGCCCCACCACGAAGTTTTCAAAGGTGTACTTGGGGTTGAGGTTGGGCTTGGAGGCCTCGGAAGGGGTGGGGGTGTGGAAGATATCCTCCTGGACGGCCACGCTGGGGACCACCTTGAGCTCGAACCGAGGAGGCTGGGCCCCGAGAAGGCCCAGGGCCTCCTGGATCAGCTCGGCATAGTGGCGCTTGATCCAGTCCTGGGCGAAGGAGGTGGGCACCGCCAGCTGGAGGACGCCATCCTGGATGCCCAAGGGGCGGATGCGCTCAAACCAGGTGTGGAACTCCACCTCGGTGATGTTGCGGCGGATGTGCTCCAGGATGTGTTGCCAGACGGCCTCGTGGGTCAAGGCTACCCCCCGCGTTTCCGGAGGAACATTCTACGCCAAGGCCTTGGGTAAAGTGGAGGGTGGGATGGGCTACGACGTGGTGGTGGTGGGAGGCGGGCATGCGGGGCTGGAGGCGGCCTGGGGGGCCGCCGCCTTGGGAGTGCGGGTGGCCCTGGTCACCATCAATCCCGAGCGCATAGGCATGATGCCCTGTAACCCGGCGGTGGGGGGGCCGGGCAAAAGCCAGCTGGTGGCGGAGCTCACCGCCCTGGGGGGGCTCATGGGCCGGGCGGCGGACGAAACCGCCATCCACACCCGGGTGCTCAACCGCTCCAAGGGACCGGCGGTGCAAAGCCTAAGGGTGCAGGTGGACCGGGATCTCTACGCCCTCAAGGTCCAGGAGATCCTGGCGGAAAGGCCCATTGAGGTGCTCCGGGGAGAAGTGGCGAGCCTCCTTGTGGAGGGAGGGAGGCTTCTTGGGGTGCGCACCGTGGACGGCCGGGAGATCCCCGCCAAGGCGGTGGTGGTGGCGGGGGGAACCTTCCTGGGTGGTGTGGTCTGGTACGGGAGGCGTTCCCGGCCGGCGGGGCGGCAGGGGGAGCCACCCGCCCGGTTCCTTTCCCGGAGCCTCGAGGCCGTGGGCCACACCCTGCGCCGGTTCAAAACGGGGACCCCGCCCCGGATCCGGGCGGATTCCGTGGAGTTTTCCGAGCTGGAGGTGGTGCCCCCAGAGGTGCCCCCGGGGAGCTTCACGGGAAGCCCGGGGCCCCATGCGGCCAGGCTCCCCACCTGGCAGACCCGGACCACGTCCCGCACCCACCGTCTCATCCTGGAGAACCTGCAGTTATCTCCCCTTTACGCAGGGGATATCGTGGGCATCGGTCCCCGCTACTGTCCTTCCATCGAGGACAAGGTGGTGCGCTTTTCCGATAAGGAAAGCCACCTGCTTTTCGTGGAGCCCGATGGCCTCTCCACCAGCGAGGTGTATCTCCAGGGGTTCTCCTCCAGCCTACCGCCCGAGCTCCAGGAGGAGATGGTGAAAAGCCTTCCGGGATTCAGGCGGGCGGTGATCCAGCGGTACGCCTATGCGGTGGAGTACGACAGCCTAGATCCCACGGAGCTCACCCGGGGCCTGCAGTCCCGGTTGCTGCCCGGGCTTTTCAGCGCCGGGCAGGTGAACGGTACCTCGGGGTACGAGGAGGCGGCGGCCCAGGGGCTTCTGGCGGGCCTAAATGCGGCCCGCTTTGCCCTGGGTCTTCCCGAGGTCCACTTGCCCCGGGAAAGCGGCTACATGGGGGTGATGGTGGACGACCTGGTGGGCCGGGGCACGGACGAGCCCTACCGCATGATGACCTCGAGGGTGGAGCTCCGCCTCCTCTGCCGGGCGGACAACGCGGACGAGCGCCTGGTGCCCTTGGCGGTGGAGTGGGGTCTGAGGCCCAGGGAGGATCTGGAGGCGGTGAGGGAGAAGTACCGCCGGGTGGAGGAGGAGCTAAGGCGCCTGGAGGCCTTGCGGGTGGATGGGGTGAGCGGCCTAGTTTGGCTAAGGCGCCCGGAAAACACCTACAGGGCCTTGGCGGAACGCTTTCCTCCGCCCGCCCCCTTGGGTCCCGAGGAGGCTTACCAGGTGGAGGTGCGGGCCAAGTACGCGGGGTACATCCAAAGGCAGGAGCGCCTGCGGGAAAAGCTGAGGGATCTGGAGGCCTTCCGCATACCCGAGGGTTTGGTGTTTCCCCGGGTCCCGGGGCTATCCCGGGAGGCGGTGGAAAAGCTTTCCCGGGTGAGGCCCCGCACCGTGGCAGAGGCCGCCCGGATACCGGGGATCCGGGATTCCGACCTCACGGCCTTGTTGGTGCACCTCAGGGTGGTGGCCCGTTAGGGGATGTTTCCCGTGAAACATGGGAGGCGGGGATGGGCCTGAGCCCTAAGGGCATCCAGCTCCTTCTGGAAGGGGGGCGGGGCTTGGGGCTGGACCTCGAGGCGCACCTTCCCGCCTTCTCCCGCCTTTACGACCTCCTCATGGAGGCCAACCGGCGCACGAACCTCACGGCTTTGCGCACGGAGGAGGAGGTGGTGGTCAAGCATTTCCTGGACTCCCTAACCCTCCTCACCCTGCCCCTCTTCCAAGGGCCATGGCGGGTGCTGGACCTGGGGACGGGGGCGGGGTTTCCCGGGATTCCCCTGAAGATCGTGCGCCCTGAGCTGGAGGTCACCCTCCTGGACGCCACCAAGAAGAAGGTGGCCTTCGTGTCCCAGGCGGTGGAGGCCCTGGGGTTGAAGGGCGCCTATCCCCTTTGGGGCCGGGCGGAGGAGCTGGCCCACCTGCCCGAGCACCGGGAGGCCTACGGGCGGGTGGTGGCCCGGGCGGTGGCCCCCCTTTGCGTCTTGGTGGAACTGGGCCTGCCCTTCGTGGCCTTGGGAGGGTATATGGTGGCGCAGAAGGGCCCAAGGGTGGCGGAGGAGCTGGCCTCCTTACCCAAGGCCCTTGCCCTCTTGGGAGGCGGTCCGGCCACCCTCCACACCCTGCTCCTTCCCGTGGCCCAGGAGGAGCGGAGCCTGGTGGTGGTGGCCAAGGAGGCCTCTACCCCGGCCAGGTATCCCCGGCGGCCGGGGGTGCCCGAGAAAAATCCTTTATGCTAGGGTCCAAGGTGTTACGGCGGATCGCCTTGGTGAACCAAAAGGGGGGGGTGGGTAAGACCACCAGCGCCATCAACCTGGCCGCCTACCTGGCCCGCATGGGAAAGAGGGTGCTCCTGGTGGACCTTGACCCCCAGATGAACGCCACCAGCGGCCTTGGGCTAAGGCCCGAGAGGGGGGTTTACCAGTTGCTGCAGGGGGAGCCCCTGGAGGCCTTGGTGCACCCCGTGGACGGTTTCCACCTGTTGCCCGCTACCCCGGAGCTGGTGGGGGCCACGGTGGAGCTCTTGGAAAGGCCCTGGGCCCTGGGGGAGGCCTTGCGGGACGAGGGGTACGAGATCACCCTTTTGGACGTACCCCCGAGCCTTTCGGCCCTAACCGTGGGTGCCCTGGCGGCGGCCCACGGGGTGGTGGTCCCGGTGCAGGCGGAGTACTACGCCCTCGAGGGGGTGGCGGGGTTGCTCTCCACCCTGGACGAGGTGCGCACCCGCCTGAACCCGCGCCTTAGGCTTCTCGGCATCCTCATCACCATGTACGACGGCCGAACCCTTTTGTCGCAACAGGTGGAGGCCCAGCTTCGGGCCCACTTTGGGGAGAAGGTGTTCTGGACGGTGGTACCCCGGAACGTGCGGCTGGCGGAGGCCCCGAGCTTTGGCAGGACCATCGCCCAGCACGCCCCCACCTCGCCGGGTGCCCACGCCTACCGCCGTTTGGCTGAGGAGGTGATCGCTCGTGTCCAAGAAGGCTAGCGGCTTGGGGAGGGGCCTCGAGGCCCTCCTGCCCAAGGGGGGCGGGGGGGTGGTCCGGCTTCCCCTGTCCGCCATCCGGCCCAACCCCCACCAGCCCCGCCGCAGGTTCGCCCAAGAGAGCCTGGAGGAGCTGGCGGCTTCCATCCGGGAGAAAGGGCTGCTTCAGCCCCTGCTGGTCCGCCCCAAGGGGGAGGGGTACGAGCTGGTGGCCGGGGAGAGGCGCCTTAGGGCGGCGGAGATGGCGGGCCTAAAGGAGGTTCCCGTCCTCATCCGTGACCTCACGGACCAGGAGGCCATGGAGGTGGCCCTGGTGGAAAACCTGCAGCGGGAGGATCTCACTCCCCTGGAGGAGGCCCGGGGTTACCAGGCCCTCCTGGGTCTGGGCCTCACCCAGGAGGAGGTGGCCAAGCGGGTGGGCAAGGCCCGCTCCACGGTGGCCAACGCCTTAAGGTTGCTCCAGCTTCCCCAGGAGGTGCTAGAGGCCCTAGACCAGGGGCTCATCAGCGCGGGCCATGCCCGGGCCCTTTTGATGCTGGAGCCCGAGGACCGGCTTTGGGGACTGAAGGAGATCCTAGACAAGGGGCTTTCCGTGCGGCAGGCGGAAGCCTTGCGGGAGCGCTTGGTTCGGGAACGGGAGCGCAAGGCCCAGGAACCTTCCCCCCTTTCCCTGGAGCTTTCCCGGCACCTGGGCCTGCCGGTGAAGGTGGTGGGGGGCAGGAAGGGGAAGGTGGTCATCCACTACCGTTCCCTAGAGGAGCTGGAGGCCCTTTTGCGACGCCTGGGTTACCAGGCGTAGCCGAAAAGGACCCGCACCGCCCCGTGTTGGTCGGTGCGGTAGACCTTTACCCCGTGGTGGGCCAGGCGCTCCAGGACCTCGAGGTGAGGGTGGCCGTGGGGGTTCCTCCCCACCCCTATCAAGGCCATCTGGGGCTGGATGCGTGCCAGGAGGGCCTCGTCCGTGCCCGTGCGGGAGCCGTGGTGGCTCACCTTGACCACTGCCACCCGTGGTGGGCTTAGCCTTTTCTCCACCTCCTGGGGCACATCCGCAAGGAGAAGGGCCTTGGGCCCGGAGAAGTCCAGGAGGAGGACCAAGCCGCTAGGGTCATCGGTGGGGTGCCGGTGGGATGGCCAGAGGACCTCGAGGCTACCCCTTCCCACCCGGAGGCGGCTTCCCGTCCCGGGGAAGAGGAGGGGCACCCCTCTGGCCCGAAGGGCCTGAACCAGGGGGTGATCCTGGGTAAAGGCGGGGGAAAGGAGGGCGAGGCCGACGGGCACCTCCTCCACCACCCTTAGGAGGCCCCCGTAGTGGTCGGCGTCGGGGTGGGTGGCCACCAGGACCTCGAGGGCCTGCACCCCCAAGGCCCTCAGGGCGCGCACCACCTTCTCCCCCTGCTCCGGCCTCCCACCATCCACCAGCACTTCGGCCCCGCCCAGGCGGGCCAAAAGGGCATCTCCTTGGCCCACGTCCAAGGCCCAGAGGTCCAAGGGCTTGGGCCAGGCGGAAAGGAGGCTAAGGAGGAGGGGGAGGCTGGTTAGGAGGGGGGCCTTCCGCCAAGGGAGGTGCCGGTAAAGGGCAAGGAGGGGCGGGAGGAGCCCCAGGTAATAGAGGGCGAAACCCATAGGGGAGATCTCCCCCCATCGGAGAAGGGGGCCTTGGCTGGAGAGTTGGGCCAAAAGGAGCAGGGCCTGGGCCAGGGGTTCCACCAGGGGGGCGAGGAGGCCCCCCAGGAGAAGTTTCAGGACACCCAGGGGTACCAGGAGGGCCACCAGGGGGAGGGCTAGAAGGTTGATGAGGGGAGAGAGGAGGGGGAGGAAGCCGAACCGGTGGAGGAGGAGGGGAACGAGGAAGGTCTGGGCGGCTAAACTGGCCAGGAGGGTTCCCAGGAGGTACCCCCGTATTCCCTGGGGGAGACGGAGGGGAGACAGGACCAGGGCAAGGCCCAGCACCGCCAGGTAGGAAAGCTGCAGGGAAAGGCTAAGGAGGCCCTGGGGGAGCCAGAGGAGTTGGAGGAAGAGGGCAAGGCCCAGGGCCTGGAGCACCCCGGCGGCCCCTAGGCCCAAGAAGAGGCCCAGGAGGGAGAAGCCTGCCATCAGGCTGGCCCGCACCAAGGAGGGGCTAGCACCCGCCAGCCAGAGGTACAGGGGTAGGGCCAGGAGGGCCAAAAGGTACCGCCAGCGGCCAAAGGGGGTGAAGGCCAGGAGGAGGCTTGCCACCAGGAAGCCCACGTGCAGGCCGGATAGGGCCAGGAGGTGGGCCAGGCCTGCCCTTTGGAACCACAGGTAGGCCTCCTCGAGCCCCTTCTTTTCCCCCAGGGTCAGGCCCTCCATGACCTCCTTGACCCCGGGGCTCAGCCCTTGGGCCAGGCGTTCCCTAAAGCCCCTTCGCGGGTCCGGCAGGGGGGCCAGGAGCTCCGCCCGTTCCACGTGAAACACCCCCTTCACCCCTTGGGCCAAGAGCCACGTCCTCTGGTCGAACCCGCCCGGGTTCCGCCTGCCTTCCGGTGGGGCCAGATATCCCTTTAGGCGGTAAGAACCCCCCTCCAGGGGCGGGAAGTGCTTCACCCACAGCCGGTGCCCGTCCCTGGTGGTAAACCCTCCCTCCACCTGGAAGGTCCCTTCCAGGCGCACCCCGTAGGGGGGCTCGGGGACGGGGAGAAGGAGGCCCCTCAGGACCACCAGGGTTATCCCCAAGGCCAAGGGGAGGCGGAGGAAGGGGAGGAGGACCAAGGCTACCCCGAAGACCCCGGGTTGGAGCAGGCCCCAGGCCCCCAAAAGCCCTCCTAGCCCCAGGCCCACGCCAGGGGTTTGGAGAAGGGCAGCGAGGCTCATCTAGGGGCGCACGTAGGGCCTGAGCCGCTCCAGGGTGGCAGGGCCTATGCCCTTGACCCTCAGGAGGTCCTCCACCTGAGCGTAGGGCCTTCCCTCCAGGATCCTCTGGGCCAGCACTGGGCCGACCCCGGGAAGGGCCATGAGCTCCTCGAGGCTCGCCTGGTTCAGGCTGATGGGTTCAGGGGCTGGGGGCTGGAAGCTGGCCTCCACCAGGGTTTCCACCCGCACCGGCTGGGGCCTGGGGACCAGCTTGGGCCAAAGGTTGAAGAGGCCCAGGAGGGCTACCGCGAGGAGGTAGACGAGGACCACTCCGTCAAGGCCAGCCCCAGCCCGCCTAGGAGAACCCCGGCCAAGACCCAAGGATCCGCCCCGGGGTTCAGGGCCACGAAGGCCACGGTGTAGGCCAGGGTGAGGAGGGAGAGGACCTTTAAGGGGAGGGCCAAAGGGTTTCTCCCTCCTCCGGCCTTGGCCATGGGGGCTGGGGGAGGGGATTCCGGCTCCGGAGCCAGCTCCACCGAGTCCCGCTTGGGAGGGGGTTCCTCCTCCCACACCGGGGCCTTGGCGGGCTCGGGAGGAGGGGGTGGGGGCGCGGTTTCCTGCGTCAGAGAAGCTTTCGGGCCTTGGGCCGAGGTGGCCTTGCGGGCCCGGGCCACGTGGGGTTTCAACCCCTCCAGAAAGGCCTTTAGCTCCTCCAAGGGGAAGGCCTTCAGGGGGAGGACCAGGGAGTCCCCCTCCCCTTGCACCAGCAGGGTACCGGCCTCCCCCTTGCCCACCCGGCGGATCCTGGAAAGCTCCAGGCGCCTAATCCCCGTGTCGTCCACGAAGACCAGGTGGGCCTCGGTGACGGCCAGAAAGCCACCCGGCCCTTCCAGCTTGGCCAGGGCTTCCTCACCCAGGCGGGAAAACTCCGTTTCATACTTGCCCATGGCCCCATTGTATACTTGCCCTCGTGCCCTTGCGTTTGGGACACCGCGGCGCCCCTCGCCTGGCGGCAGGCGGGGCCCAGGCCTATGTGGAAAATACCCTGGAGGCCTTTCGCCAGGCCTTGGAGGCCGGGTTGGATGGATTTGAGCTGGACGTGCACCTCACCCGGGATGGGGTGTTGGTGGTGCACCATGACTTCACCCTAGGAGGCGTCCCTATTAGCGGAATTTCCTCTAAGGAGCTCCCGGCCTACGTGCCCCCCCTCGAGGAGGTGCTAAGGGCCTTCCCCGGGGTCTGGATCAACGTGGAGCTGAAAAGCCTTCCCCCGGAGACCGACGGCCGGGAGGAGGCCTTGGCCAGGCTTCTGGCCCGCTACCCCTCGGAAAGGATATGGGTGAGCTCCTTCGATCCCTTGGCCCTGGTGCGCCTTAAACGGCTTGGGGTGGGGCCCCTGGGCCTGCTTTACCAGCACGTGGAGGCCGAGGCCCTGGCCCCCTGCCTGGGGGTGGAGTGGGTGCATCCCGAGGCTTCCTTGCTCACGGAGGACAAGGTCAGGGAGCTTAAGGCCCGCTACCGGATCCTGGCCTGGACGGTGAACCGCCGCCAGCAAGCCCAAGAGCTTGCCGGCTGGGGCGTGGATGCCCTGGTGACCGATTTCCCGGAGGTCCTCGTATAATGGGGGGGCTATGGTGAACCTGAAGAGCCTTCCCGTGGGTAAGGGTGCGCCCGAGGTGGTGAACATGGTCATCGAGGTGCCCAGGGGTTCCGGGAACAAGTACGAGTACGATCCGGACCTTGGGGTTATCAAGCTGGACCGGGTTCTCCCCGGAGCCCAGTTCTATCCCGGGGACTACGGGTTCATTCCCTCCACCCTGGCCGAGGATGGGGATCCCCTGGACGGCCTTGTCCTTTCCACCTACCCCCTCTTGCCCGGGGTGGTGGTGGAGGTGCGGGTGGTGGGCCTCCTCCTCATGGAGGACGAGAAGGGTGGGGACGCTAAGGTCATCGGGGTGGTGGCGGAGGACCAGCGCCTGGACCACATCCAGGACATCGCCCATGTGCCCGAGGGGGTGAGGCAGGAGATCCAGCACTTCTTTGAGACCTACAAGGCCCTCGAGGCCAAGAAGGGCAAGTGGGTGAGGGTCACCGGCTGGCGGGACCGGCAGGCCGCCTTGGAGGAGGTGAGGGCCTGCATCGCCCGCTACGGGACCCGTTGAGGCCCGTCCCCGGGAGAAGCCGCGTGGCCTGGCCCAGGGGCCAGGCCTTTTTTTGGGCCTACAATGGGGTTGGAGGAGGCTTATGGTCTGCCCGGCATGCGGGGAAACCCTGGAGCTAGAGGGATACAAGGCGGGGGACCTCGTGGACTGCGAGGCCTGCGGGGCGGTTTTGCGCCTGCTTTCCGACGGTACCCTGGAGCTGGTGGAGGCCCCCCCCGAGGAGGAAGGGGAGGCCCTTTGGGGGCTTACCGCTTATGGGGAGGGGGAAGAGGCGGTTCTGATCTTTTCCGACGGTACCCTGGAGGAGGAGGTGCGGACCCTTAAGGCCGACCTCCTGGAGGCCCTGCGCCGCCTGGAGGAGGGGGTGGGGGAGGAACCCCCTAAGGAAGCCGAGGATGAGCCCAACCTGGAGCCCGACTACCTGACGGCCCACGTGGAAACCGACCAGGGCCCCATGGCCCTGCGCCGCGTCCTTTTCCCGGGAAGCCCGGACCTCTTGGAGTTCACCCTGCCCTCGGGCTCGGTGTACCAGTTCACCTTTCGCGAGGTCCAGGAGCTTCTAAAGCCCCTACTCCTCTAAGGTGCGCCTGGTCCTGGTACCCACCCCCATCGGCAACCTGGAGGACATCACCCTGCGGGCCCTGAGGGTGCTTCAGGAGGTGGAGGTGGTGGCCTGTGAGGACACCCGGCGTACCGGGCTCCTCCTCCGCCACTACGGCATCCCTACCCCTACCCTGCGCCTGGACCAGCACACGCTGGGAAGGGCCAAGGAACTCCTTTCCCCTTACGCTTTCGTGGCCTACGCCACCGATGCCGGCACCCCGGGCATCTCCGATCCCGGGGCGGAGCTGGTGCGCCTGGCGTTAGAATGGGGCTGGCGGGTGGAAGCGCTTCCGGGCCCCACCGCCCTTATCCCCGCCTTGGTGGCCTCGGGCCTGCCCACCCACCGCTTCACCTTTGAGGGATTTCTGCCCAAGGGGGGCAGGGAGCGCAAGGAGCGGCTTCTGGCCCTGGCCCGGGAAGGGAGGACCGCGGTGCTTTACGAAAGCCCCCATCGCCTGCAGAGGACCCTGGAGGATCTCGTCTCCGTCTATGGCCCAAAGCACCCCGTGGCCGTGGCCCGGGAGATCAGCAAGGTGCACGAGGAGATCTTCCGGGGCCCCCTGGAGGAGGCCTGGAGGCACTTTCAAAACCCTAGGGGCGAGTTCGTCCTGGTGCTGGGGCCCAAGGAGGCGCCCCCTGTGGAGGCCAAGCGGGCCTTGGAGGAGCTGAAGGCCCAGGGCCTTAAGGGCAAGGAGCTTTTCCGGGCCCTTCTGGAGAGGGGGGTTCCCAGGAACGAGGCCTATCGCCTGGCCCTGAAAGGGGAGAAGGAGCCATTGGAGGAGGGGGAATGAAGCGCATAGGGGTGTTTACTTCCGGCGGCGATGCCCCGGGGATGAATGCGGCCATCAGGGCCGTGGTGCGCCAGGCCTATGCCTTGGGCCTCGAGGTGATCGGCATCCGCCGGGGCTATGCGGGCATGGTCCTGGGGGAGATGGTGCCCTTGGGGGTGCGGGATGTGGCCAACATCCTCCAGCGGGGGGGGACCATCCTCCTCACCGCAAGGAGCCAGGAGTTCCTGACGGAGGAGGGAAGGGTCAAGGCGGCGGAGAGGCTCAAAGCGGCGGGGATCGAGGGCCTGGTGGCCATCGGGGGGGATGGTACCTTCCGCGGGGCCATGCGGCTTTTGGAGGAGCACAGGATTCCCGTGGTGGGGGTGCCCGGCACCATCGACAACGACCTCTACGGCACCGACTACACCATCGGCTTTGACACCGCGGTGAACACGGCCCTCGAGGCCATAGACCGCATCCGAGACACCGCGGCCAGCCACGAGCGGGTCTTCTTCATCGAGGTCATGGGGCGGGACTCTGGATTCATCGCCTTGGATGTGGGGCTGGCCGGGGGGGCCGAGGTGATCGCCGTGCCCGAGGAGCCCGTGGACCCCAGGGCCATCGCCGAGGGGCTTCTGGAGTCCCTACGCCGGGGTAAGTCCAGCTCCATCGTGGTGGTGGCGGAAGGGGCCTACCCTGGAGGGGCCGCGGGGCTTCTTGCCGCCATTAGGGAGCACGTGCCGGTGGAGGCCCGGGTCACGGTCCTGGGCCATATCCAGCGGGGCGGGAGCCCCACCGCCAAGGACCGCATCCTGGCCAGCCGCCTGGGGGCGGCGGCGGTGGAGGCCTTGGCCGGGGGGACCAGTGGGGTCATGGTGGGGGAGGTGGAGGGGGAGGTGGAGCTCACCCCCCTCAAGGAGGCGGTGGAGCGCAAGAAGGACATCAACCGCACCCTTTTGGCCCTATCGCGGGTTTTGGCCCTCTAGGTGGCCTTACGGCTGGCCTAGGCCGAGGCCCCGCCTGAGCCAGGGGGAGGACCAGGCCAGGTGGAAGGCTTCCCGGCCGAAGGGGCTTTGGCTCACCCCGTCGTATACCGCGGTGGGAAGGTTGAGGGAGGGGTAGCGGAGGCTTCCGGCGGCGGTTTTTTCCCAGGGATAGCCGGTCCAGATGGCCAGGGCCAGAAATAGGCCCAAAAGGAGCCCTCCCAGGGAGCCCAGGAGGACCTCGAGGCCCTGGGAAAGGGAGGGAAGGGGGAGGCTTTTGGCTAAAAGCCCCAGGGCGATCCCCAGGCCCAAACCCCACCAGGGGCCGGCAAACCCCGCCTGGGCCAAGAGGAGGTAGAGCACCACCCCAAGCCCGGCGAAGGCCCCTTGGAGGCCACTTCGGTAGCCCCAGGCCAGGGCCACGGCCAGGCTTAGGAGAGCCAGGAGGTCCACCCAGGTGAGCATGCCCCCAGTCTACCCTAGCCCCGGATATCCCAGCCCCGGGCCCTTAAGGCCGCCAGCAGGCGGGCCATGGCCTCCTCCACCTCCTCGTCCTTGAGGGTGCGCTGGGGATGGCGGAAGCGCAGGTGGAAGGCCAGGCTTTTCTCCCCTTCCCTAAGGGGCGGGCCCTGGTAGAGGTCAAAGAGCCGAAGGCTTTCCAGGTAGGGCCCCGCCGCTTGGCGCAGGAGGGCCTCCACCTCCCCGTAGGGTGTGGCCTCGGGAACCACCACCGCCAGGTCCCTGAGGGCTAAGGGGTAGCGGGAGGGGTCCTGGAAGCGGAAGGGCCTCTCGGGGAGGGGTAGGGAAAGCTCAAAGATATGGACTGGGGGAAGCTCCAAGGCCTTGAGGATCTCCGGGTGCACCTGGCCCAGGAACCCCTTTTCCTCCCCGGCCACCCACACCTTCCCCGAGACGCCGGGGTGGAGGAAGGGGTAGGGATGGGCCTCCACCCCTAGGTCCAGGCCCAGTTGGTCTAAGAGGGCCTCCAAAAGCCCTTTGAGAAGGGCGTAGCCGGAGAGTTTCTCCCCATGGGGAAGCCCCAGGCCTTCCCCGAAGAGGAGGCCTGCCAGGTGGGTTTCCTCCCTGGCCCAAGGCCCCTCCTTGGTGAAAACCCTGCCCACCTCAAAGAGGAGGGCCCTTTCCGGGCGGTCCAGGGCCAGGTTCTCCCGAAGGAGCTTTAGGAGGCCGGGGAAGAGGTGGGTCCTAAGGGCAGCTTTTTCCGGACTCAAGGGGTTTTTGAGGCGCCAGGGGGGTGGGGAGAGGCGGAAGAGGGAGGCCTCCTCCGGGTCCATGAAGCTGTAGGTGTAAACCTCCTGGAAGCCCAGGCCCGAAAGGAGCTCCCGCAGGCGGCGCTCCCTTTGGTAGGGCCTTTCCACCCCCCGGTTATCGGGGGCGGGGAAGAAGGCGGGAAGGTCCAGGGGAATGGTCTCGTAGCCCTGGATTCGGGCGATCTCCTCCACCAGGTCCTCTTCCAGCTCGAGGTCCAGGCGGCGGCTTGGGGGTGTGACCCGGTAGGGACCCTCCCCCTCCACCCGGCAGCCCAGGCGCCTTAGGATGGCAAGCTGCTCCTCCTCCGGGTACTGGGTCCCGAGGAGCTGGTTGGCGTAATCGGGGCGAAAGGGGATGGGCCTAGGCGCCTGGGGGCTTCCTTCCTCCAGGATGGTCTCCGCCACCCGGGCCCCCGCCAGGGTCTGGAGGAGGCTTAGGGCCCTTTGGGCTGCGGGTACCTGGCCCAAGGGGTCCACCCCCCGCTCGAAGCGGTAGCTGGCCTCGGTGCGGAGGCCATGCCGCCTGGCGGTTTTGCGGATGGAAACGGGGTCAAACTGGGCCACCTCCAGGGCGATGGCCCGGGTGTCCTCCTTCACCTCGCTTTCCGCACCCCCCATGACCCCGGCAAGGCCGAGGGGGAAGCTTTCCTCACCCCGGTAGCCGGCGATCACCAGGTCCTCCGGGTGGAGTTCCCTTTCCACCCCGTCCAGGGTGACGAGCCGTTCCCCGGGCTTGGCCCGGCGCACCAGGATTCCCTCCCCCACGAAGCGGAGGTCAAAGGCGTGCATGGGCTGGGCCCGCTCCAGCATCACGTAGTTGGTGACGTCCACCACGTTGCTTATGGGCCTCATCCCGCAGGCGAAAAGGATCCGCTGTAACCAGAGGGGGCTTGGCCCCACCTGGAGGCCGGAGGCGTAGGAAAGGGTGAAGTGGGGGGCCCCTTGGGGGTCATCCACCCTGAGGCCAAAGGGTAGGGGAACCTTCTCCGTTTCCAGCCGCACCTGGGGCAGGACCAGGCTGTAGCCCAAGGCGTGGAGGTCCAAGGCCAGGCCCAGGATTCCCAGGGCATCCGGCCGGTTGGGGGTGACCTCTATGTCCAGCACCACCTCTTCCGGCCAGGCCTCGGCCAGGGGGGTGCCGGGGGGAAGGGCACCGGGGGGGAACTCCAGGAGCCCGCCGCCGTACTCTCCCACCCCCAGCTCCCTGGGGGAGAGGGCCATGCCGTGGGAGACCACCCCCTGGATGGTCCTTTCCCCGACTTTGAGCCCCTTTACCTCCGTGCCGGGAAGGGCCAGGGCCACCCCGATCCCCGCGCGGGCGTTTCCCGCCCCCGAGACCACCTCCACCACCCTTCCCGCATCCAGGACCAGGCGTTTCAGGTGGGTTTCGGGGATGGGGTGGGCCTCGAGGACCTGGGCGTAGACCACGCCTTTGGGCATCTGGAAGATCCTCTCCATGCGGTCGGTTTCAAAACCGAGGCCTGCTAGCCGCTCCTCCAGCACCTCGGGGCTTTCCAGCTCGGGCACGTAGCTTTTCAGCCAGGTAAAGGGCACCCTCATAAAATCCCCCGGAACTGCTCCAAGAACTTAAGCCTTCCCCCGAAGAAGTAGCGGATGTCGGGGATGTTGTAGCGAAGCATGGCCAGGCGCTCCACCCCGAGCCCAAAGGCGAAGCCCGTGACCCCCTGGTACGCGGGAGGGAGGCCCAAGGCTCCTCGGTACTCGTCCACCGCCTGGAAGACCTTGGGGTGGACCATCCCGGCCCCCCCCAGCTCCAGCCACTTCCTTCCCTCGGGCCACCAGATGGCGAACTGGGCCCCGGGCTCCACAAAGGGGAAGTACACGGGTTGGAAGCGCACCCGGGACTCGGGGCCGTAGAGGGCCTGGGCCAGCTCGTAAATGGCCCCCTTCAGATGGGCCATGGTGATCCCTTCCCCCACCACCAGGCCTTCCAGCTGGTGGAAGACCGCCTCATGGGTGGCGTCGGTCTGCTCGAAGCGGAAAACCCGCCCCGGCACCACGATGCGGAAGGGGGGGGTGTGGGCCACCATGTAGCGCACCTGCATGGGGGAGGTGTGGGTGCGAAGCAAGAGCCTTCCCCTCACCTCCTCCCCCAAGGGGCCGGGGAGGCTGTGCCCTTCCCCTTCTAGCCAGAAGGTGTCCCACATGTCCCGGGCCGGGTGGTGTTCGGGGATGTTCAGGGCGTCGAAGTTGAAGAACTCGCTTTCCACCTCGGGGCCTTCCACCGCCTGGTAGCCCAGGGAGCGGAAGATCTCCACCAGCTCCCGCTCCATGAGGGTGATGGGGTGGAGCCCCCCGGAAAAGACCTCCACCCCGGGTAAGGAGACATCCTGGCGCTCCCTTTCCAGGGCCCTTTTCAGCTCCTCTTCCACCAGGGCCTTTTCCCGCTCCTCCAGGGCCCTTTCGATGACCTCCTTAAGGGCGTTCAGGATCTGGCCCTTTTCTTTCCTTTCCTCCAGGGGAAGGCTGGCAAGGGCCTTCATCTCCTGGGTGAGGAGGCCCTTTTTGCCCAGGTAGCGGGCCCTCAGGGCCTTTAGGGCCTCGAGGTCCTGGGCTTCTTGGATGGCGGCTAGGGCTTCTTGCTCGAGCTCCCGCATCCTTTAGAGAATACCCTGCCCCGTCCTTGGCGTGGGGGGCAAGGGCGGGGCAGGTGCCCCTACTCCCAGAAAGGCCGGAAAATAGTCCCTGTCTACCCTTTTGATTCCCAGGCGGGAACCTTAGATCCTAAAGCGCTTGGGCAAGCTTCTGGAAGGCCTCGGGGGGCTTTGGGGCCCTGCCCCCATCCGCCCAGGAAAAGCGGAGGTCCCTCAAGGGACCCTCCCCCACCCCCATCCCCTGGGGGAAGAGGGGCCTAAGGTCCAGGGGTCTGGCCTCCGCCCCGCCGAAGGCCTCTTGGAAGCGGGCTACCTCCTTCTCGTGGCCGAAGTGGAAGGCGTAAAGCCACCACCTCCCTTCTTCCAGGAGGGCGAAGAGGAAGCGGGGGCTGGGGGTAAGCTCCGGAAACTCTCCAGCAAAGGGCTTCTTTAAAAAGACGGAGGCCTGCCCCGGCCTCAGGCGGAAGACCACCTCGAGGGCCTGTCCCAACAGGCCAAAGCTTCCCACAAAGGGGCGTACCAGGTCGTAGCCCTGCACGTTCTTCACCACCACCCCCCCGGCCCGCACCACCCTTCCCCTAGGGGTCTTAAAGGTCAGGCCCAGGACTTCTGCGGGAAAGAAGAAGGTCTGGCCAAAGCCCCCCCGTTCCACAAGCCCCCCTACCCCGCCGGGGAGTTCCACCGGGGGGAAAGGGGGGTAAAGCCGCGTGCCGGATAGCCTTTCGTACACGGAAAGAAGCCCGGCTTCCCCGGGGGCCACCAGGTACTGGTCGGCAGCGTGGAGCTCCATGGGGTTATGGTAGCGGGCGAAGGCCCCCAGCAAAAAGGGACTACCTGACGGGGGCCAGGAGGAGGGCGACCAGGCCCAGGGCCATCCCCACCGCCACCGCCAAGGGGAAGCTATGGAGAAAAAGGGGATAAAGGAGCCCTGCCAGAGTGCCTCCCAGGTAGAAGGCGGCCACGTAGGTGCCGCTTACCCCCGCGCCCCTTCTTCCCGCGGCACCCGAGGCCAGGCTTTGGGCGGTGAAGAGGGCGGCCATCAGGAGCACGAACCCCAGGACCAGGCCTAGGGGTGGCAGGAGCAGGAGCCCCAGGGCGAGGAGGACCAGGGAGAAGGCCAGGCGAAAGGTGGCTACCGCCCCGAACCGGCGGGCCAGGGGTCCGGAAAGGGCGCTTCCTGGGATGCCGAAAAGGTAGGCCAGGTACACGAGCCCCACCTCCCCTGGGCGGAAGCCCAGTTCCAGGAGGCGGTAGGGGAGAAGGTTGGCCAGGAAAAGGTTCAGGAAAAGGAGGACCGCGCCCACCAGGTACAGGGGGAAGGCGGAAAGGTCGTATCTTGGCCTGCCCAGGGAGGGAAGCCCCGCGGGAGCCCGGAGGAGGGCGAGGCCCAGGAGAAGGGCGGGCAGGGAAAGGAGGAGGAGGGCCTCCCTCACCCCGACCACGTCCGCCAAAACCCCCGCCAGCACCCGGCCCAGGCCCCCGCCCAGAACGTTCCCCGCCATGTACACCCCGGCCATCTCCCAGGCCTTCTGCGGGAAGAGGAGGGGGATGAGGGCGATGGCCAGGGTGGGCACGAGGGCAGCCCCCACTCCTTGGAGGATGCGGCAAAGGGTCCACAGGAAAAGGCTCGGGCTAAGGGCCCCCAGCACCCCCCCTAGGCCCACCAAAAGAAGGCCCCCGCCCAACAGGGTACCCGCGGGCAGGCCCAGGCGGGGTACCCAAGGGGAAAGGAGGACCAGAAGCAAGAGGGGGAGGCCCATGCCTGGCCCTGCGGCCCCCGGAGAAGCCGCGAAGAGTTTTTCCAGAAGGGGCAACAGGGGCACCACCGCGTAGAGGGTGCTGTAGAGGGCTACCCCAGAGAGCGCCACCGCCCACCCCATCCCCCTTATCCTATGGTCAGCATGCGCCTTCTTCAGGTGGCCTTGCCCCTGCCCCTTCCCCCCATGACCTACCTGCCCCCCCTGGGCCCAAAGGGGGTAGATGGGGAAGAGGCCCTGGGGAAGCGGGTGGCGGTGCCCTGGCGAGGGGAGGTGCGGGTGGGGGTGGTGGTGGGGGAAGGTGGCAGGCCGAGCCATGCCCTACGGCATGCCATCGCCTACCTGGACTCGAGGCCCTATCTGCGCCCGGAGGAGATCCTTTTCCTGGAGGAGGCCGCCCGCTACCTCTTTGCCCCCTTGGGCCAGGTGCTTGCCGATTTCCTGCCCCCTTTCCCCGAGCTAAAGCACCGGGTGCGCCTCTACCCGGGGGCGGACCCAGCCCTTCTGCCCAAGGGGCTGGAGAGCCTTATCACCTGGCAGGAGGCCAAGGGCTTTGACCCCAGGCTCTTGGATTACCTGCGGGAGGCTGGGGTTTTGCAGGAGGAGGTGGGCTTCAAGGAGGGGAGACGGGTCCTCCTCCCCTTGCAGGAGCGCCATCCCGAGCCCCTTTTGGACGCCATCTTGCAGGTGCTCCGCTCCTTGGGGCAGGCGGAGAGCCTGGCGGCCTTGGCCCGGGCCGCCGGGGTGGGGGTGGGCCGGGTAAAGAGGCTTCTCGCCGAGGGGTATATCGGTTACGGAGCCCCCAGGGAACCCTCCCCCCAGGGCGAACCCCTGGAACCCCTTTTCCTGCCGGAAAGGCCAGAGAGGCTCAACGGGGGAAGGTTTGGGGAGAGGATGCGCCTCCTGGCGGGCCTGGTGAGCGCGGGAAGCCACCTGGTCCTCTTCCCCGAGGTGAGCCTTTTGGAGCGCTTCCTTCGCCACTTTCCCCAGGCTAGGCCCTACCACGGGGGCCTTTCCCGGGAGGCGCGGGAGGCCCTTTTTCGAAATCCCGGGGGCTTGGTTTTCGCCACCTATGGCGGGCTACTCCTCCCCTTCACCCCGGATTCCCTGGTGGTGGTGGAGGAGGGTAGCGAAAGCTACAAGCTTCCCTCGGGAAGCAGGGCCTTTGTACCCCCCTTGGCGGAGCTAAGGGCCAGGCTTTTGGGCGTGCCCCTCACCTACCTTTCCCTGGTTCCCGCGGTGGAGGTCTTGGAAAAGCCGGGCCTGGCCTTTCCCGTGCCCAGGCCGAGGCTTCTCCTGGTGGACCTGAGGAGGGAAAAGGGGTATCCCCTTGCGGGCAGGGCCTGGGCCCTTCTAAGGCAGGTGGAGGAGAAAGGGCGGCAGGCCCTGGTCCTTTCTTCCCGCCTGGGCTATAGCGCCCTCCTCCTCTGCGCTGACTGCGGGTACAAGCCCACCTGCCCCAACTGCGCCCTTCCCTTGCGCTACCACAAGGGGGGAAAGGGAGAGCTGGTCTGCCACCAGTGCGGCCACCGCCAGCCTCCCCCGGCCCTGTGCCCGGAGTGTGGCTCCCCCCTCCTCGAGCCCAAGGGGCCGGGGCTGGAGTGGCTAGAGGAGGAGCTGAAGGGGCGCCTTTCCCTGCCCGTGTACCGCTACTCCAAGGAGGGGAAGGACGACCTGGGCCCCCTTCTTGCGGGGGAGCCTGGGGTGGTGGTGGGCACCACCGCCTTACTCCGGGGCCCGGTGCTCCCCGAGCTGGCCTTGGTCCTCCTGCCCTATGCGGATGGCTTCCTCTACGATGCCGACTTCCGCGCCGCCGAGCGGTACCATCGCCTGCTTTGGGCCCTTACCGAGCTGAGGCCGGGAAGAAGGCCCCTTCTGGTCCTCCAGACCTACACCCCCGACCACCCAGCCCACGAGGCGCTTTTGCAGGGAAGCGTGGAGGCCTTCCCCTGGAGGGAAAAGGCCCTGCGGGAGGCCCTGGACTACCCCCCCAAGGTGCGGATGGTGAAGCTGGAGGTGGCCCACCGCAAGGAGGAGCGGGCCCTCGAGGAGGCCTATGCCCTCCTCTCCGCCCTGAAGGGGGTGGCCCGGGAGGGGGAGGTGCTGGGCCCGGCCCCTGGCCCGGTGCCCCGGGTGAAGGGGCTGTACGTCTTCCACCTCCTCCTAAAGGGAAGCACGGAGCGGCTTAGGGAGCTTCTTTCCCGCCTGGACCGCCGTCGCTTCAAGCTGGACCCCGATCCCCACCGCTTTGTGGGGCTTTTGGAGGATTAGCATGGAGCACGCCGTGGCGTCCTTGGAGGCCCGCGCCTGGATAGAGGTGGACCTCAAGGCCCTCGAGGCCAACTGGCTTCTCCTTAAGGCCAAGGCCAGGGGGGAGGTCATTCCCGTCCTCAAGGCCGAGGCCTACGGGCATGGGGCCCTGCCCCTGGCCCGGTTCCTCTTCCAAAAGGGGGCCAGGCGGGTGGCGGTGGCCACGGTGGGGGAGGGAAAGGCCCTAAGGCATGGGGGTGTGGCCGGGGAGATCCTCCTCTTGGGTAGCCTCCACCCCTTGGAGGCGGAAGAGGCCCTGCGCCTGGGCCTGGTGCCCACCCTTTCCACCCTCGAGGCGGCCCAGGCCCTGGCGGGAAGGGCCCAGGCCCTGGGGATTAGGCCTAGGGCCCACCTCAAGGTGGACACGGGGATGAACCGGGTGGGCTTCCCCTGGGAAAAGGCCAAGGAGGCCCTACGGGCCGTGGAAGCCCTGGGGATAAGGGTGGAGGGAGTCTATTCCCACCTGGCCACCGCTGGGGAGGACGAGGCCTTCCTCGAGGTGCAAAGAAGCCGTTTCCAAAGGGTGAAGGAGGCTTTGGGGGAAGGCCCCTTCTACCACCTGGAAAACTCCCACGGGCTTCTCCTCCACGGGGGGGAGAACGTGCGGGTTGGCCTTGCCCTCTATGGCCTCATCCCGGGCTTCGGCCTAAAGCCCATCCTCCGCCTCCGTGCCCGGCCCACCCTGGTGAAGAGGCTCAAGGCGGGTGACCGGGTGGGCTACGGAGGGGAGTACGTGGCCCGGGGTGGGGAGTGGCTTTTGACCTTGCCCGTGGGTTATGCCGATGGCCTCCCCCGGGGGGCGGTGCGCTTCGTGAAGGGCCCCGAAGGAGGCCTTTACCCGGTGGCGGGCCGCATCTCCATGGACCAGACCACGGTCCTTTCCCCGGGGCCCTGGCCCCTGGAGGCGGTCTTGGAGGTGCTCTCCCCGGATTTCGGCCCCACGGGGCTTTGCGCCTGGGCCGAGGCCCGGGGGACCATCCCTTATGAGGTGGCGGTGCACCTTTCCCGGAGGCTTCCCAGGGTTTATCGCTACGGGGAGGAGGTGCGGGAGGTTCTAAACTAAAGGGGTGCAGGCGGTGCGCCTTTTCCAGGGCTACCTCTGGCATCCCCGGGGGCTTGCCCTGGACCCCATGGGCCTCCTTCCCCAGGAGGTGGAAGGGGCCAGGCTTCTCCTGGACGAGGTGCCGCCCCCCACGCCCTTCTTTGAGGACGGCACCCCCACCCACACCCAGCGCTTCTACCAGCTCACCCTTCTCCTCCTCACCGAGGAGGCACCCGAGGCCTTGAAGCCCGTGGCCCAGGCCCTGGCCCCCATCCTTCAGGGGATGTTGGAGGGGCTTCCCCGGGAGGTGGGCTGGCTTCTTTTGGAGGACCTGCGCCCCCTCTAGCCCTTGCGGAGGAGAAAGGCCAGGAGGAGGGAGGCCCCACCCAGGGCAAAGGCCAGAAGGCTTTCCCTCCTAAGGGCCAACCCCTTGGGCCTTAGGGGCTTTAGGATTCCGGTTTCGTAGGCCCTCACTTGGTCCCGGGGGTCTTCCGCCAGAAGGTCCACCACCGGGGGGCTTCCCGGGGGGGCCCCCAGGGTCCAGGGGCCCCCTTCGGGGCTGGTGGGTCGCAGGTACCAGGGGGCAAAGGGATCAAAGAGGCCCACGGCCCCGTAGTAACCGTAAGGCCCCGGGGGAAGCCCGGTGTCCACCGCCACCCAGTCCCCTTCCCGCCACACCCTCAGGGGCGTCCGTTCCCCGGTGGGGGTGCGCTTTTCCCCGCCAAACCCCGTGAGGACATAGGCCGCCTCAAAGCCCTGGCCGTGGGGGGTGGAAAGCCCGGGGAGCAGGGTTTCCTCTCCCCCCTCCCCCGTGTCCAGCCAGAGGACCACCGTGGCCAGGCTGAAGCCCAAAGGACCCTCGAGGGGGTTCGGGTAGCGGCTCAGCCGTACCCTTAGGACCAGCCTCCCCTCCCGTTCTTCCCCCGCCAGGGCCAGGAGGTCAGCATAGCCCTCCCCCGCCTCCTGGAAAAGGGCGGCCCGGGGATAGAGGTAGGCCAGGCCTTGGTCGTCGCCCAGGGGGTCCTGGAAGAGGAACAGCACGCCCAACTTTATACCAGGGAAACCAGGGCCTTCACCACCTTTTGCGGATCGTGCTGGGCCAAGGGACCCTCCTCCCGGAAGTCCCCGGCCATCACCCGCACCCCGTCCACGGCGAAGGGCCTCGGGTCAAAGGCCACGGGGAAACGCCCTTCCTCGGCATAGCGCCTCAGGACCTCCTCGGGAATGGGGGCGGTGTGCACCAGCACCGCCTCGGGCCTCCTGCCCAGATGGTAGGCGATGGCCTTGTAATGGTCGTAAGCGGTGTAGCCATCGGTTTCCCCGGGCTCGGTCATGAGGTTCACCACATAGACCAGGGGCGCCTTGGCCTTGGCCAGGGCCTCCAGGAGGGGCTTGGGCAGAAAGCTGGGGATGACGCTGGTGTAGAGGCTTCCCGGACCCAGGACCAGGAGGTCCGCCGAGCGGATGGCCCTAAGGGCCTCCTCCATGACCCGCTTGGGTTCGGGTTCCAGGAAGACTTCCCGGATCCGTCCCACCCTCTCCCGGATGGCCACCTCCCCCACCACCTCCGTGCCGTCCCGGAAGCGGGCCTTAAGCCGCACCGCCTCGGGGGTGGCGGGAAAGACCTGGCCCCTCAGCTGCAGGATGGCGTTGGCCTCGAGGATGGCCTCGGCGAAATCCTTGGCCTCCTGGTTCAGGGTTAGCAGGAAGAGGTTGCCGAAGGTGTGGCCCTTAAACTCCCCTTCTTGGAAGCGGTGGTGCAGGAGCTTGGGAAGGGCGGGGTGGTCGGAAAGGGCCGCCAAGCAGTCCACCAGATCCCCCACCGCCGGCAGGCCAAAAGCCAGCCGGAGGCGGCCCGTGGAGCCCCCGTCGTCGGTCACCGCCACGATGGCGGTGGTGTTGGCCGTGTGCTCCTTTAGACCCCTAAGCACCCGGGAAAGCCCGGTCCCGCCGCCAAAGGCCACCACCTTGGGGCCTTGCTCCAGCCTCCTGCGCACGTAGACCCTTTCCGGCACCGCCTCGGGCTCGGTGAGGGCGGAGAGCATGCTGCGGTTCATGCTCCTTATCCCTCCCACCAGGAGGGCCAGGCCCAGGAGGACGAGGCCCAGGGCCCAGGGCTTTGGGGGTGGGGAAGGGAGGAAGCGGGCTAGGCCGTAGGCCATGAGGAGAATTCCCAGGCCCGCCAAGGCGGCGTAGCGCTTGACCCGCATCCCCGGATAAAGCCAGCGAAGCGGGGGAAAGCGCCGGGCAAGTCCTTGGGCTACCCGGTACACCACCTCGTCACCCTTCCTTGTCCACATCCCGGTGGCTCACCTCCGCCCGGAAGCGGCTTGAGAGCTCCTCGGCGAGCCGCTCGGCCACGGCCACGCTCCGGTGCCTCCCCCCCGTGCACCCCACGGCCACGGTGTAAAAGGCCCTTCCCTCCGCCTTGGCCCCTTCCGCCGCCAGCCCCACCACCGCCAGAAGGGCCCGGTAGTAGGGCTCGTGCTCTTCCCGGAACACATAGGCCTGCACCTCGGGGTCCAGCCCCGTCTTGGGCTTGAGGCCGGGGTCGTAGTGGGGGTTGGGCAAGGGGCGCACGTCCAGGACCAGGTCGGCCTCCTGGGGTGGGCCCCACTTGAAGCCAAAGGAGATGAGGCGCAGGAGAAAGCCCGCCTCCTCCCCCAAAAAGCGCACCAGGGCGTCCTTTAGGGCCCTTGGGGAAAGCTCCGAGGTGTCCAGGACCAGGTGGGCCCTGGCCCTTAGAGGTCCCAGGATCCGGCGCTCCTCCCCGATCTCCCGCATGAGGTTCCCTGCCCCTAGGGGGTGGACCCTACGGGTCAGGTTGTAGCGGCGTAAGAGGACCTCGGGGCGGGCCTCGAGGTAGACCACGGTGGGCTTGAGCTGGTCCAGGGCCCTTTCCAGATCCCCAAAGAAGGCTAAGGCCCGGGCGTCCAGCACCACCCCGGCCCGCTCCACCCCCCTTTGGGCCAGCTCCTGCAAGAGGGCTTCCCATAGGCCCGGAGGGAGGTTGTCCACCATGAAGTAGCCCAGGTCCTCCAGGTACCCCTTGGCCGTGGTCTTGCCCGCCCCGGAAAGCCCTGAAAGCACCAGAAACCGCATCCCCTTGACTATACCCGTCCTCTGAGCCAGAGGTTGAAAAGGGAAAGGAGGAAAAGCCCGGGAAGCCCCACCACCCCGATGAGGAGGTCGTGGGTGCGCTCCACCACGAGAAGGGGAAAGCCTCCGATGGCGTTCAGGGTTCCGTGAAGGAGGGCTGGGGCCACCACGGAACCGCCTCTTTCCCGCACCCAGAGGAGGGAGGGGGTCAGGGCCAGGGTGAAGAGGATCATCATGGGTACGCCCAGGTAGGGCTCCCTGGGGTAGTTGTGGCCGGCCAGGACGAGGGGAGCGTGCCATAATCCCCACCAGAAGCCAATCTCCAGGCTGGCGGGCCAGAGGCCCCGCTCCTTAAGCCCCTCCCAGAGGTATCCTCGCCACAGGAGCTCCTCCCCCAAGGCGGCCAAGAGGTTCGCCGTGGCCCCCGCCACCAGGGCGGCGAGGATCAGGACCAGGGGGAAAAGCGTCCAGAGGGTTTCCGGGATCGCCTGGGCTGCATCCTGGGGTAGGGTTTGCCGGAGGGCTTCCCATCCTTTCCAGGCGCCGAAGGGAAGGCTTAGGGGAATGGAAAGCAGGGTGAGGGCCACGGGAAAGAGCCAGGCGAAAAGCCAGTAGCGGTTGGGCCTCAAGGCAAGGGGGAGGCGCATTCCCTCCTTGCGGGCGAAGTACAGGGCCACCAGGCCGGGAATCCACATGTAAAGGAAGCCAAAGGCCACGTAGGCAGGGCTCTCCACCCGCCCGCCCAACAGGTAAAAGACCAGGAAGGCCACCCAGGAAAGCCCCAGGGCCCAGTAAAGGGCTCTCATGTCCCCTCCTTCCACCTCAACAAAGGCAGGGGGTCTTCCGGGTTGAGAAGAAGGCCTGCCCCGTTTTTAAGTACCAGGAGCACTCCCTCCCCCCGCCTGGCTCCCACGAAGGCCTCCACGGGTAGCCCCTCCAGGCGGAGCCTCCTGCGGTGGAAGCCAGGCATGGAGACCTCCCCCCGAAGGCTCCACCAGGGAAGGGCGAAGGAAAGGAGTCTTACCTCCACCACCTCGGAACGGTGAACCGTGCGTGGGCCCAAGGGCTGGTGGACGGTGAGCACCGGGCTGTTAAGCTCATAGAAAAGCCTTTGGGGGAATCCCGAGAGCCAGTAGAGGAGGCCCCCCGTTAGGAAGAGGTCTACTAGGAGGAAACCAAGGAGGAGGGGGAGGTTTTCTGGATCCTCCCGGGCAGCCATGAGGATGACCCCACCCAGGGCCGAAAGGAGGAGTAGGAAGAGGGCTAGGAAAAACCTTCTAGGGTTCCCTTCCCTCCTCGGATAAAGCCTCATCCTTCCACCTCCCCGCCTTCTTGGCGGCTTCTTTGAGAAGGTATTCTATCTGGGCGTTCACGCTTCGTAGCTCGTCCTGGGCCCATTTCTCCAGCACCCGGTAGAGCCTTGGGTCAAGCCTCAAGAGGAAGCGTTTCTTCTCCTTTTCTCTCACCCCATCCCCTTCAGGTGTACAGGGTACCCACGTTCATCACCGGCTGGGCCTGGGCCTCGGCCACCAGGGCCACCATGAGGTTATTCACCATGGCTGCCCGGCGCTCCTCGTCCAGGGCGATACCCTGGGCCTCGAGGCCCGAAAGGGCCTCCTTCACCATGTTGGTGGCCGCCTCTACGATGAGCTTCCTGGCTGCCACCACCGCCAGGGCCTGCTGGCGGCGGAGCATGGCCTGGGCTACCTCCGGGGCGTAGGCCAGGTGGGTGAGGCGGGCCTCCAGGACCTCCACCCCTGCCACCCTCAGGCGCTCCTGCACCTCCGCCTTAAGCTCTTCGGCGATTTCCTCGGGGTTTCCTCTTAAAGACTTGCCCTCGGCATCATAGGGGTAGCGGCTCGCCAGGGCCCGGATGGCCGCCTCCGACTGTATGGCCACGAAGCTCTGGTAGTTCTCCACCTGGAAGAGGGCTTTGGCCGTATCCACCACCCGCCACACCACCACGGCGGCGATCTCAATGGGGTTGCCGTGGGCATCGTTCACCTTGAGCCGGTCCGAAGTGAAGTTGTGAACCCTTAGGGTGATCCGCTTCCTTTGGGCTAGGGGGTTGGCGAAGTGAAAGCCCTCATCCCGGATGCTACCCACATAGCGTCCCAGAAAGACTAGGGCCACCGCCTCGTTGGGCTGCACGGTGAAAAGCCCTCCTACCAAGAGCCCCGAGGCGAGAAGGGCAAAGACGACGTGCCAGAGATAGAAAAGCTCCCTCTCGCTCAACAGCCGAACCCCTCCCCAGCCCAACCAAAGAAGGGCCAAGAGGAGGGCCAAAAGGGCCAGAAAGCCGCTTTGCCGCCACGCTGTGGTTTCCTTTACCTCGCGCATACCGCCTCCTTCTAGTTCCTAAAGACCACCTCTTCCCGGGCGAAGACCCGCACGGCATAGAAGAGGGCAAGGCCTGCGTAGACCAAGGTGGAGCCCCAGGTAAGGCCTGCCTGCAGGGGGTTTGCCATTCCCTTCAGGAGGGCGTCCATGAGGAGGGCCACGTTGAAAAGGGGGACCAAGTGGTGCCAGGGTTCCAGTTCAAAAAAGCCCCGGAATTGGAGAAAGAGCAGGGGAAAGAGGGCTAAAAGCTGGAGGGGAGCCATGTAGCTTTGGGCCTCCTTGAAGCTTCGGGCGTAGAGCCCTAGCCCCACCATCACCGCTCCCATGAGCAGGGCCAAAAGGAAGGCGGAGAGGAAAAGGGCCAGGAAGCTGGCGCCATCCAAGGCCACCCGCCCCCCTAGCTCCAGGGTATGTCCGGTTTCGGTGGGCAGGCCTGAGCCCAGGGCGCTTGCGATAGCCCCGCCGAGGGTCAGCCCCAAAAGCCCGGACGTTCCGGACAGGAGAGCCAGGGCCACCGCGGCCAGGGTCTTGCCCAGGGCCAGGTGCCAAAGGGGCACCGGAGCCATGAGGAGGGCCTCGAGGGTCCCCTTCTCCTTTTCCCCCGCGGTGGCGTCCACCGCCACCACCTGTCCACCCGTGAGAACGAAAACCACCAGGAAGAAGGGGAGGAGAAAACCCAAAAGGCCCCCAGCCCTTTCCCGTTCCGGGGAGGCATCCACCACCTCTACCTGGAAGGGGTTGAGAACCTGGTAGGGGATGCCCCTCCTGGCCAAGGCCTCAGCCACCTTGGCTTCCCTGAGCGTTTGCAGGGCCCCTTGTACCTTCCCCACCGCCACTTGCCCCTCCGTGAGCCACCCAGCAAGGCGGCCGTAGACCCGGTACACCCCCTTCTCGTAGCGGACGCCCACGGGATACTTCCCCTCCCGCACGGCTCCCTCGGGATCGGGGTGGGCTTTAGGGGATAGCCCGGCCCGCTCCAGGGCGCGGAGGGCGTCTTGGGGTAGGTTCAGGACCGCCACCTCCTGCTCCTTCTCCTGAGCGCCCTGGATTAACCTTTGGAGGACCAGGGTGGGCCCGAACATGAAAAGGGGCATGAGCAGGACAGGCAGGACGAGGGTGGAGAAGACCAGCTTGCGGTCGCGGAAAACCTGCACGAGCTCCTTCCAAAAGATGCGGTGGATAGGCTTCATGCGGCCCCCCTTACCCTGCGCACGAACGCCTGTTCCAGGCTTCCTTCTCCCAAGGCCAGGGCTTCTTCCTTGCTTCCCTCATAGACCAGCCTGCCCTGGTGCAAAAAGCCTACCCGGTCCGCCACCTCCTCCGCCTCCGCCATCACGTGGGTGGAGTAGACGATGGTGTTGCCCAGCTGGCGGTAGGCCTTAACGAAGTCCAGAAGCGCCCTACGGGCAAAGACGTCCAGCCCGGCCGTGGCCTCGTCCAAGAGGAGGACGGGGGGACGGTGGAGGATGGCCCGGGCGATGACCACCTTTTGCCGCATGCCGGTGGACATCTCCATGACCTTTCGCTCCAGGGTTTCCTCCATTTCCAAAAGACCCACCGCCCAATCCAACGCCTCCTGAAAGGCCCGGCCCTCGAGGCCGTAAAACCCGGCAAAGAACCGCAGTACCTCCCGCCCGGTAAGGCGGTCGTACACCCGCATCCCCCCGTTGACCAGGCCCAGGCGCCGGCGCACCTCGAGGGGTTCTTGGACCACATCAAACCCCGCCACCCTGGCCCTGCCCTTGGTGGGGCGGATGAGGGTGGAGAGAATCCGCAAGGTGGTGGTCTTCCCAGCCCCGTTAGGGCCTAGGAGGGCATAGACCTCCCCAGGAGCCACCTGGAAGGAAAGCTCCTTGACCGCTTGGTGCTGGCCGTAAACCTTGCTGAGGAGGGTGACCTCAATCATATATCTAAGTGATATCACACCGCCTGACCCAGGTCAAGGGCTAGGATGCAGGACTCCGCAGCCCGGGAGCCCTTCATGACACCCTCCTGACCGTTGGGCCTTAGGCTCAGGCCATGAAGATCCTGGTAACCAACGACGACGGCATCTTTAGCCCTGGGCTTTGGGCTCTGGCGGAGTCGGCAAGCCGGTTTGGGGAGGTCTATGTGGTGGCCCCCGACGTGGAGCAGAGCGGGGTGGGCCACGCCATCACCATCGCCCACCCCGTGCGGGCCTTTCCCCACCCGGCCCCCCTGCCGGGGCCCCACTTCCCCGCCTACCGGGTGCGGGGCACCCCGGCGGACTGCGTGGCCCTGGGCCTCCATCTTTTCGGCCCCGTGGACCTGGTCCTTTCGGGGATCAACCTGGGGAGCAACCTGGGCCACGAGATCTGGCACTCGGGGACCGTGGCCGCTGCCAAGCAGGGAAGGCTTTTTGGCCTCTCCGCCGCCGCCTTCAGCACCCCCATGAACGGGCAAGGCCCGGACTTTTCCGCCCTGAGGCCCTGGGTGGAGCGGGTTCTCGAGGTCCTGCTGAGGCTGGAGCGGCCTTTTTTGGTGAACGTGAACCTGCCCCATAGGCCCAAGGGCTTCCTGTGGACCCGGCAGTCGGTGCGGGCCTACGAGGGGGTAGTGGTGGAGGGAGAAGACCCCATGGGCCGCCCCCTCTATTGGTTTGCCGCCAGGCCCTTGAAGGAGGCGGAGGAGGGCACGGACCGCTGGGCGGTGGAGCAGGGGTTCATCGCGGCTACCCCTTTAAGGCTGGACCTCACCGATGAGGCCCGGCTGCAACCGGCCCTTGCCCATGATTAGCGTCCTCATCCCCACCCGGTACCGGCCAGGCCATCTGCGCCAGGCCTTGGCCTCCCTTCTGCGGCAGACCTTTCCCCGGTTTGAGGCGGTGGTGGTGGACGATGGGGATGGGGAGGGAATGGGGGTGGTGGCCTCCTTGGCCGACCCACGGCTACGGGCTTTCCCCAACCCTGGGCGGGGCCAGGTGGAGGCCCGGCAGCACGCCCTGGCCCAGGCCCGGGGGGAGGCAGTTCTTTTCCTGGACGACGACGATCTTCTCCTGGACCCCGCCTACCTCTACCGGGTTTGGCGCGTCCTCTCCCAGGAGGAGGCCCTGGTGTACGGGGAGGGGGTCTTGGACCTGGGCTTTTGGGAGATCCCCTTCCGCCCGGGGGAGCCCGGGGACTGGATCCTGAGGGACAACCGCATCCTGGCCTCGGGTACGGCGTTGCCCCTTAGGCTCCTCAGGAAGCTTGGGGGTCTTGACCCCAGCCTGGGGGATTACTGGGACTGGGACCTTTGGCTTCGAGCCTACCGGGCGGGGTTCCCCTTCCGCTACCTGAAGGGGAGGGGGATAGGGATAAGGGTCCACGGGGACAACCAGAGCCACGGGAACCGCCTCGAGGAGCGCCGCCTTTTCCTGGAGCACCTTTGCCGCAAGCATGGACTACCGCCTTTGCAGCTTAAGGATCACCTGGTTCTGGCCCTCGAGGCCCAGGCCGCGAAGGAAAGCCTGGCGCCGGCCTTATGCCCTCCGGGCATAGCCCCTCTTTAGAAGGCAGGTTAGGGCCTAAGGCCCTCCCCATAGGCTACCGAAGGCAGGGAGAAGGCCCAGGTGGGCCGGTTATCCCTTCCCTCGGATGGGGGCCATAGGGAAGGCGGCTAACCTTTTCGCCCTTTCTTCGAGGGGTTCCCTTTGCAAAGCAGCCGTCAGGGCCTCGGCCAGGGCCGCTGCCTCCTCGTCGGGCACTTCCAGGAGGTACTCCCGCAAAAGCCCCAGGAGCACCATCCCGTCCTGGAAGGAGCCCAGCTCCTCCTGGAGCTTCTTTTCCTCCCGGGTGGATAGCCCTAGGAACTCCTTGGCGTAGCGGAGGCGCCTAAGGGCCCGCCGGTAAGCGTGGAGGGCCTCAGGGCTAGGGTTTTCCCGCAGGTCCCTAAACCGCTTCTGGAGGCGCTTGGCCAGGCGGGATAACCCCCTGGTGGCGGTCCTTTCCCCCAAGGGGGGGAGTGCGGCCAGGGCCCGAAGCAAGGCCTCGGTCCAAGGGGAGGCCAGGAGGTCCGGCAGGCGGGCGCGGGCTTTCTTTAGCTCCCTTTCCAGGAAGTCCCGGAAGCCCTCGGGTAAGGTTTCCTTGGCCAGGGCCACCTCCAGGTCCCGCACCCGACCCGTGCCCCTTAGGAGGCGCTTTAGGTCGTCCTGGAGTACCCTAAAGCCCAGCAGGTCCAGGTATGCCCTGAGCCTCCGGGCGGCCACCCGCACCTGGTGCACCCCCTCGGGGTCCTCCCCGGAAAGGGCCAGGGGGATGTGGGTCCTAAGGTGTTCCGTCCAGGCTCGGGCGTCCCTCACAGGCGGAAGACCTTGGGCGGCAAGAGGGCCTTGAGGGCCATCCCTCCGGGCACGGGGCGGCCCTCCAGCCAGGCCACCCCTCCCTTCTTCAGGACAAAGCGGGTTCCCAGGGTCGCTTGGGCCGAGGCTCCGGCGAAGTCTCCGAAAAGAAGCCAGGCCAAAAGGGCGGAGAGGTAGGGCTCGTGTCCCACCAGGGCTACCCGCCCCTCCTGGGGTAGTTCCTCCAGAAGGGCCACGGAGGGCGGGGCGGCCAGGTGGGGGGTTATCCGCACCTCCCCTTCCAGAAGGTCGGTGAGGAGCTCGGCGGTTTCCAAGGCCCGCCTCTTGGGGCTGGTGAGGATCAGGTCCAGCTCCACCCCCAGCCCCCAAAGGCCCCGCACCACCTTGCGGAACCGCCGCACCCCCTTGGGGGTCAGGGGGCGAAGGTCGTCGGCGGTTTCCTCATCTGGGTGCGGGGTTCCTTCAGGGGAAGCTTCCACCGCCTCGGCCGGTAGGGCGCGGGCATGGCGTACCAGGAAGAGTTCCATGGGAACATTATGCCCCTCCTCCTGGCGGGGGGCCAAGGCTCAGGGTTTTAGAGGGGCCCCATTTTGTCGGGACGGATGCGGGGCACGGCTTAGGTCCTGCCATAATGGGGTTGCATGAAGGCCATGACCTTCTGGGTCAAGCCGCAAAGCTCCATCGAGGCCTTGCCTGAGGCCAGGGAGCTGGTGCAGGACCTCCTGGAGCTCTTTTACGAGTACTTCCCTGAGTATGAAGGTTGCCTGGGGTTTTCCCAGTCCCCGAGAAGGCCCCGCTACCTCTTTCTCTACATGGAAGGTCCTTGTGGGGGGCTTCTGCCCCTAGCGGCCCTTTTCCTTAAAGACCTTTTGGAAACCGCCTTTCCCGGGGCCGAGGTGAGGGTATACGGGAAGCCTTGGCCCTAGCGCCTCTTCTTCACCAGCCACCCCTCCTCCCGCACTCCCTCCCGGGCGTTTACCACCCGGGCCAGGACGAAGAGGAGGTCGGAAAGGCGGTTGAGGTAGCGGATGGCCTCCGGGTTCACCGGTTCCTCCCGGCTTAGGGCCACCACCTTGCGCTCGGCCCGGCGCACCACGGTGCGGGCCAGGTGCAAAGCCGCCGCTGCCGGGTGCCCCCCGGGGAGGATGAAGCCCTGGAAAGGAGGGCTTTCCTCCATGTAGCGGTCGATGGCCCCTTCCAGCGCCTCCACATCCTGGGCGTCCATGCGGGCGATGTTCTTCTCGTAGGGGCTGCCCATGCGGGTGGCTAGGTCGGCCCCCAGGTCAAAGAGGGCGTTTTGGATACGCTCCAGGAGGTCGTGTAGGTCCAGGTGTTCCGGAGGAAGCAGGCTTCGGGCCAGGCCCAAGGCGGAGTTGGCCTCGTCCACGGTGCCGTAGGCCTCCACCCGGGGATGGGCCTTTACCACCCGCTCGGCCCCGTAAAGGCCGGTTTCCCCGGCATCCCCCGTCTTGGTGTAGATCTTCATGCCCCCATTGTAGGGCCTGTCGGAAAAAACTCTCCCCGGGTTTCCCCGGGGATTTTGGCGGGCCCGAGAGGATTCGAACCCCTGACCTGCTGATCCGTAGTCAGCCGCTCTATCCAACTGAGCTACGGGCCCAAGCCGACCCTCAAGGTAGCATGGGAAAGCCCTCCTTGTCAATAATGGGGTTGGTGCGGGATAAGCGTCTGGAAGCCCAACTTCTCCTTCTTCGTTCGGGAGCCCAGGACCCTCGAGGACCTCCACACCGCCCTCCATGCCCTACGCCCTGGCCTTCGCAAGGCCACCCTCTTCGCCCTTTTGGTGCGGCTTAGGCGGGAGGGGAGGGTGGCCTTTTGCCAGGGGCGTTTCTCAGCGAGGGAGGGAAAGGACGCGAACATTTAACCCATCGGTAAGCTGGATCTCCCACTGCCCCCCTGGAGGGAGGTCCCTAAGGGCAAACCGCACCTCCCCTGCCCGGTGCCAAAGGCCCAAGGCGGTGCGGGTGCCGTCCTTGGCTATGTGGACGAGGGAGAAATAGGGGTAGCCCTGGACCCTGGCCACCAGGAACTCCCCTTCTTCCCTCAGCTCCACCTGGGGTTCGGCCAGGGGAAGCAGGGGACCCACCGCTTCTTTGAGGAGCTGGGATCCCAGGTAAAGCCCCACCCGCCCGTAAGGCCCCAGGGGCAACCGGGCCTGGAAGTGGAGGATGCCCTCAGAGTCCCTCAGGACGAACACCGGGGCCTCCAGGGTTTCCCCGGTGGGCTTTGTCCCCCGCAGGCGGTAAGGGGAGGCTTCCCCCTCCGGGGAGGTTGCTATCCGAAGGGGTGGGTTGAACAGCACCTCCCCTTGGGCCATGCGCCCGGAGAAGAGGAGGCCCTCCTCCGGAAGGGACTGGGGTTTTGGCGGAGAGGCTTCCAGGAAACCTTGAGCCCCTCCGTAGGTGTAGTCGGAAATCCATTGGGGGCCGCAGTAGCTCATGAGGTCATAGAGTTGGCCCGGGTCCTTTAGGGAACCGTCGGCTAGGTCGTAGCCCCAGGTGCCAATCTTGCCGTCCGTATAGGGATAGTTGGGGTCGCCGGACACCCCACAAGGGGCGTGTTCCCGGCCAAAGTTATGCCCCAGCTCGTGGGCCATTACCCTAGGAGCACTCTGGGGGTAGTCCCAGCCCACGGCCACGGGATGCCTCAGGTAGCCGATCCCGGCGATGCCCGAGGTGTAGGAAACCTTGACGAAGCCATAGTAGTAGCGCCCGCTTCCATCAGCCTGGCGCAGGATGCGCAGTTCGTCTAGGAGCTGGGACCAGGCATTTGCATCACTAGGACTCAGGGTTCCGGAGAAGGTATAGGGCGCGCGGGTGGTGGAGGAGACCTCCTTGAGGGGCCAGATGCGCCAAAGGGTCTGGCCGAAGCTGGGCACCTGGGCTTGTTGCCCTTGATGGATTACGGGCACCGCGGTCAGGTAAAGCACCGTGCCCGCACCCACGTTGGGGGTAAGGGTTAAGAGGTTGTCGCCCTCGTCGCTCTCAGTCACCTGGTCTTGGGGATCGGCCCGGAGTTCCACTCGTAGGCTCGAGGCCACCCAGCTTTCCGGTAGGGTGGCGGTGCAGGTGGTGGCGAGGCTTCCGGGGTCGGTGGCGGTGGGGATGGGGTTCGGGCAGGTAAAGGCCAGGTTGCCTTGGAAGGTGCTCCCCAGGTACACCGCTCCCGCCAGGGGGTTGCTTAAGGACATGGGGGAAGGGCTTGCCAGGAGGTGGACCCGAAGCAAGGCGGGCTTACCCGATACCAGGCGCAGGTTCTCCTTGAGCACGGTCTGCCCCCACTCGGCCTTAGCGATGCGCAGATTGACTTGGGAGGCTGCCGTGACCGTCAGGCTCAGGTTCGCCGTCTTGCTGAGGTTCCCCGCGGTGGCCTTCACCCTGAGGGGGTAGGTCCCCGTGGCCACGCTGCTATCCACGCTCAAGGTGAGGGCCTGGGTCACCGGGCCATTCCCCGTCACGCTCAGGCCGTTGGGGGAGAGGGTGATGCCACTTGGGGCTGGGCTCCCGTCCTGCCCTTCCAGGGTGAGGTTTACCTGCCCGGTGAAGCCGTTTTGGGGGGTGAGGGTGAGGGTCGTGGTCCCGCTACCTCCTTGCTGCACCGTGAGGCTGGTGGGGTTCAGGGAAATGGTGAAGTCCGGAGCGGGGGGCGGTGGCGCCTGCACGGTGAGGCTCAGGTTCGCCGTCTTGGTGAGGCTACCCGAGGTGGCCTTTACCCGGAGGGCGTAGGTGCCAGGCTGGACGCTTTGGGCCACTGCCACTGTTAGGGCCTGGGTCACGGGGCTAGTACCCGTCACGCTCAGGCTGGTAGGACTCAGAGTGATGCCGCTTGGGGCATTGCCGTTTTGGTTCTCCAGGGTCAGGGCCACCGTCCCCGTAAATCCGTTCTTGGGGGTGAGGGTGAGGGTAGTGGTTTGGCTTTGCCCTTGGGCAACGGAAAGGGAGGAGGGCTTTAGTTCAAGCTGGAGGTCGCCAGTGGGGCGGTTGGGAAATAGGCTGTTGCAAGCCCCCAGGAGGAGTACCCAGACCAAGGCAAGGGACACCCGTGGGCCCATCCCCATAACCCTAGCCGATGCATGGGCCCGGAGGATGAGAGATGCTATCCTGACCCTTAATGCGGCCGGGACTCGAGGCCAAGCGGCTGGTCATCAAGGTGGGAAGCGCAGTCCTGGCGGGGCCTGGGGGGCTAGAGGGGTGGGTGATGGGGGAGATCGCCCGCCAGGTCCTGGCCCTGCGCCAGGAGGGGCGGGAGGTGGTCCTGGTCTCCTCGGGGGCGGTGGCGGCGGGGATGGCGGCCTTGGGCCTGCCCCGCCCCCAGGACATGCCCACCAAACAGGCCCTAGCCGCCATCGGCCAGCCCCTCCTCATGGCAGCGTGGCGGGAGGCCTTTGCCCCCACCCCGGTGGCCCAGGTGCTCCTTACCGCTGAGGATTTGGCTAGCCGCGAGCGCTACCTGAACGCCAAGGCCACCCTTTTCGCCCTTCTCCGCCTGGGGGTGGTCCCCGTCATCAACGAAAACGACACCGTGGCCTTCCAGGAGATCCGCTTCGGGGACAACGACCAGCTTTCCGCCCGGGTGGCGGCCTTGGTGGAAGCGGGGCTTTTGCTTCTCCTTTCCGATGTGGACGCCCTCTATGAGGACGACCCCAAGAGGAATCCCCGCGCCCGCCCCATCCCAGAGGTGGAGCGGGTGGAGGCGGTGCTGGCCCATGCCGGGGAGGGGAATCCCTTGGGAAGCGGGGGGATGCGCTCCAAGCTCCTTGCGGCCCGCATCGCGGGAAGGGTGGGGATACCCACCCTCCTCCTCCCGGGAAGAAGGCCCGGGGTGGTCCTCGAGGCCCTGGCAGGGGCTTCCTTGGGCACGTACTTCCACGCCAGAAGGCGCTACCGGGGCCAGCGGGCCTGGTTGTACGGCCTCCTTAAACCCAGGGGGGAGCTGGTGCTGGACGCGGGGGCGGTTCGGGCCCTAAAGGAGAGGGGAGCGAGCCTGTTGCCCGCCGGCATCAAGGGGGTGCGGGGGCGGTTTGGCCGGGGGGAGGCGGTGCGTCTCCTAAGCGAGGGGGGGGAGGAGGTGGGGATGGGCCTGGCCAACTACGCCGCCGAGGAGATAGAGCGCATCAAGGGACATAGGAGCACCGAGATCGAGGCCCTTTTGGGCTACCGCTACACCGAGGAGGTGGTCCATCGGGACCACCTGGTCTTGAAGGAGGAAGGATGAGGGGGTTGGGTGCTTCCCAAAAGGGGCTGGAGGAAACCCTGAGGAGGCTGGCGGAGGAGGCCCGGGCCCGGCTTCCGGAGATCGCCAAGGGAAACCGGGACGGGGCCCTTCTCGCCATGGCTCAGCTTCTGGAAGAGGCCTGGCCGGAGGTGCTAAGGGCTAACCGGGAGGACCTGGAGGAGGCCGCAAGGGCGGGCCTATCCCAGGCCAAGCTGGACCGGTTGGCCCTCAGGGACAAGGACCTGAAAAGCCTCACGGAGGGCCTACGTCAGATCGCCGCCCTCCCCGATCCCTTGGGGAGGATTGAGGGGCTTAGCAAGAGGCCAAACGGCCTCAGGGTGGGAAGGATGCGCATCCCCTTGGGCCTCATCGGTTTCATCTACGAGGCCCGGCCAGGGGCCACGGTGGAGGCGGTTTCCGTAGCCCTGAAGGCGGGAAACGCCATGCTCCTACGGGGGGGGAAGGAGGCCTTCCGCTCCAACCAGGCTTTGGTTTCCCTATGGCATAGGGCCTTGAGGGAGGCTGGGCTTCCCGTGGAGGCGGTGAGCCTGGTGCCCACCACCCAGCGGGAGGCCATCCTGGCCCTGTGCCGCCTGGAGCTGTTGGACCTCCTCATCCCCCGGGGCGGGGAGGAGCTCATCCGCCTGGTGCAAAGGGAGGCCCGGGTGCCGGTTTTGGCCCACGCCAAGGGGGTGAACCACCTCTACGTGGACCGGAAGGCAGACCTTTCCATGGCCCTCCGCCTGGCCCTAAACGGCAAGACCCAGCGGCCTGCGGTGTGCAACGCCCTCGAGGCCGTCCTGGTCCACGAGGGAGTGGCAGAAACCTTCCTCCCCATGCTGGAAAGGGCCATGCGGGAAAAGGGGGTGGAGCTTCGGGCCTGCCCTAAGGCCCTTCCCCTCCTCAAGGAGGCGGTGCCCGCCCGGGAGGAGGAGTGGGACGAGGAGTACCTGGACCTGATCCTCAGGGTGAAGGTGGTCTCTGGCCTGGAGGAAGCCCTGGAGCACATCGCCCGCCACGGTTCCCGCCACACGGAGGCCATCTGCACCGAGGACCCCCATGCCGCCTGGCGGTTTTTGGAGGAGGTGGACGCCAGCCTGGTCCTATGGAATGCCTCCACCCGTTTCAACGATGGCTTCCAGCTGGGCCTGGGGGCGGAGATCGGCATCAGCACCTCCAAGCTCCACGCCTTTGGCCCCATGGGGCCCATGGAGCTCACCACCACCAAGTGGGTGGCCCTGGGGGAGGGGCAGGAACGGGAGTAGGCCCCTGGGCCTAGGGGAGGAACCCTGCCCAGGAGGCGGGTGGGGAGGAAGAGACCGTGTTGCAGAAGATTTTCCGCCTGTACACCCAGGCCCACGTGCCCTTCTTCGCGGCCGCTTTGGCCTACTACGCCCTCCTTTCCCTCATGCCCCTTCTCTTTCTCCTGGTGGGGGTCTTCGGGCTTTTCCTCTCGGGGAGCGAGGCCCTAAGGGAGGGTTTTTTGGGGGGCGTAAGGGCCTTGGCCGAGGGCCTTTTCCCGGCCCGCCCTGAGCTGGCCCAGGACCTCTTGCGCTTCCTCACCCGGGGAGCCTTTCCCCTCACCCTGGCGAGCACCTTCTTCCTTCTTTGGTCCGGAAGCAACTTCTTCGCCGCCCTGAGCTACGCCCTGGGGCTTATCTTTGGCCGCCCCCCGGGCTTTCGCCACCGCCTTTTGGGCCTCCTCATGCCGGTCCTTCTGGGCCTTGCCCTCATTCTCCTCGCCCTTTTGGGTCTGGCCCTGGGGTTCCTTCTCCGCTTCCTCCCCCCGGAGTGGCGGGGGGCCTTGGGGCCCCTGGAGGCCTTTTTGCCCCTCCTCCTGGCCTTCTCCCTCTTCCTCCTCACCTACGCCTTTTTTCACGGCCTCAAGGGGTTTCGCCCCCTGGTGCCCTTGAGCGTGGGAGCGGGGGTGGCCTCCCTCCTCTTTGAGGGGGTGCGGCTTGGACTCCCCAGGCTTCTTCCCCGCTCCCAGTACGAGCTCCTCTACGGGCCCTTGGCGGGGTTTGTCCTGGCCCTCCTTGGCCTTTACCTGGTGCTTTGGGTCTTCCTGTTGGGAGCGGTGGTGGCGAAGGCGGTGGCGGATTAGGGCCCCCACGCCACGCTTTTTTGCCGGGTTGCAGTATCATGTTCCCATGAGCCCGGCCAGGCTAGTCCCCTAAGGCGGGAAGGGGCCTGGCCGTCCCTTCCCCTTGGGGGAAGGGTTTTTTTGAGGGAGGAGCGCATGGAGAAGTACAACCCCCACGCCATAGAGCCCAAGTGGCAACGTTTCTGGAAGGAAAAGGGCTTCATGAAGGCCAAGGAGGCCCCGGGGAAGAAGGGGAAGCAGTACGTGCTGGTCATGTTTCCTTACCCCTCGGGGGATTTGCACATGGGCCACCTGAAGAACTACACCATGGGGGATGTCCTGGCCCGCTTCCGCAAGGTACAAGGGTACGAGGTCCTCCACCCCATGGGCTGGGACGCCTTTGGCCTGCCCGCGGAAAACGCCGCCCTTAAGTTCGGCCTCCACCCCCGGGACTGGACCTATGCCAACATCCGCCAGGCCAAGGAGAGCCTCGAGCTCATGGGCATCCTCTACGACTGGGACCGGGAGGTGACCACCTGCGAGCCCGACTACTACCGCTTCAACCAGTGGATCTTCCTGAAGATGTGGGAGAAAGGCCTGGCCTACCGGGCCAAGGGCCTGGTGAACTGGTGCCCCAAGTGCCAGACGGTGTTGGCCAACGAACAGGTGGTGGAGGGCCGGTGCTGGCGGCACGAGGACACCCCGGTGGAGAAGCGGGAGCTGGAGCAGTGGTACCTGCGCATCACCGCCTATGCGGAAAGGCTTCTTGAGGACCTCGAGGGCCTGGACTGGCCGGAGAAGGTGAAGGCCATGCAACGGGCCTGGATCGGCCGGTCGGAGGGGGCGGAGATAAAGTTCCCTGTGGAGGGCGAGGAGGAGGCCATCACCGTCTTCACCACCCGGCCCGATACCCTTTTCGGGGCCACCTTCATGGTCCTGGCCCCGGAGCACCCCCTCACCCTAAGGCTCGCCTCCCCCGAGCGGCGGGCCGAGGTGGAGGCCTACGTGGAGGCTGCCAAGCGCAAGACGGAGATCGAGCGCCAGGCGGAGGGGCGGGAGAAGACGGGGGTCTTCCTGGGGGCCTACGCCACGAACCCCGCCACCGGGGAGAAAATCCCCATCTGGACCGCGGATTACGTGCTCTATGGCTACGGCACCGGGGCCATCATGGGGGTGCCCGGGCACGACGGGCGGGACTTTGAGTTCGCCGTGAAGTTCGGCCTTCCCATAAGGAAGGTGATCGAACGCCCAGGTGAGCCCTTGCCCGAGCCCCTGGAGGCGGCCTACGAGGAGCCTGGCATCATGGTTAACTCCGGGCCCTTTGACGGCATCCCCAGCGAGGAGGGCAAAAAGAGGGTGGTGGCCTGGCTGGAGGAAAAGGGTCTGGGCAAGGCCCGGGTCACCTATCGGCTCAGGGACTGGCTCATCAGCCGCCAGCGCTACTGGGGCACCCCCATTCCCATGGTCCACTGCCAGGCCTGCGGGGTGGTGCCGGTTCCCGAGGAGGAGCTTCCCGTCCTCCTCCCCGACCTCAAGGACATAGAGGACATCCGGCCCAAGGGGAAAAGCCCCCTGGAGGCCCACCCCGAGTTTTACGAGACCACCTGCCCCAAGTGCGGCGGCCCCGCCAAGCGGGACACGGACACCATGGACACCTTCTTCGACTCCAGCTGGTACTACCTGCGCTACACCGACCCCAAAAACGAGAGGCTTCCCTTTGACCCCGCGAAGGCGGACTTCTGGATGCCCGTGGACCAGTACATCGGCGGGGTGGAGCATGCCGTGCTTCACCTCCTCTACAGCCGCTTCTTCACCAAGTTCCTCCACGACCTGGGGATGGTGAAGGTGGAGGAGCCCTTCCAGGGGCTTTTCACCCAGGGTATGGTCCTGGCCTGGACGGACTTCGGCCCCGTGGAGGTGGAGGGGGAGAGGGTGCGCCTGCCCGAGCCCACCCGCATCCGCCTGGAGATCCCCGAGAAGGAGCTCTCCCTGGAGGAGGTGCGGAAGATGGGGGCGGAGCTCAGGCCCCACGAGGACGGCACCCTTCACTTCTGGAAGCCCGCGGTGATGAGCAAGTCCAAGGGCAACGGGGTCATGGTGGGGCCCTTTGTGAAGGAGGAGGGGGCGGATATCGCCCGCATCACCATCCTCTTCGCCGCACCCCCCGAAAACGAGATGGTCTGGACCGAGGAGGGGGTGCAGGGGGCCTGGCGCTTCCTGAACCGCATATGGCGCCGGGTGGCGGAGGACCGGGAGGCCCTAAAGGCCACCTCGGGCCAGTTTGCCGCCGAGGCCCTGGAGGGCCCGGACAGGGAGCTTTACGGGAAGCTCCACGCCACCCTTAAGAAGGTCACGGAGGACCTCGAGGCCCTGCGCTTCAACACCGCCATCGCCGCCCTCATGGAGCTCTTGAACACCCTCTACGACTACCGCAAGGCGCGGCCCGTGACCCCCGTTTACCGCACCGCCATCCGCTACTACCTGCAGATGCTCTTCCCTTTCGCCCCCCACATCGCCGAGGAGCTTTGGCATTGGTTCTGGCCGGATAGCCTTTTTGAGGCGGGCTGGCCGGAGCTGGACGAAAAGGCCCTGGAAAGGGATGTGGTGGAGGTGGCGGTGCAGGTGAACGGGAGGGTGCGGGGAACCATCCAGATCCCCAAGGACGCCCCCCTGGAGGTGGCCAGGGCCGAGGCCCTCAGGGTGAAAAACGTCCAGGCCCATGTGGAGGGCAAGACGATCGTGAAGGAAATCTACGTCCCCGGCAAGATCCTCAACCTGGTAGTGCGGGGATAGGGAGGAGAATCCGGGTGGGGACCACCTTGGCCACCTCCCCCGCCACGGGGGTGAGGAAAAGCCCCTCGTCCCCTGCCCAGGCCAAAAGCCGCCCGTAACCCAGGAGGAACCCCTCCCCGTCCAAAAGGCCGTAAAGCCGGTGGGGCTCGGCGGGCTCCATGGGGTATGCGGGCAGGCGGCCGAGGGGAAGGGGGCGGAGCCTGGCCCCTTGGAAGTGGGCAAAAAGCCTTTCCAACCGGTTCTTCCGCCTCTCCGCCAGGGTTTTCCTGCGAGTCCCAGGAGGGGGCGAGGCCAGGCGCGCCCTGAGGTCCTTCCGCCAGGATAGGGCCTGGTAAAGCTCCTCCCACCCCAGGACCAGCACCTCGGCGGGCACCAGGGCCTCTATCTGCAAGAGCCGGAACCCGGGGTCCAGGTAGCCATCCGTGTCGGCCACGGTGGGGCTTCCTCTGGGGATGAGGCGGGCTAGGCGCAGGGCCCCCACCACCGCCTGCGCCTCCATCCCCCTAGGGGATAAGGCTCCCAGAAGGTGGCGGCGCAGGGGGGAGAGGGTTCCTTCCCGGTAGCGGAAAAGGGTGAAGGCCCCGGGCAGGGCCCCCTGTCCCGGGTCCAGGTCCAGGAGGTAGGCTTCCCCCGCCTTTTCCAAAAGCCTTAGGGCCAGGGTGGTCTTGCCGGTATCCGTGGGGCCAGCCAGGAGGAGCATCCCCCTTGAAGCTACCCCATGGCCCGGGATTCCGGGGGAGTATGGGATGACGTATTTTTGCCATATGGCAATAAAGTGTTATACTACTCCCACCATGGGGCTATGGTTTGAGGAAAGCCAGGAGGAGCGGGCGGTCTTGGGGCCCTTCCGCGAGTTTCTCAAGGCGGAGGTGGCCCCAGGGGCAGGGGAGCGGGACCGCACGGGGGCCTTTCCCTTTGAGCTCATCAGGAAGCTCGCCCAGTTCGGGGTCTTCGGGGCCACGGTGCCCGAGGCCTATGGAGGGGCGGGGCTTAAAAGCCGGCTTTTCGCCCGCATGGTGGAGGAGATCGCCTATCACGATGGGGCCTTGGCCCTCACCGTGGCCAGCCACAACTCCCTGGCCACGGGGCACATCCTCCTGGCGGGGAACGAAAGGCAGAAGGAGACCTTCCTGCCCAGGCTGGCCTCGGGGGAGGCCCTGGGGGCCTGGGGGCTCACGGAGCCGGGTTCGGGCTCGGATGCCGCCGCCCTTAAGACCCGGGCCGAGCCGGTGGCGGGGGGATATGTGCTGAACGGCACCAAGCAGTTCATCACCCAGGGGAGCGTGGCCGGGGTCTACGTGATCGTGGCCCGCACCGACCCCGCCCCGAGCCCGGAAAGGAAGCACCTGGGCATCTCCGCCTTCGCCTTCTTCCGTCCGGAAAAGGGCCTTCGCATTGGCCGCAAGGAGGAGAAGCTGGGCCTGAACGCCTCGGATACCGCCCAGCTGGTCCTCGAGGACCTCTTCGTGCCCGAGGAGGGCCTTTTGGGGGAGAGGGGCAAGGGGTTTTACGACGTGCTCAAGGTGCTGGATGGGGGCAGGATCGGCATCGCCGCCATGGCGGTGGGCCTGGGAAGGGCGGCCTTGGACTACGCCCTCCGCTACGCCAAGCAAAGGGAGGCCTTCGGCAGGCCCATCGCCGAGTACCAGGGGGTTTCCTTCAAGCTGGCGGAGGCGGCCACGGAGCTGGAGGCGGCCAGGCTCCTTTACCTGAAGGCGGCGGAGCTCAAGGACGCGGGAAGGCCCTATACCCTCGAGGCCGCCCAAGCCAAGCTCTTCGCCAGCGAGGTGGCGGTGAGGGCCTGCGACGAGGCCATCCAGGTCCTGGGGGGGTATGGGTATGTCAAGGATTACCCCGTGGAGCGCTACTGGCGCGACGCCCGCCTGACCCGCATCGGGGAGGGGACCAGCGAGATCCTGAAGCTCATCATTGCCCGGCGCCTTCTAGAGTCGGTGTGAAGGTGAGGGCCTTGGGGACCCTTAGGGCCAGCTGGCCGCAAGCCGCCCCCACGTCCTGCCCTCGGCTCCAGCGGATGGAGGTGGGAATCCCAAGCCGCCTCAGCTCCTCCGCGAAGGCCAGGATGCCCGCTTTGGGGGTGCCTTCCACCGGGGCGCCTTCCCAGGGGTTAAAGGGGATCAGGTTCACGTGGGCGCCCATGCCCTTAAGGAGCTTGGCGAGAAGCCGGGCCTGCCAGGGGTGGTCGTTTAAACCCTTAAGCAGGGTGTACTCGAAGGTGATGCGCCTCTTGGTCCTGGCGTGGTAGTGGCGCACCGCCTCGAGGATCTCCCCCACGGAGTAGCGGTGGGCGGTGGGGATGATCCTCCTGCGGGTCTCGTCGTCGGGGGCGTGAAGGGAAAGGGCCAGGCGCACCCCGAGGTCCTCCTCCGCCAGGCGGTAGATGCCCTTGGGGATGCCCACGGTGGAGAGGGTGATGCGCCTTGGGCTCATGGCCAGGCCCTTGGGATGGAGCAGGGTGCGGATGGCCTTGAGCACGTTGTCCAGGTTCAGAAGGGGCTCCCCCATGCCCATGAGGACCACGTTGCGGATGTCCCTGGGAGAGATGCCCTGGTGATGGGCGATGGTTAGGAGCTGGGAGAGGATCTCCGCCGCGGTGAGGTTGCGGCCAAAGCCCAGGGCCCCGGTGGCGCAGAAGGTACACCCTGCGGGGCAGCCCACCATGCTGGAAAGGCAGACGGTCTTGCGGTTCTCGTAGGGCATGTAGACCGCCTCCGTCTTCTTCCCGTCCAGCAGGGTGAAGAGGTATTTCACGCTTCCGTCCCGGCTTGGGTAGGCCTCCACCAGGGCGAACTCGGAGATGCGCCACTCCCTGGCCAAGGCTTCCCGCAGGCCCTTGGGCAGGTCGGTCATCTGGGAGAAGTCCATGGCCCCCCGGGCGTAGAGCCAGTGGGCGATCTGGGCCTTGCGGTAGCCCTCGCCGGGGAGTTCCTCGGGGGGGAGTTCCAGGATGGGTTTCATGCCACGCCCTCGTGGATCTCCTTAAGCCTTAAGGTGCCTTCCGGGCAGGGCAGGATAAGGCTTTCCCCCACCTCTTCCTCCCGGAACCCCGAAGGGGTCTTGCGGTAGAGGATGCCTCCCGGCCTGGCCTCCTCCAGAAGAAGATAGGCCTGGAGGCTAGGGCGCCTGAGGTAATGGGAAAGCCTCTCCCTTCGGTCCTGGGCCTCGGTACCGGGGGAGAGGACTTCCCCCACCAGACAAGGGGCGGTTGCGTAAAGGGGATGGGCCTGGGGGCCGCAGAGCACCATGGCGTCGGGGTAGTAGAAGGTGTCCTCGGAAACCTTAAGCCGGGCAGTTTCCCTATAGACCCGGCATCCTTGGTCCCAGGCCAAGGGTTTTAAAGGGGCCACCAGGTGGGTGACCATGAGGTTATGGTCCAGGCTGGCCCCGTCCATGGCGTAGGGGATTCCCCCCACCAGCCCGTGGCGCCCGGGGCCCCCCTCTTCCAGGGCCAGGTATTCCTCCTCCGTTAGCGGGCGCAAGGACCGCTCGGTCACCTTCCCATTGTAGGGGCTCGGGGAGGGGTTTGCCCAGGGGCCTCACCGCAACCGCCCGTACCCCAGGCCCAGGCCTAGAAGCAGGAGGAGAAGCCCTAGGGGCCTTGGCCTGGCGAGAATACCCAGAAAGGCTCCAAAAAGGACCAGCCCCAAGGCCACCCGCTTGCGCCCTTGCCGGTAGGCCCGGCCCGAGAGGAAGCCCAAGAGGAGGGGAAGGGCCCAAAGCACCAGAAGGAGGAGGCCCAGGAGGAAGGAGAAGGAGGCCATGGTTGGGGGAGGCCTAGAGCCGGTTTTCCTCCGGGGAGAAGCCCTCCACCCAGAAGCTCCCGTCGGGACGGTGTTCCTTTTTCCAAACCGGGAGGACCTGCTTTACCCGGTCTATGGCATACTGGCAGGCGGCGAAGGCCTCGGGGCGGTGCCGGGCCGAAACCACGATGGCGATGGAGGCCTCCCCGGGGTTCACCCGGCCCAGGCGGTGCCAAAGGGCCACCCGGCCCAGGGGAAAGCGGGAGCGCATCTCCCCGATGATCTCCGCCATGACCTTCTCCGCCATGCCCGGGTAGGCCTCGTACTCCAAAAAGGCCACCTCCTCCCCCCGGTTGGGGCTTCGGGTGGTGCCCAGGAAGCTCACCACCGCCCCGTACTCGGGAGAGGTGGCCCAGTCCACCAGGGCCTTAAGGTCCAGGGGCTCATGGGTGAGGCCGTAGGAGTCCTGCCCTCCCGAGACCGGGGGCAGAAAGGCCACCTCATCCCCCTCCTTTAGGGGGGTTTCCCCTTGGGCCAAGGCCTGGTTCACCGCCGCCATGCCGCCATCCAGCCTAAGGCCGGGAAAGCGCTTCTCCAGGGCCTCTTTGGCATCAAGCACCCGGGCTCCCTCGGGAAGCTCCAAGAGGAGGCGGTCCGTGCCCGCCTGTTCCCGGTAAAGGGCGAAGAGCCGAACCTCAACCCGCATGCTGTCCAGTATAGACCTGGCTGAGGCTTAAGGCTACGGAGAGGGCCTCGAGGTAGCGCATGCGCATGGGCCCCAGCAGCACCAGCTCCCCCAGCCACTCCCCCCGGGCGAAGCCCGCCTGCACCTGGGCCAGGCCCTCCACCTCCCCCACCCGCACGTCCACCCGGCCGGGAGGGGTTAGGACCGCCTCCTCCCCCCCGGCCTCGTAAAGAGCCACCAGCCGCTCCAGAAAGCCGGGATCCTTGGCCTCCGGTTCCTTTAAGGCCTCGGCCAGACCCTCCCGGTAGACGAGGGAAAGGCCTGCGGAAAGGGCCCGGGAGAGGTGGGCGAAGAGCTCCTCCAGGCCGCGCGGAGCTGGGGGTAGGGTGGCAAAGGGCCCCGAGAGGGCTTCTTCCGCCTGTTTCAATCGCTCGGACGGGAGGGTGAGGGGAAGCCGGACCTCCTTCACCCTCCCCCCTTCCAGGACGAAGACCGCCAGGGTTCCTTCCGGCAGGGGGGAGAGGTGGACCTGGAGCACCTTGGGAGAGTTCCTGGGCCTGAGGCGGAGAAGGGCGGGGTACCCGGAAAGCCCCACCGCCATCTTCACCAAGAAGGCCTCGGGCTCCCGGGCCCCCTCCAGGGCCCGCTGGAGCCGTTCCTGGGTGGCCTCGGGCAAGGGTTTGGGGGGAAGGAGGGAGAGGGAGTACTGGCGGAAGGCCTGCCGGGTGGGGACCCGGCCCGCGGAGGCGTGGGGCTTGGAGAGGTAGCCCATCTCCTCGAGGGCGATGAGCTCATACCGGGCCAGGGCAGGGGAAAGCCCCAGGCCCTCGGCCAACCTCGCCGAGGGCACAGGGGCTTTGGTCTTGATGTACTCCACCACCAGGAGGTGAAGGATGGCCCGCTGCCTGGCCGTCACACCCCTATTGTACCGGGGTCACCGCGGCCTCGTCCTCTTCCCCTGTGCGGATCCGGTAGACCTTCTCCACCGGCAAAACGAAAATCTTTCCGTCCCCCACCTCCCCGGTGCGGGCCGCTTTGAGGATGGCCTCCACCGTGGGCCGAACAAAGGGCTCGGACACCCCGATCTCCAGGCGCACCTTTTCGTGCAGGGCCATCTTCACCGTGGTCCCCCGGTAGGTTTCCACCCTTTCCGTCTCCCCTCCGTGCCCCTGGACCCTGCTGATGGATAGCCCCCGCACCTCCACCTTGAAGAGGGCTTCCAGGACCTCCTGGAGCTTCTCCGGCCGGATGATGGCCACGATGAGCTTCATGCCTCACCTCCCAGGGGCTTAAGGGCTGGAGGGTTGGCCTCCGAGAGCACCAGGATGGCCCCCTCGCCCTCCACATAGGCTTCCTCCCCGTGCTGGGTCACATCCAGGCCCATCCCTTCCTCCTTGGGGCTGGCCCGCAAGGGGGTGAGAAGGTCCGTGAGCTTGAGGAGGAGGAAGGTACCCAAGGCGGAGTAGGCCACCGCCACCCCTACCGCCAGGGCCTGGATGGCGAGTTGCATGGGGTTGCCGAAGAGGAGGCCGTCCGCCACCCCGTTCCAGGCCTTCTCCGCCAGAAGGCCGGTGAGGAGGGCGCCAGTCATGCCCGCAATCCCGTGGGCGCCGAAGACGTCCAGGGAGTCATCCAGCCGGGTCCTGGGCCGCCATAGGAGGAAGAAGTAGCTGGGGAAGGCGCTCACCGCCCCCAGCACCAGGGCGGACAGGGGGGATACGAGCCCCGCCGCTGGGGTGATGGCCACCAAGCCCACCACGATGGCGGTGGCCAGGCCCACCGCCGTGACCTTGCCGGTGCGGAGGAGGTCCAGGAGAACCCAGGCCACCAAAGCGGCCGCGGGGGCGAGGAGGGTGTTGACAAAGGCCAAGCTGGCCAGGGCCCCGGAGCCCAGGGCGCTTCCCCCGTTGAACCCGAACCAGCCGAACCAGAGGAGAGCAGCCCCCAGAAGCGTAAAGGGTACGTTATGGGGCAGGATGGCCTGACGGCCATAGTCCTTCCGGGCACCCAGCACCAAGGCCCCCACCAGGGCGGCCACGCCGGCGTTGATGTGCACCACTGTTCCCCCGGCGAAGTCCAGGGCCCCTAAGGACCCCAAAAACCCCCCGCCCCAAACCCAGTGGGCCAGGGGAGCGTAGACCAAAAGCCCCCAGAGGCTGAGGAAGAGAAGGAGGGCAGGGAAGCGCATCCTTTCCACCATGCCCCCGGTGAGGAGGGCGGCGGTGATGATGGCGAAGGTGCCCTGGAAGGCCATGAAGAGGAGATGGGGGATCTCCCCCTTGGCCTCGAGGCCCACCCCCTTCAGAAGGGCGTGGCCCAGGTTCCCCAGCCAAGGACCGCCCTCGGCAAAGGCTAGGCTATAGCCCAGAAGGGCCCAGCCCACGCCCACGAAGCCTAGGGCGGCGAAGCTCATCATCATGGTGTTCAAGCTGTTTTTGCTCCGCACCAGGCCGCCGTAGAAGAAGGCCAAAGCCGGGGTCATGAGGAGGACCAGGGCCGTGGAAACCAGCATCCAGGCCGTAGCCGCCCCGTCTACCCCCTCTGCCAAGGCCAGTCCTGAAAGCCCGCTTGCCGCTAGGAATAGGGTCTTCCGCATGGTCCGTCACCCCCTTGGGGCTGAGGGTACCACCGGGTGTGCATAATGTCAAGTAGTAGATTGACACTTGGCAAATACTTGCGGGACATATAGTTCACATAACACAAATAGGGCGCAGAATGTCAACACTAAAGTTAGCAGATGTGCACTTATTATTGCACAAGACTCCTCGAAACCTGGCCGCATCAGGGGCCTCTCCCCTTAAACTGAGGCCCGTGACGTGGGAAGAGCTCTTGGAGCGGATTTCCTTGGGCCAGGACGAGCGCACCCTCTTCCTGCCCCCGGACCTTTCCCCGGAGGAGCTGGCCCGCTACGCCGCAGGCCTAGCCAACCACCGGGGCGGGATCCTCTTCCTGGGGGTGGACGGGGAAGGCCGGGTGGTGGGCGCCTCGGAGATCCATCCCTTGCAGATCACCCATGCCCTTTTCCAGCTCACCCAGGGGCTCCTCCTTCCCTATGTGGAGGTGATCGAGGGACCTATGGGCCGGGTTTTGGCCCTTCACGTGCCCCAGAGCCCGGCGGCCGTGGCCGTGGGGGCGGGAAGGGTTCCCTTTTGGGACGGCAAAAGGCTTACGGAGCTGAGGGTGGGGCAGGCCCTGCCGGAGCCCGACTTCACCGCCCAGGTTTTGCCGGCGGCGAGCCTTTCCGACCTGGACCCGGTGGAGGTCTTGCGCCTAAGGCGCATCCTGGAGGAGCGGGGGAGCAACCTGGCGGCCTTGCCGGATTTGGAGCTTCTCTTCGCCCTGGGGCTTTTGGAGCGGGTGGAGGGACAGGACAAGCCCACGGTGGCGGGGCTTCTTCTTGCGGGCACCCCCTTGGCCTTAAGGCGGCTTCTTCCCCAGGCGGAGGTGAGCTACTATTTCCACGAGAGCGAGGAGGGGTACACCTTCCGGGAGGATATGCTTCGCCCCATCCCCGCCCTTTTGCAGCGGCTTAGGGACCTGATCCAGGCCCGGAACCGGGTGCGCTACCTTACGGTGGGGTTATTCCGCCTCGAGGTCTGGGACTTTGACCAGGAGGTTTACCGGGAGGCCCTCCTAAACGCCCTGGTCCACCGGGACTGGCAGAGCCCGGATGCCATTCAGGTGCACCACTACCCGGATCGCCTGGAGGTTTCCAACCCGGGAAGCCTCCCCCCCGGCATCACCCCGGAGAACATCCTCCGCCACCCCCCCAAAAGGCGGAATCCCCGCCTGGCCGAGGCCCTCTACCGGCTCGGCTACGTGGAGCGGGCGGGAAGCGGGGTGGACAAGATGTACCGCCTCCTCCTCAAGTACGGCAAAGAGCCCCCGGAGTACCGGCTTTTCCCCGAGGCCCTCACCCTGGTCCTCTACAACCCGGAACTGGACGAGGCCTTTGTGCGGGAGCTGGCGGAGGCCCAGGAGCGCCTGGGCGGCTTTAGCCTGGACCACCTCATCGCCGTGGGCCACCTGCGGAGGGTGGGGGAGGCCAGCCTCGAGGAGCTTTCCCGGGCCCTACAGCTTCCCTTGGAGGCGGCCCGCAAGGTCCTGGCCCGCATGGAGCGCATGGGCCTTTTGCGCAAGGAGGGGGGAAGGTACCACCTCCTGCGGCGCGATTCCTTGGGGGAAAGGGCCTTGGGCCTCCTAACCAATCCCCTCTCCCGGCGGGAGGTGGAGGCCCAGCTGGGGCTTTCCTCGAGGGCCGCCCTGGCCCTTTTGAACCGCCTCATCCGGGAAGGCAAGGTGGAGCGGGTGGGCCGGGGAGCGGCCACCCGGTACCGGCGCCTCTAGCCATGCCCCACCTGGTCCTTTTTCAGCCGGAAATCCCCCAAAATGCTGGGAATATCGCCCGCACCGCCGCTGCCCTGGGCTGGCCCTTGCACCTCATCCGCCCCTTGGGCTTCCGCCTGGGCGACCCCAGGCTCAAACGGGCGGGCCTGGACTACTGGCCCCACGTGGACCTGCGCCTCCACGACACCTGGGAGGCTTTCCTGGAAAGCCTGCCCTCCGGGGCGCAGGTCTGGGCCTTTAGCGTCAGGGGGCAGAGGAGCCTCTACCAGGTGCGTTTCCAGGGGGAAGATTACCTCCTCTTCGGCCCTGAAACCCGGGGGCTTCCTGGGGAGGTGCTGGAGGCCTTTCCCAGCGTGTACATCCCCATGCCGGGACCGGTTCGCTCCTTAAACCTGGCGGTGGCCGTGGGGGTTGCGGCCTACGAGGCCTACCGGCAGCTCCATGGGGCATGATGGAGGCGTGCGGGCCTACACCACTGCCCACCTGAAGGTGGACCTCCCCCAGGGCCACCCTTTCCCCCTCTACAAGTACCAAGGGGTGGCGGAGGCCCTGAAGGATCTCCTTCCCGTCCTGCCTGCCCCAGAGGTGCCCCGGGAGGCCCTCCACCTGGCCCACCGCCCGGAGTACGTGGAAAGGCTTTTCAGCGAGGGGCTTTCCCGCCAGGAGTCCTTGCGCCTGGGCCTGCCCTTTAGCCCAAGCCTCCTCAGGCGGGCCCTCTTTGCGGCGGGAGGGACCCTGGCGGCGGCCTTGGATGCCTTGGAACTGGGCCTCGGCCTAAACCTCTCCGGGGGCACCCACCATGCCTTTCCCGACCGGGCCGAGGGGTATAGCCTCTTCAACGATGTGGCGGTGGCCGTGGCCTGGCTGAGGCGGGAGGGTTTTTCCGGCCGGGTTTTGGTGGTGGATCTGGACGCCCACCAGGGAAACGGCACCGCGGTCTTTTTCCAGGCAGATCCCACCGTTTTCACCCTTTCCCTCCACGGGGAGCGGAACTACCCCTTGAAGAAGGAGCGGAGTGACCTCGATGTGGGCCTTCCCGACGGGGTGGGGGACGAGGCCTACCTCTTTGCCCTGGAGGAGGCTTTGGAAACGGCCCGGGCTTTCCGGCCCGAGCTGGTCTTCTACAACGCGGGGGTGGACGTGCTGAGGGGGGATCGGTTTGGCCGCCTGGGCCTGAGCCTTAAAGGGGTGCGGAAGCGGGATGAGCGGGTTTTCCGCCTGGTAAAGGCCTTAGGGGTGCCCTTGGTGGTGGTGATGGGCGGGGGGTACAACCGCGATCCCCGGCTCATGGTGGAGGCCCATGCGGAGACCTACCGCCTGGCCTTAAGCTCCTTGGCGTAGGTGGCCACGGCCTCTTCCAGGCTGAACCCCAGGTTGCGGTAAAGCTCCAAGGCCCCGGTCTCGTGGTCGTGGGCCCGGACCCTGAGGAGGGTGGCCCCTTTTGTCTGCGCCAGCCTCGCCGCCTCCGCCAAGAGGGCCCGCCCGATGCCCTGGCCCCGGGCCTTGGGCACCACGCCTATGTAGGCCACGCTGGCTTCCCTATCCTCCAGCTCCACCTCGGCCAGGCCCACGGGTTCGTCCCCCCGGTAGGCCACCAGGAGGTGGACATGGGGATCCTGGAAATGTTCCCAAAGCTCCTCGTCCGTCCATTTGAGGCGTAAGGCCCAGCCCTCCTCGCTTTCCCGGTAGAGCTCCCGATATACCCCGGGTCCCGGGAAACCCCTTCGGATGACCACGTCCTCAGGGGGTGGGTAGTCCAGGCCCTCCGGGTTTTTCACGAAGAAGTAGGTGAGGTGCAAAAGGCCGAAGTCGGCCCCCTCCAGCACTTGGCGCAGGGTGTGGTTTTCCTCCCGGGGGAAGGCGTAAAGCCGTTCTATGCGAAGCTCCTGGGCCCGTGTTTCCGCGGCCTGGAGAAGAGGGGGAAGGTCCTCCTCCTGGTAGGCCAGGGGCCCCTCGAGGGCCGCTCCATCCCAAAAGGCATAAAGGCCCACGTACCCCGCCACCTCCCCGTCCCTCAGGAGGACCAGGCCGTCCTCCAGTTCCTCGGCCAGGCCCTCGAGGTCCCGGGCCTCCGGGGCCAGAACTCCCCGCTTGGGGCTTTCGTCCATCCAGCGGAGGAGCCCAAGGAGCCCGGGAAGGTCCTGGCGGGTCACGGGCCGGATCATGCCCTTAGTCTACTCCCGGTGGCCTAGGGCGGAGCCAGGGACAAATGTCAAGACCGCTCCTCGAGCTGGCCCAGATTGAGGGCTTTAACCACCCCTTCCTCCCCGTAGAACTCCACCACGGAAAGCCGGGCGTAGTCCTGCTCCACCCTGAGGCCCTCTTCCACGGGAAGGGGCAGGGCCAGGCTCAAGGCGGCCCGGTTCAACGTGCAGTTCCCCACCACCAGGAGAGCCTGACCCCGATGCTTTCCCAGGAGGCTTTTGATCGCTTCCCGGCCCCTTTCCCAGGCTTTCCCAAGGCTTTCCCCGCCTGGAGGGGTAAAGCCGGCCTCGTCCTCCATCCAGGCGGCCACCTCCTGGGGGTACCGCTCCCTTACCTGGGGAAAGCTCAGCCCTTCCCACCTCCCCCAGCTGCGTTCCCTCAGTTCCGGGAGGAGGGAAAAGGGCACCTGGAGGGCCTCCGCGAGAAGCCGGGCCGCCTCGGCCTCGGCCAGGCTGTCGGCGGCGTAGACCCAGGCCACGGGGTAGCCCTGGGCCAGCCTGGCCAGGGAGCGGAGGGCCTGCCTGCCCTGTTCCGCAAGGGGAAGGCCCGGATGGCTGTAGAGGACGTGTTCCGGGTTTTCCACCGGCCCGGCCCGGGTGAGGAGCAGGGTGGTCTTGGGATGAGGGCCCTTCAGGAAATGGGCCAGAAGCCCCATGGGTCTAGAATACGGGGGTGGAAAGGTGGGTCATCGTCAACCCGGCGGCGGGGCGGGGGAAGGTGGGGAGGCTTTCCGGCTTCATCCTAAAGGCCGCTCGGGAAAAAGGGGCTAAGGCCTTTCTCACCGAGGGCCCAGGCCACGCCACGGAGATCGCCCAGGCGGCTCCGGCGGGGGCGCGGGTGGTGGCGGTGGGGGGGGACGGCACGGTGCATGAGGTTTTACGGGGTCTTGCGGGTGCGGAAAAGGTTTTAGGGGTGGTGCCCATCGGTAGCGGCAACGACTTCGCCCGCATGCTGGGCCTGAAGGGACTTCCCTGGAAAGAGGCCTTGGACCTGGCCCTCTTCGCCCAGGAGGAGGCCATAGACCTCTGCTGGGTAAACGGCGAACCCTTTGGGGCCTCCCTGGGCATCGGCTTTGACGCCCTGGTGGCCAAGAAGGCCCTCACCGCCCCCGCCTTCCTCCGGGGCATGCCCCGCTACCTCTACGCCCTATTCGGGGTGCTTAAGGAACTCCGTCTGCCCGAGGGGCGGGTGGTGGTGGAGGGGGAGGAGGTGCACCGGGGGCCCCTCCTCCTGGTGGCGGTGATGAACGGGCCCGCCTATGGGGGTGGCATCCCCATCGCCCCCATGGCCGATCCCCGGGATGGCCAGCTTTCCTTGGTCCTAGCCCGCTCCTTCACCCGGCCCGGGGTGGTCTTCATCCTGCCCCGGCTCCTCTTGGGCAAGCACCTTTCCCATCCTCAGGTGGTGGCCTTTATGGGCCGGGAGGTGAGGGTGGAGTTTGCCCATCCTGTCCCCGCCCATGCCGACGGGGAGCTTCTTCCCGAGGCCAGCCTGTACTGGGCCCGGGTGGAGCCATTGGGCCTTAGGGTGGTGGGGGGAAGGGCAGGGCAAAAGGGGGAAAGGCCCCTCCTGAGCCCAGTGGGAGCGGGTTGAGGCGGGAAGGCGCAGGGGCTTGAACCCGGCACAGTGACCCCGTGCTGTGTTCCATGCTGGATGGGAACCGGGGGGAGTCCCGGATTCCCGTTGGCCAGGGGTTGGTCCCTCCTGATGGTCCAACCGTACCGGGAAGAGTTCTTGGATAGGTCTCGAGGAATCCAGTGGGTCTAGGTGCCCTTCCCCTCTACTTCCTCTAGCCTCTGCAAAAGGTGGCGGAACCTTTCCAAGGTGTTGGGCAGTTCCCCATAAACCTTCTCTGCCAGGGCTTCATCGTAGGTGTGGCTGGTAAGGTTTCGAAGCTCCAGCATTTCCAGCCAGCCTGGGTCCTCCGGCAAAAGACCCACTTGGAAGGCGCTCCGGATGGCTGCCCTAGGGGAGCGGGCCTCGATGCCTTGATATTCCAGGTACTCCTTGAGGACCTTCCAAGCCAGTTCGAAGGTGAACTCAAAGCGCTGGATGGCGGAGTCCCGCAGGAACTCGTTCTTGGGCTGGGCCAGGACACTGGCCAGGCCATCCACTGCCCGGCGGAAAAGGTGCAAGCGCTCCCTAAGCCTCTCCTTCCCCAATGAGGATCCCCTCCTCCTCCACGGTCTTCTGAAGCCCTGGAGCCCAGGAGAGCTCCACCAGGTCTACCCTTTGCAGGATGGGAAGCTCCTCCAGGGCTTCCCGGATGCGGGCCAGGGTGGCCAAGTCTAGGGGCGGGTCAGCCCATAGGGCCAGGTCGTAGTCCGAGCGGGGGCTAGCCTCTCCCCGGGCCCGGGAGCCAAAGAGGTAAAGGCGGTAGCGTCTTCCCTTAAGGAGCTTCCCTATCCGCCTCGAGGCCTCCTTTAGCACCTCTTCCCGGGCTCCTTCCCCCACCCCCGCATTGTAGCCCGTATACTTATGCCATGCGCGGCCTTTCGCAAAGGGTAAGGGCCATGAAGCCCTCGGCCACGGTGGCGGTGAACGCCCGGGCTTTGGAGCTGAGGCGACAAGGGGTGGACCTGGTGGCCTTGACGGCGGGGGAACCGGATTTTGACACCCCCGAGCACGTGAAGGAAGCGGCCCGGCGCGCCCTGGCCCAAGGGAAGACCAAGTATGCCCCTCCGGCGGGGATTCCCGAGCTTCGGGAAGCCCTAGCGGAGAAGTTTCGGAGGGAAAATGGCCTTTCCGTTACCCCAGAGGAGACTATCGTCACCGTGGGGGGGAAGCAGGCCCTGTTTAACCTCTTCCAAGCCATCCTGGACCCCGGGGATGAGGTGATCGTCCTGGCCCCTTACTGGGTGAGCTACCCGGAGATGGTGCGCTTGGCCGGCGGGGTGCCGGTGGAGGTGGAAACCCTTCCCGAGGAGGGCTTTGTGCCCGACCCCGAGCGGGTGAAAAGGGCCATCACGGCCCGCACCAAGGCCTTGGTGGTGAACTCCCCCAACAACCCCACGGGGGCGGTCTATCCCCGGGAGGTCCTCGAGGCCTTGGCCCGGCTTGCCCTGGAGCACGACTTCTACCTGGTCTCCGATGAGATCTACGAGTACCTCATCTACGAGGGGGAGCACTTCTCCCCGGGGCAGGTGGCTCCGGAGCACACCATCACCGTGAACGGGGCGGCCAAGGCCTTCGCCATGACCGGTTGGCGCATCGGCTACGCCTGTGGCCCCAAGGCGGTCATCAAGGCCATGGCGGACGTTTCCAGCCAGTCCACCACCAGCCCCGACACCATCGCTCAGTGGGCCACCCTCGAGGCCCTCACGGACCAGGAGGCCTCGAGGGCCTTTATAGAGATGGCCCGGGAGGCCTACAGGAGGCGGCGGGACCTTCTCCTAGGGGGGCTTTCCCAGCTTGGGCTGAAGGCGGTGCGCCCGAGCGGGGCCTTCTACGTCCTCCTGGACACCTCCCCCTTCGCCCAGGACGAGGTGAAGGCGGCGGAGAGGCTCCTTGAAGGGGGGGTGGCGGTGGTGCCGGGCACGGACTTTGCCGCCTATGGGCACGTGCGCCTCTCCTACGCCACGGGCGAGGAAAATCTGAGGAAAGCCCTGGAGCGCTTTGCGCGGGTTTTGCAAAGGGTCTAGGCTCTCAGGTTGCGTCCCATACCGGAGGGGCCTCCCAGGGGAAGCGCCTCAGGGCCTTGGGCTGGGGAAGCCGCTTAGGATTTCAATGCCCAAAGGTTTCCCCTCTGCATCCCGTCTAGGGCAACCCCTTCCCCGGTGGCCGGTCCCTCGCCCAAGGCGATGTAGAGGGCATCGGCCTCAGGGTTATAGGTAATCCGCATGCCTCTCCTCTAGGCCCTAAAAACGGCGCTTCCGCCTGGGAGCCAAAAGGATCAGGGCGGCCCCCGCCGTCACGCACACATCCGCCAGGTTGAAGACGGGAAAGGTGGCGATAAGGGGGATGGAGGTTCCCAGGTCCAGATAGTCCACCACGAAGCCCCGGCCCAGGCGGTCTATCCCGTTGCCCAAAGCCCCCACGGTGATAAGGGAAAGGGCCAGGGTTTGCCAGAAGGCGTAACGCCTTCGGGCTAGGAGGCAGAGGAGCAGGGTCCCTGCCCCCAGGCTGAGCCAGCCCAGGAGGAAGGCCCGGCCCTCGAGGAGCCCAAAGCCCGCCCCCGTGTTCTTGACCAGGGTGAGGTAAAGGAGGTCTCCCAGGAAGGGCCTTGGCACCGGGGAGAGGTTTTCCAGGGCCCAGAGCTTGAGGATCTGGTCAAAGGCCAGGAGGAGGGGCACCAGGATCGTGGGCATCCCCTAAAGTCTACCGAAAGCCCTCCTTTGTGCTATACTCCATAGGGTTTGCCTTCGGGCACGGGAGGGTCTTATGTCCAAGGTGTGCGAGATCAGCGGAAAGAGGCCCATCGTGGCCAACAGCATACAGAGGCGGGGCAAGGCCAAGCGGGAAGGGGGCGTGGGTAAGAAGACCACCGGCATCTCCAAGCGTCGGCAGTACCCCAACCTCCAGAAGATCCGCGTCCAGGTGGCGGGCCAGGAGATCACCTTCCGGGTGGCGGCCAGCCACATCCCCAAGGTCTACGAACTCGTGGACCGGGCCAAGGGGCTTAAGCTGGAGGGCCTTTCCGCCAAGGAGATCAAGGAAAGGCTCCTTAGGTTGCTCTAAGGCCTTGCCCCATTGGCAAAGCCCCCAAGGGGGGCTTTTTTTGTAGCATGGGTTCATGGTCTGGAAGCCGGGGCATTACCTCCTCTTGGCCCTGGCCCTCTACAGCCTGGTGGTCACCCTGGGGTTTTCCCTAAGGGGAAGGCAGCTTTCCAGCCTGCGCCAGGAGGTGGGGATTCTCAGCCAGAAGGCGGCGTTGGCTCCCGAGGGGTACCTTCTTCCCCTACCCGGGGCCTGCCTGCCCGCTAGGCGGGAAAACCTCCCGAATGCTCCCCGCCCCTACCGCAAGGGGGTGAGCGCGGGCTTCGTGTTCATCGGGGGGGATGCCTGCGTGCCCGTGGTGCGGGGGATGGGGGTGGTGGCCGCCTTTGGGGGAGAGGTGGTGAAGGTGGAGGGGGATTACCGGGAGCCCTCTTCCGAGGAGTACCGAAGGCTTCTGGAGGCGGTGCGAAACGGGGCTTCCCCGGAGCAGATGGATCTTCTTCGGGGCCTCGAGGTCTGGATCCGCCACCCCGATGGGCGCACCACGGTTTACGCCCACCTCGAGGGTCCTTACCGGGGTCTACGGGTAGGCCAGAGGGTTCACCGGGGGGACCCCATCGGCTACGTGGGGAACACGGGGCTTTTGGGCGGGGCTCCCCGCCTCCTCTTTGAGATCTGGGAGGGGGAGCCCGACCGGGGGCGCTTCCTCTTCCAGGGTTTGGAGGGGGAGGCCCTTTTGAAAGAAGCCAGGGCTTTCTTCCGCTTAGAATAGCCCCATGCGCGAGGCCTTCGCCCGGGTCTGGGAGAACCCCTATGTGCGGGTCCTCGTTTACCTCCTTCTCTTCCTCCTCCTCTACCGCTTTCTCCTCCGGGCCTGGCCGGCCCTTTCCATCCTTCTCTCCGCCTTTGCCATCGCTTACCTCACCCATCCCGTGGTGCGCTTCTTTGAGGCCAGAAGGCTTCCCCGGCTTTTGGGGGTGGTCTTGGTCTACCTGGGCCTGGGCCTCTTCCTGGGCCTGGCCTCTTTCCTTACCGCCCAGACGGTCTTGCAGCTTTCCCGCCTGGCCCAGGAGCTTCCCGGGCTCCTGGACCCCTTTCTTTCCTGGCTTTTGGACCTACCCAACCGGGTGCGGGCCATACCCATCCCCGAAACCCTGAAGCCCGTCTTGGCCGAGGCCAGCCGGGGACTCCAGGGCCTTTTGCAGGGATTCCTGGAGACCCTGGTGCGCTGGCTTCAGGGGCTTCTCTCCCAAGGGGGAAACCTCCTGGGCTTTTTCACCTCTTTGCTGGGCGGTATCTTCCAGCTCCTCACCGCCCTCACCCTTTCCCTCTACCTCCTCTATGACCTTCCTCGCCTGGGGCAGGCGGCCTTACGGGTTTTCCCGGAACCCTACCAGCCCCTGGTGGCCGAGCTGGCCCATAAGCTGGACCGAAGCGTGGGGGGCTATGTGCGGGGGCAGCTTTTGGTGGCCTTTCTGGTGGGGCTTCTGGTGGGGGTGGGGCTAGGGCTGGTGGGGGTTCCCCTGGCCCCCAGCCTGGGCTTTTTGGCCGGGGTGTTCAACCTGATCCCCTTCGTGGGGGTGATCGTCTCCGGGGTGCCCGCCTTGCTCCTGGCGGCCACGGGAGGGTGGGGCAAGGTGCTTTTGGCCTTTTTGGTCCTTTGGCTGGCCAACCAGCTGGAGGGGAATCTCCTGGGGCCTCTCATCGTGGGCCGCGCCACCAGGCTCCACCCCGTGACCGCCATCGCCGCCATCCTGGTGGGCGCCACCTTGTTCGGCCTTTGGGGAGCGCTCCTGGGGGTGCCTGCCGCCGCCTTCCTCAAGGTGCTCCTGGAGGAGTACTACAGGAAAAGCCGCTTCTATCGGGAGGGCTAGGCTAGCCCTGGGGCCCCCACCCTGGCGAAGCCCGGGTGGGGTGGGACTGTCGGGGCCCCCACCCTGGCCCAGGCCAGGGTGGGGTGGCATTACCAATGCCCCCCCGCCGCCATGGCCTCCCGGAACCAGGGGGGCACCTGCGTGCCGAAGCGCCCTTCCGCAAACTCCCGGGCAAAGGCCCCGTAGGCACCCTTTCGGATGGCCTCCCGGGCCCTTTCCGTGAGGCGGTGAAGGAAGCGGAGGTTGTGCAGGGAAAGGAGGATGCCCCCAAGCATCTCCCCCGCGCGCACCAGGTGGGCGATGTAGGCCCGGCTGAAGGTTTGGCAGGCGTAGCAGTCGCACCCCTCTTCTAAGGGCCTGGGGTCTTCCAGGTACTGGGCATTTTTCAGGTTGATCCGTCCTTCCGGGACCAAGGCGGAGCCGAAGCGGCCCGTGCGGGTGGGGTAGACGCTGTCAAAGAGGTCCACCCCCAGGCCTATGGCCGCCACCAGGTCCTCGGGGTGCCCCACCCCCATGAGGTAGCGGGGCTTTACCTCGGGAAGGATCTCCGTGGAGAGGGCCACCATGGGGAACATCTCCTCCTTGCTCTCCCCCACCGCCAGGCCCCCGATGGCGTAGCCGGGGAGGTCAAAGCGCACCGTCTCCCGGGTGGAAAGGGCCCTTAGCCCGGGGTCCGTCCCCCCCTGGGCGATGCCGAAAAGGGCCTGGTCGGGCCTTTTTTTGGCCTCGAGGCTCCGTTCCAGCCAGCGCAGGGTGCGCTCCAAGGAGGCCCTTAGGTATTCGGGGGAGGACGGGTAAGGGGGGCACTCGTCAAAGGCCATGATGAGGTCCGCCCCCAAGGCCTCCTGGACGGCGATGCTCCCTTCCGGGGTGAGGCGGACCAGGCTTCCGTCCAGGTGGCTCTGGAAGACCACCCCTTCCTCGTCGATGCGCCTCAGGTGGCCCAGGCTCATCACCTGGAAGCCCCCGGAGTCCGTGAGCCAGGGGCCGTCCCAACCGGCGAAGCGGTGAAGCCCTCCCAGGGCCCTAACCCGCTCGGGCCCCGGACGGAGGAGGAGGTGGTAGGTGTTGGCCAGGAGGACCTGGCTGCCCATGGCCTTCAGGTCCTTGGGCAAAAGCCCCTTCACCGAGCCCTGGGTGCCCACGGGCATGAAAAGGGGGGTTTCCACAGGGCCATGGGGGGTGAAAAGAAGCCCCACCCGGGCCCGGCCGGAGCGGGCCTGGATGGCAAAGGAAAAGGGATCCATCAGGCTTTGGAAAACCGCCCCTTTACGTAGTCTTCCAGGATGTTTAGGAAGTCCTGGGCCAGGTTCTCCCCTTTAAGGATGGTGAGGAGCTTCCCGTCCGCATAGACCGGGGCCTTGGGCTCCTCCCCGCTACCCGGCAAGGAGATGCCGATATGGGCGTGACGGCTTTCCCCAGGGCCGTTCACCACGCACCCCATCACCGCCACCTTGAGCTCCTCCACCCCGGGGTACTTGGCCCGCCACTCGGGGAGCCTGGCCTTAAGGTGGGCGTTTACGGTTTCTGCCAGCTCCTGGAAGAAGGTGCTTGTGGTGCGGCCGCACCCGGGGCAGCTGGTGACCTCGGGGGCGAAGCTTCTTAAGCCCAGGGCCTGGAGGATCTCTTGGGCCACCTCCACCTCCTTGGTGCGGGGTTCCTGGGGGCCTGGGGTGAGGGAGATGCGGATGGTGTCCCCGATGCCCTCTAGGAGGAGGGGAGCAAGGGCTGCGGTGCTGGCCACGATTCCCTTCACCCCCATCCCCGCCTCGGTGAGGCCCAGGTGGAGGGGGGCCGGGGTGCGGCGGGCGAGCTCCCGGTAGACCCACACCAGGTCTCTGGCCTTGGATACCTTGGCGGAAAGGACGATCTTGTCCTCCCCTAGACCCAGTTCCCGGGCCGCTTCGTAGGAGCGCACCGCGCTTTCCACCAGGGCCTGGAGAAGGACCTCGTGGGCGGTTTTGGGCTCTGGGCGGCGGGCGTTTTCCTCCATGAGCTCGGTGAGGAGGGCAGGGTCCAGGCTTCCCCAGTTGGCCCCGATGCGCACGGGTTTGCCCAGGTCCATGGCGATCCTCACCATCTCCCCGAAGTTTTCGTCCTTGTGCCGGCCGCGGCCTAAGGTGCCCGGGTTGATGCGGAACTTGTCCAGGGCCTCGGCCATTTGGGGGTATTTCCTGAGAAGCAGGTGGCCGTTGAAGTGGAAATCCCCCACGAGGGGCACCTCCACCCCCTCCTCCAGGAGCCTTTTCTTGATCTCCGGAACGGCCCGGGCCGCCTCCTCGTCGTTCACCGTGAGGCGCACGATCTCGCTTCCTGCATGAGAGAGGGCCAGGACCTGGGCCACCGTGGCCTCCACGTCCCCCGTGGGGGTGTTGGTCATGGACTGCACGGCCACGGGGTGGGCGCCGCCCAGGGGAAGGCGGCCCACCCAGACCGTGGGGGTAGGGCGTCTCATCCTTCCTATGGTACCGGAAGCGGCTAGGACCATATTGGTTTGGGCTACGGGGGCTTACTCCAGCTCCATCCCCATGATGTGGTACCCGGCGTCCACGTAGACCACCTCCCCGGTGATGCCGCTGGCCAGGGGGGAGAGGAGGAATAGCCCCAGGTTCCCCACCTCCTCCTGGGTGATGTTGCGCCTTAGGGGGGCCACCTGGGCCACCCGGTCGTACATCTTCATGAAGCCCGGGATGCTCCTGGCGGCCACGGTGCGCACGGGGCCTGCGGAGATGGCGTTCACCCGCACCCCCTTGGGGCCAAGCTCGTAGGCCAGGTAGCGGACGCTGGCCTCGAGGGCCGCCTTGGCGATGGCCATCACGTTGTACCTGGGCACCACCTTCTCGCTGGCGTAGTAGGTGAGGGTGACCAGGCTCCCCCCCTCCTTTAGGAGGGGCTCCGCCCGCTGGGCCACGGCCACCAGGGAGTAGGCGGAGACCTCGAGGGCCAGAAGCCAGTCCTGGCGTTTCGTGTCCAGGTACCGCCCCTCCATGGCCTCCCGGGGTGCAAAGGCGATGGCGTGGACCAGGTAGTCCAGCTCCCCCCAAGCCTCCCTAATCCCGGAGAAAAGCCCGTCCAGCTCCTCGTCCTTGGTGACGTCCGCCTGGAAGGTGAGGGCCTTAAGGGGGGCGGCCAGCTTCTCCACCTCCTCCTTAAGCCTTTCCCCCTGGTAGCTGAAGGCCAAGGTGGCTCCTGCCTGGTGCAGCTTCTCGGCGATGGCGTAACCCAGGCTTCGCTGGTTGGTGACGCCCATGATGAGGGCTTTTTTGCCGGAAAGGTCCAAGGTGAGCATGGGGGGATTATACCCAAGGGTGGCGGGGCTGGGGACTAGCCTCCGGAAGACGGCCCTTGCCCCTCTGCCCTTTCCAGAAGTAAGGACCAGGCCTCTTTCAGGGACAGGACCCACACTCCCCGGACCTTACGCCCCATGAGGGGGCCGAAATGTTTGCGGTCACCGGTGACGAGGAAGTCGGCCTCGGCCGCCCAGGCTGCGGCAAGAACAGGCGCGTCTTTTGGGGGCAACCCTTGCTTTAAGGCCTGTTGGACCAACCGGGCTGAGGCTTCAGGAACCAAGGTTACCCTTAGGGAAAGCTCTTGGAAAAGGGGTTCGGTATCCGGTCGCTTGAGGAGGAGATTGCGTCTAGCTTCCTCTAGGGCGTGAAGGGAGGTGAGGAGTTGCGCTCCTGCCTTTTCCGCTAGAAAAAAGAGGCTGCGGGCCTTTCCCTCCTGCCAGGCAGCAGCAAAGAGAACATTGGCATCGAGAAAGAGGCGTATCAACCTTCGCCCAGCACCTTTGCCAAGCGCTCCCTTTCCTTGGGATTAAGTTGATCTTCCTCCAAAAACTCCTGGATACGGGCCTGGGAATAGATCTCCACGGGATAGACCCCAGCAGGTCTAAGAACGATGGCTCCCTCAGGGGAAAGCTCCACCAGGAAATAGACCTCCCCCTCGAGGCCTAAGGCCCTTAGGAGGCGCTTGGGAATGGAGACCTGGCCCTTTCGGCTCAGCTTGGCAAGTTCCATATCCCCAGTTTACCCGATGGGTAAACGGGGTTTCTTCACTTTCGTTCCCTTGCAGGTGGAAGGGACGGACACCCTCGGGATAGCCCAAAAACCGGCTTTAGCTGGAGGCCGGGGTTTCCTCAGCCTGGTACCTGGCCAGCCAAGCGTTGAGGGTGGCCGGGGATACCCCGCGGATGGCTTCTACCAACCCGTTCCACTCCAGGACCACCCCGGCGGTGGGGCTTCCCACCAGCTCGGCGATCTTCCTGGCCGCTTCCGGGTCCTGCCGGGCATTGACGAACTCAAAGGGCACTCCCTTTTGCGCCAGGAACATCTTCACGATCTCGCAAGGGCCACAGCCGGGGATGCCGTAAAGGCGCACCATACCCCCTCATGGTACCATGCCTTTCCCGGGCGGTATCCTGAGGGCCTGGCGCCAGGGGGGCGTGAAGCCTTGGGGCTCAGGGAGGGGGACCCCATTCGCCTCCGCTAACGCGTGGCCCATCGGGCCAGGGGCCTTCCCTAAGACCTTATTCCAGGGACTCGCCTGGTGGACGGGTTGAACCGGGACCGGCGGAAGCTAGGAGAGAGGAGCTGGAGTGAGGGCGGTGCCGGATGCTTCGGCTTCATGGTTCTGCTTTTGGATGAACCTGGGGCCCAGCGCCCGAACCTCCCAGCCCTTACCGCCCACGCCTCCTGGGGGTGGCTGTGGTGGTGCGCTAGCCGGCTAGAATGTGGGCCATGCGCCTAGTGAACCGCCACCCCGAGGTGGATTTGGAAAGGCTCCTGCAAAGCTTTGTGCCCCCGCCCCGTTTCCAATCCGCCACTTTTGCCACCTATCGGCCCGATCCCCGCTATCCTTCCCAGGCCCTGGCCAAGGAGCGCCTGCGACGATGGACCAAGGACCGCCCCCGGGGCTTCCTCCGGCCCCGGTTTCCCGGGCCGCAAGGGATCTACCTGGATGGGGGCTTTGGCGTGGGGAAGACCCACCTCCTGGTGGCTGCCTTCTGGGAGGCCCCTCCCCCCAAGGCCTTCCTCACCTTTGAGGAGCTCACCTACACCCTGGGCCTTATGGGACTAAGGGAAGGGGCCAGGCGCTTTGCCGCCTTGCGCTACCTTTTCCTGGACGAGTTTGAGCTGGATGACCCCGGCAATGCCCAGATGATCACCCATTTCCTGGCCCTCACCATGGATAGGGGTTTGCGGGTGGCCACCACCTCCAACACCCCGCCCGGGGCCTTGGGGGAGGGGCGGTTTAACGCCGAGCAGTTCAAGCACCAGATCCAAAGCCTGGCCCGGCGCTTCGCCGTGGAGCGTATTGAGGGGGAGGATTTTCGCCACCGCGACCCGGATCGGTTTTCCGAGCCCCTTTCCCAAGCCGAGCTCCTTGCCCTCTACCGGGAGGACCCCCGCCGGAAAACCCTAGACGCTTTTCCCGAGCTTCTTGCCCACCTGCGCGCTTTACACCCCATCCGCTACCGCTACCTGCTGGATGGGGTAGAGGCGGTCTACCTTCAGGGCCTCGAGGCCATTTCCGACCCCAACGACGCCCTCCGCTTCGTGCACTTCGTGGACCAGGTGTACAACCTGGGGGTGGCCCTCCGCGTCAGTGGGGTGCCCCTCCAGGAGGTGTTTCCCGAGACCTACCGGCACGGGGCTTTCGCCAAGAAGTACGGCCGGGCCCTTTCCCGGTTGGCGGAGCTTTTGGGGTAGCATGGGGGCATGGAGCTCACGGAAAAGCTTTCGGAGTTGGCCCAGGCCCTGTCCCAGGCCAGCGCCGCGGTGGGGATCCTCGAGGCCATAGAGGAGGTCTTGGACGAGTACCAGGAGGGAGGGCTTTCCCTGGAGGAGGCCATGGGGGAGATCCAGGGCCTGGTGGAGGAGTTCCAGGCGGTCCGGGCCCTTTCCGAGATGACCCCGGAGGAGCTCATGGCCCTGGCGGAGGAAGAGGAGGAAGAGGAGGGCTTGAGGTCTTAATGAAGGTCACGGCCATCGTCCTGGACTCGGTGGGCCTGGGGTATCTGCCGGATGCCCCCTCCTTCGGGGACGAGGGGGCGGACACCCTGGACCACACGGTGCTGAAGACCGGGGTGGAGCTTCCCCACCTGGCCGCCCTGGGTTTGGGATGGGTCCCCGGGGTCCACACCCTGCCCCGGCCTAAGCCCCAAGGCGCCTTTGGCCGCATGCGGGAGGTGAACCCGGGCAAGGACACCACCACCGGGCACTGGGAGTTCGTGGGGGTGTACCTGGAGAAACCCTTCCGCACCTACCCGGAGGGCTTCCCCGAGGAACTCCTCCGGGCCTGGGCCGAGGCCATCGGGGTGGGGGGGTGGCTTTTGAACCGGCCCTACTCCGGCACCGAGGCCATACGGGACTACGGGGAGGCCCACCGGAAAACGGGCTTTCCCATCGTCTATACCTCCGCGGACAGCGTCTTCCAGGTGGCGGCCCACCTGGAGGTGGTGCCCCTGGAGGAGCTTTACCGTTGGTGCCAGGTGGCCCGGGAGATGCTTAAGGGGGAGCACCAGGTGGCCCGGGTCATCGCCCGGCCCTTCGCTGGGGAGCCCGGGAACTTCTACCGGCGGGAGGATTTGCGGAAGGACTTCGCCTTAGAGCCTCCCAGAAACGTCCTGGACCTCCTGAAGGAGGGGGGCCTCGAGGTGGTGGGGGTGGGGAAGATCCCCGACATCTACGCCCACAGGGGCTTCACCCGGGAGGTGAAGACCAAGGACAACGCCGACGGCCTGGAGAAGACCCTGGCCCTGATGGGGGAGCCTTTTTCCGGCCTCCTCTTCGCCAACCTGGTGGATTTTGACGCCAAGTATGGGCACCGGAGGAACCCAAAAGGGTACGCCCAGGCCCTCAAGCAGGTGGACGATTTCCTTCCCAAGCTCCTGGAGGCCTTAGGCCCTAAGGACCATCTCTTTCTGATCTCCGATCACGGCAACGACCCCACCTTCTTCGGCACCGACCACACCCGGGAGTACGGGATGCTCCTTTGGGTGGGCCCGGGGGTGAAGGGGGAGCTGGGTACCCGGGGGAGCTTCGCGGATCTGGGGGCCACCTGGGCTAGGCTCTTTGGGCTTTCCTGGGAGGGCCCCGGGGAGAGCTTGGTCTAGGCCATGCCCTTCACCTGGCGCGACCTCCTGGACATCCTTCTAGTAGGCATCCTCTTTTACTATCTCTGGCGCCTCATGGCGGGAACCCGCGCCCTGAACCTGGTGCGGGGCGTCTTGGTCTACCTGGCCGTCTGGTTTTTGGCCAGCCTCCTTGGGCTTTCCGCCCTTTCCTGGCTTTTGGGGAACGCCGCCACCCTGGGGGCCTTCGCCTTGATCGTGGTCTTCCAGCCGGAGCTCAGGGGGCTTTTGGAGCGCCTTGGCCGGGCCCAGGGGCCCAGGGCCCCCTCCTTGGCCCTGGAGGAGCTCCTTCTGGGCCTGGCCCGGCTTTCCGAGAGGCGCTACGGGGCCATCCTGGCCTTGGAACGGCGCACCCCCCTGGGGGAGTATGCGGCCACGGGGGAGATCCTCGAGGCCAGGCTTTCCGCCCGGCTCCTGCAGACGGTGTTCTACCCCGGCACGCCCTTGCACGACGGTGGGGCCATCCTGAGGGGGGATCGGCTTTTCGCCGCGGGGTGCGTCTTCCCCCTTTCCGAGGCCCGCATGGGCCTGGGCACACGCCACCGGGCGGCCCTGGGGCTTTCCGAGGTTTCCGATGCTCTGGTGATCGTGGTGAGCGAGGAAACCGGGGCCATAAGGCTGGCGGAGGGGGGGAGGCTTTCCCCACCCATGAGCCTCGAGGCCCTGCGGCAGAAGCTTAAGGAGGTGCTCCGTGCGTGACTGGGGGAGCTTCCTCATCGCCCTTTTGGCGGCCTTTGCCGTCTGGTACTCCTTAAGGGAAAGGGCCCCGGTGGTAGAGCGAGCGGTGAGTGTGCCCCTACAGGTGGTGGGTCTGGGAGGGGAGCGCACGGCGGAAGGGGTGCCCAAGGAGGTCATGTTGCGCCTAAGGGGACCGGCTCCTTTGGTGGAGGGGGCCAGGCTTCCCGTGTCCGCCTACCTGGACCTCTCCGGGGCCGAGGGGGCCTTTTCCCGGGAGGTGCGGGTGGCCGTGCCCCAAGGGGTGGAGGTCTTGGAGATCCGGCCCGCCCGGGTGGAGGGCCGGGAGGAGGCCATCCTCACCCGCACCCTGCCGGTGGAGGTCCTTTCCCAGGGGGCGTGGGTGGAAACCAAGCCCGCCTTTGTGGAGGCCAAGGGGCCGAAAAGCCGGGTGGAGGAGGCGGTGGTGGCCTTGGGCCTGGACCTGGGGGGGGATACGGTGGCCCTCACCGCCTTTGGCCCCCAGGGGCCCCTTCCCGGGGTGGAGCTTCTTCCCCCCCAGGTGCAGGTGGTGGCGCGGGAGGCCCCTCTTTTTCGCAAGGAGGTCCCCCTGGTCCTGAAGCCTCCCGCGGGCCTGAGGGTGGTGGACTACACCCCCAGGGCCGTGGAGGTGGTGGGGCCCAAGGAGGCCTTGGAGGGCCTGACCCAGGTGGAGGCGAGGCTGGAAGGAAGCTTCCGCCCGGGAGAGGTTTCGGCCCCCTTGGTCCTCAACCTGCCTCCGGGGGTGAGGGTTCTGGGAGAGGTTTTGGGAAGGGTGCGGCTTGCGCTAGAATAGACGGGATGATCTACCCCATTCGCCTTTACGGGGATCCGGTACTCAGGAAGAAGGCCCGGCCTGTCCAGGACTTTGCGGGCCTCAAGAAGCTGGCCGAGGACATGCTGGAGACCATGTTTGAGGCCCGCGGCGTGGGCCTAGCCGCACCCCAGATTGGGCTTTCCCAGCGTCTCTTCGTGGCGGTGGAGTATGCCGACGAGCCGGAGGGGGAGGAAAGGCCCCTCCGGGACCTGGTGCGCCGGATCTACGTGGTGGCCAACCCAGTGATCACCCACCGGGAAGGGGAGGTGGAGGGGATGGAAGGGTGCCTTTCCCTTCCCGGCCTTTACTCCGAGGAGGTGCCCCGGGCGGAGCGCATCCGGGTGGAATACCAGGACGAGGAGGGAAGGCCCCGCGCCCTGGAGCTGGAGGGGTATATGGCCAGGGTCTTCCAGCACGAGATGGACCATCTGGACGGCATCCTTTTCTTCGAGCGCCTGCCCAAGGCCAAGCGGGAGGCCTTCCTGGAGGAAAACCGGGCGGAGCTGGCCCGGATGCAGAAGGAGGCCAAGGCGCTTTTGAAGGAGCTTTCCCAGGGATGAGGGTGGCCTTCTTTGGCACGCCCGCCTGGGCGGTGCCGGTACTGGATGCCCTGAACCGCCACCACCAGGTGGTCCTGGTGGTCACCCAGCCGGATAAGCCCAAGGGCCGGGGCCTGAAGCCCGCCATGAGTCCGGTGGCGGAGTACGCCTCCGCCCACGGGCTTCCCCTTTTGAAGCCCGAACGCCTTAAGGGGAACCGGGAGTTTTTGGAGGCCTTTAAGGCGGCGGCCCCGGAGGTGGCGGTGACGGCGGCCTATGGCAAGATTCTCCCCAAGGAGGTCCTCGAGGTTCCCCCCTACGGCTTCTTGAACCTCCATCCCTCCCTGCTCCCCAAGTACCGCGGCCCGGCCCCGGTGCCCTGGGCCCTGATCCACGGGGAAAGGGAGACCGGGGTGGCCATCATGAAGACCGAGGAGGGCCTGGACACCGGCCCCCTCTACGCCCTCTGGCGCACGGGGATAGGCCCCGAGGAGGATGCGGTGGCCCTTTCCGAGCGCCTTAGGGATAAGGGCATAGAGCTTCTCCTTTGGGTTTTGGAAAACCTTCCCCACCTTACCCCCAGGCCCCAGGAGGGCGAGCCTTCCTATGCGCCCCTCCTCACCAAGGAGGAAGGGCGTATCCGCTTTGCGGACAGCGCCCAAGCCATCTACAACCGCCACCGGGGGGTGCAACCCTGGCCAGGAAGCCACTTCTTCCACGGGGGCAAGCGGGTTAAGGTCCTAAAGATGCGCCCCGAGCCGGGTGCGGGGGAGCCTGGGGTGGTGCTGGGAGTGGACAGGGAAGGGGTCTTGGTGGGTGCCGGGGAGGGGGTCATCCGGCTCGTGGAGGTCCAGCCCGAGGGAAAGCGCCCCATGCCCGCCGCCGACTGGGCCCGGGGATATGGGGTGGGGCCGGGTACCCGCTTGGAATGAAGGGACCCCCCGACCCGGTTTAGCCGGGTCGGGGAGGCCTCAAAACTCCTCGTCCCACTCCACGATGGTTTCGCTGGTGAGGGTGGTGGCGGAGGGTTTCTGCTCCGCGAGGGTGGCCACCTCCCGGCCCCGTTCCCTGAGAAGGCCAAACTGGGCGGCGATGCCCCTTAAACCCGCCCCGGCGAAGGCGACAACGAGGAAGGCGGAGATTCCCCAGGCCAGGTAGGGCACCAAGCCTTGGGCAATGGAGAGGTTGGCCAAAAGGCCCAGGATGGGCAGGCCCCCATACTCCGCCAGGATGGAGCCCGTGTAGGATACGCCTTCCGCTAGGATGGGAAGTGCGAGGAACAGAAAGGCCAGCCCAAGAAGCGTCCAGTACACATTTCTGCCGCTGAAGGTGATCCAACCCAGATAAAGGGGGAAGAAGGCCAGGGCCGATGCGAGGAGGAACAGGATGGCCCGGGGAATGCCTAGGAGAAAGAGCTGAAGCTGGACCTGCAGGGTGTGCCAAGGGCCCAGGGAACCTCCCAGAAGGCGTTCCTCGATTTCCTGAATCTCACCCAGGAGAACGGTGAAGTCCACCGTGCGTAAACCCACTGCGTTTTGCATGGCCAAGAAGAGGCGGTCAGCCCGTTCAGCCAGCTCAGGGGCGTAGGCTCCCACCACCGGATAAACCTTCAGTCGGAAACGGCTATAGGCATAGGCGAGTTGGGCCCGGGCTCGGTTATACTGGCCCGCTTCGGTATAGAGCTGGGCCTGGGCTAGGCTACTGCGCACCTCATCCAGAAGGTCCAACCAGTTGATCAGGCTGGGGATGGCCAGGCGTTGCAACGTCTCGCCTATGCGGGCGGCGGCCTGGGGATCTAGGCGAAGAAGGCTGACTTCCTCCCGGATCTCCTGGGGAAGGGTGCTTTCCGCTGGGAATACCTGGCTGGTTGAGGGGACAGGGGGGGCGGGTGGGGAAGCAATGGGAGGCGTGGCGGAGGGTTTCCCCGCCGGGGATGGGACCGGTGCGGGTGGGGGTGCGGAGGTAGCCTTGGGGGAAGCCGTGGCCAGGGTTTGCAAATGCCTTCGCCAGGCCGAGGCTTTTTCCTGCAATTCCCTCACCGAGGGCCGGAAGTCCTCCCCGCTGGAGACCTTGCCCAAGGCTTGGATGAAGTCCTGGGCTTTAAGGGTGCTTTGGGGGCTATCCTGGATCACCAGAAAGCGGGCGTAGGCCCGGGCCAGGGCCAGGTAGGCCTGGGGTCGGGAGCTCGCGGAAAGGGCCTGGCCCAGGTCCTCGGCCATGAGCTTCAGGTAGGCGGCTTCCAGCCTGCGCCGGGCTTCCTCCGGAGCTAGGCTTTCCGCCCCCTGGGCTACCGCCTGGGATAAACCCGTGGCCCGGACCAGGCGGGTGAGGTAAGGGGTTTTTTGGCCAGCGGGAGCCTGGAAGAAGGCGTCGTAGAGGGCTTTGCCCAATAGGTGGCGCACCAGAAGGAGGCGGGCCTCGAGGTCCGCCCGGCTTTGCCTAGGCACCGCCTGCCGGGCATCCTGCAGGTGCACGAGGATGGCGTCCCGCAACACGGGGGGAAGCCCCTCGCTTTCCTGGCGCAGAAGGCTTTGCGCCCGGTCCAGGGCGGAAAGGGCCTGGGTGGGGTTTTCCAGGCGCACCTGCCTTAGGGTTTCCTCCAGGCGGTCATAGACCTGGGGCAGGGGGGCGGCCAGGGCTAAAAGGCCGAGGAACCAGGCTAGGGCAAAGCATCTCTTCATCCGCTAACCTCCGCTGGGGATGTAAGCCGCCTCAAGGCGTGAAGCAGGCGGCCGATATTGGCTTCCTTTCTGGCCAGGAGGCCGATGTATCCCTGGGACAGGGGTCTTAAGGCCACGATCTCCCTTTCCAAAAGGGCGTAGAACACCCTATACCCCTGGCGCCGGAGGAGGGGGTAGGCCAGGTCCAGGGGGACGGGCTCCCCGGAAAAAAGCTCCTCCTTGCCGTTTTTACCCGCCACCACCACCCCCGTTACCCCCTCCAAGCGGGCGAGCCTTTTGGCCAGGAGCTGGCGGGCCGAGGGGTCCTCGAGGTCCACGGCCTCCAAGGAGAGCTCTTCCTCCTCGGTTTCCCCCTCCCCGGCCTCCGCCACCTGGGAGGAGGCCAGCTCCCTCCACTCCCGCGCCAGGGCCTTGAGCTCCGGAGGCATCTCCCGGAAGGGCAGGAGGCGGCATAGTTCGGGCCAGAGGATTTCCTCCAAAAGGTGAGCCCACTCCCCTGGCGAGGTGGGCATCCTCCCGGCCAGGGCCCGCCTCACCAGGTTCTCCGCAGCCCTGGGGGAAACATACCGGCTTAGAGCTTCCAAAAGGCTTTCCTCGTTCACCGCCATAGAGGGCACCCTGGGGCTTGCCAATCTGCCCTTCAGAGTGTACCATAACCTCTGCCCGAGGGATCGGGCAAAAGCCGCTGGGGTGTCGTCTAACGGCAGGACAGCGGACTCTGGATCCGCCGGTCGTGGTTCGAGTCCACGCACCCCAGCCAAAACCTGGCCCCATCGACTAGTGGTTAGGTCACCGCCCTTTCAAGGCGGCGGCGGGGGTTCGAGTCCCCCTGGGGTCACCAGAAGCAGTCCGAGCCGCGCATGGCCCCATCGTCTAGAGGCCTAGGACACGGCCCTCTCAAGGCCGAGACGGGGGTTCGAATCCCCCTGGGGTCACCAGATGCGGCTCGGACTGCCTTTATGCCTGGGCCAGCTTTCCCTTGACGGGCGGCTTGGGCTTGGGGGAAACTGGGTGGGCTATACCCCCACTGGGTATCTGGGGGTGTAGCCTGAAAGGAGGAGGTATCCCATGGAGTTCACCCTCACCGGGCTTGCGGGAAGTGGGGAAAAGGAGGAGCGGTACGACGTGGTCATCATCGGTGGGGGGCCTGCGGGCCTCACCGCGGGGATTTACGCCGGACGGGCCCAGCTCAAGACCGTCATCCTGGAAAAGGGCCTTCCCGGGGGTCAGATCGCCCAGACCGACGAGGTGGAGAACTACCCGGGCTTCCCCGAGGGCATCTCCGGACCGGAGCTGGCCAGCCGCATGGTACAGCAGGCGGAGAAGTTCGGGGCCAGGATCGTCATGGACGAGGTCCTGGGCCTCGAGGCCCAGGAGGGGGGCTTTCTGGTGCGGGGGTTTGAGCGCGCCTACTTCGGGCGCGCGGTCATCATCGCCACCGGCGCCAATCCCAGGAAGCTCGGGGTGCCCGGAGAGGAGAAGTTCTATGGCCGGGGGGTTTCCACCTGCGCCACCTGCGACGGCTTCTTCTACCGCGACAAGGAGGTGGTGGTGGTGGGCGGCGGGGATGCGGCCGTGGAGGAGGGGCTTTTCCTCACCAAGTTCGCCCGCAAGGTAACCCTCATCCACCGCCGGGACGAGCTAAGGGCCAACAAGGTGGCCCAGGCTCGGGCTTTCCAGAACCCCAAGATGCACTTCCTTTTCTCCCACATCGTCACCGAGATTCTGGGGGAGGACCAGGTCACGGGGGTTAGGCTGAAAAACCTAAAAACCGGGGAGGAGTACGTCTACCCCACGGATGGGGTCTTCGTCTTCATCGGCCACGAGCCCAACACCGCCTTCCTCAAGGGGGTGGTGGAGCTAAGGCCCGACGGCTACGTGGCGGTGCGGGACGAGGTCTTCACCTCGGTGCCCGGCATCTTCGCCGCCGGGGATGTGGCCGACCCCATCTACCGCCAGCTCACCACCAGCGTGGGGGCGGGCACCCGGGCGGCCATGATGGCGGAGCGCTACCTGGCGGAGGCCCACGAGAGGGTGAGTTAGGGCCTGGGGTGCGGGGCCTGGGGCTTTTGGGGGTTTTCCTTTGGGGTTTGGGCCTGGCCCAAGCCCCCATCCTTTACCTGCCCCTGGACGACCGCCCTCCCAACTGGGCCCCCTGCACCTGGGGCCTGGTGGCCTGCCCACCCCAGGAGGCCTACCGCGCCTCCTTGGGGGCGGACCTCCCCCCTCTACGGGCTTGGCTCCTTTCCACCCCGGGAAAGACCTTGGTGGCCAGCCTGGATGCCCTGGCCTATGGCGGGCTCCTGCAAAGCCGCCACCTGGCCCTGCCGGCGGAGGATGCCCTGGCCCGGCTCGGGCCCCTGCTTTCCTGGAAAGTCCGGCATGGAGGGGAGGTTTTCCTTTTTGGGGTGGTCCCCCGGTGGGACGCCAGCCAGCGGCAAAGAAACCTGGCGGTCCTAAGGGCCCTGGCCCCCTGGCCGGGGCTTCCCGGAGTTTATCTGGAGGCGGTTTGGGACGATGCCCTGCGCCACTCTCCCGCGCCCCAGGAGGCCAAGACCCTTCCCTACCCCAGCCGCCCCGGGGCGGACGAGGCGGGGCAGGTGCTTCTCCTAAGGGCCCTTAGGCCTGGCCTAAGGGTGGCCGTGGTCTACGAGGAGGAGGCCCTGGCCGGGCGCACCACCCCCTATGAGGGGGTTCCCCTGCGGGACACGGTGGTGGGGGTGTTGCAAAGCGCCCTGGCCCAGGGGGTTTCCCTGGAAGAGGGGCCGGACCTGGTCCTTTACGTCCACGGGGGCCAGAATCCCCGGAGGGTTGTCCAGGACCTGCTTCGCCTGATGCCCCGCTTCCCCGTGGCCCTGGCGGATCTCTCCCGGGTGAACCGGGGGGATCCCGGCCTCATGGCCTACCTGCTGGGCCTCGGGCTTTACCCCCGCCTGGCCTCCTATGCCTCCTGGGGTACCCCCGCCAACAACCTGGGAAGCGCCTTGGCCCAGGGAGGACTCTTCCTTGGGGATGGGGAGGGAAGGCTCAGGCGCCTGGCCGAGGCCTATTTCGCCTACTGGTGGGGGGAGGTGGGCCGTCCTTGGGTGCGGGCTCATTTCCCCGAGCCCTTGCCCCTGGAGGCCCAGGGGGTGGCGGCCCTTTGGCCGTATCCGGAGCTGGAGGGGTACCGGGTAGAGCTTAGATCCATCCGTTTTCCATGGGGAAGGGCTTTTGAAGCGGAGGCCCAGTTGGACTTGGTCCTTCCCTCCTGGGCTGGCCGGGGTGGCCTGGTAGAGTGAAGGGGCGTCATGGCCCCCATGCAGCCCGAAGGACCCCAGGACGCGAGCCTCGAGGCCCGGGAGCTAAGGCGTCTGCAGGTTTTGGCGGAAGCCTGGCGCCTGCTTGCCCCTTTGGAGCGGCCGGAGGAGGTGTACCGGACCGTGGTGGAAACCGCCAAGGGGGCCACCCGGGCGGTTTCCGTCCTCCTCTTCCTCCATCGTTCCCAGGAGGATGTGCTGGAGCTGGTGGCGGCCGCGGGCCTAAGCCAGGACAAGGTGGGCCTTAGGCTTCCCCGGGGGGTGGGGATTTCCTGGGTGGTGCTGGAGAGGGGAGAGCCCCTCTACCTGGAGGACGTGACCCGGGAGCCTCGGGTCATCTTTCTTTCCGGCAAGACCCAGCCTGGGGTCTACTTGGGCGTACCCTTGCGGGATGCCAAGGGAAGGGCTTTTGGGGTACTTTCCATGGACACCGCTGGCGGCGTGGGGGAGATCCTTCCCGAGGAGAGGTTCTGGATCCAGGCCCTGGCAGAGGCGGCGGGTTTGGTGTTGGACCGCATAGAGGCCTTGGAGCGGGCCAAGGCCGAGGCCTCCCGGGCCCAGGCCCTTCTGGAGCTTTCCCTGGCCTTGGAGGCAGCCCGCGATCCCCTGGCCATGGCCAAGGAAGCCCTGGAAACCCTTCTTCGCCTCACCCCTTATCACGCTGGGGCCCTTTACCTGTTCCAGGAGGGAACGGTGCGGCCTGCGGTGATGGCGGGGCGGTATCCCGAGGGCTTCCCCCGGCTTTACCAGGAGCACCCCATTCGCTTTGGCGAGGGGCTTTTAGGCCATCCCAGGTTGTGGGAGGGGCCGGTATATGTGGAGGACTACGCCCGCTTTCCCAAGGCCCTGGAGCCCTATGGGGAAAGCGGGCTTCGCTCCGCCCTCCTGGTGCCCCTTAAGCCCGAGGGCAGGAGGTATGGGGTTTTGGCCCTGGGTTCCTTCTGGGAGACCGTGCTCTATCGTCCTGAGGACGAAAAGGTGTTGCGGTTGGTGGCCAGGAGGCTGGAAGAGGCCCTGGAACGCCTTTCCCAACTGCGAACCCTGAACTTGACCCGGGAGGCTGCTCTTAAGGCCCTGGCCCAGGTCCTCGAGTACCGAGACCTGGAGACCAAGGGCCACACGGAGCGGGTGGCGGAGCTCTCCTTGCGCCTGGGGAAGGCGGTGGAGTTCCCTGACCTCGAGGGCCTTCGCCTGGGGGCTTACTTCCACGATCTGGGCAAGCTGGCCCTGCCCGACGGGATCTTGCGCAAGCCCAAAGCCCTTTCCCCGGAGGAATGGCGGCAGGTGAAAACCCACCCGGAGGTGGGCCTGAACATCCTCAAAAACCTGCCCTTCCTTCCCAAAACTGCCTTAAACGTGGTTCTCTACCACCATGAGCGCTGGGACGGCTCGGGGTACCCAAAGGGATTAAAAGGGGAGGAGATCCCCCTCGAGGCCCGCATCTTCGCGGTGGCGGACGTCTACGACGCCCTCCTTTCCGAGCGGCCCTACAAGCGGGCCTGGACCCTCGAGGAAGCCCAAGAAGAGCTCAGGGCCCAGGCCGGCAAGGGCCTGGACCCCAAGCTGGTGGCGGTGTTCTTGGACCTAGTCCGCTAGGCTACTCCACGGTGACGCTCTTGGCCAGGTTCCGGGGCTGGTCCACATCCCGCCCCAGGAGGACGGCGATCTCGTAGGCCAGAAGCTGCAGGGGCACCACGCTCACGATGGGGGCCAGAAGGGGGTGGACCTCCGGCACGGGGAACACATCCTGGGCCAGCTTCCCGATCTCCCCATCCCCCTCGGTGGCGATGGCGATCACCTTGCCGCCCCGGGCCCGCACCTCCTGGATGTTGGAAAGGGTCTTCTCGTAAAGGGGCCCCTGGGTGGCCAGGACCACCACCGGCAGGTGCTCGTCTATGAGGGCGATGGGCCCGTGCTTCATCTCCCCGGCGGGGTAGGCCTCCGCGTGGATGTAGCTGATCTCCTTGAGCTTCAGGGCCCCCTCGTAGGCGGTGGGGGCCTGCACGTGCCGGCCCAGGAAGAGGAAGTCCTGGGCCTGGTGGTACTTCTCCGCCAGGTGGGCGATGAGGGGGCGCCTTTCCAGGACCTCCTCCACCAGCCGGGGGAGCTTGCGCATCTCCTTGAGGAGGCCTTGGGCCTCTTCCTTGGGGAGGACGCCCCTCCTTCGGCCAAAGTGGATGGCCAGCATGGCCATGGCGGAAAGCATGGCGATGTAGGCCTTGGTGGAGGCCACCCCGATCTCGGGGCCCGCGTGGATGTAAAGGACATCCTCCACCTCCCGGGTGAGGCTGGAGCCCTTGGCGTTGATGACCCCCAGGGTCCTGGCCCCCTTGGCCTTGGCCTCCCTTAGGCCCTCCAGGGTGTCTATGGTTTCCCCCGACTGGCTGATGGCGATGGCCAGGGTCTTTTCGTCCACCACGGGGTTGCGGTAGCGGTACTCGCTGGCCACGTCCCACTCGGTGGGGATGCGGGCTAGGGCTTCCAGGAGGTACTTGCCGTACCAGCCGGCATAGGCGGCGGTGCCGCAGGCGATCACGTGGATGCGGTCTATGGCCAGAGGGTCCAGGCCAAGGCCCAGCTCCACATCCCCTTCCTCCTCCCTAAGCCGCCCCCCCAGGGTGTTTTCCAGGACCCAGGGTTGCTCGTAGATTTCCTTCAGCATGTAGTGGGGGAAGCCCCCCTTCTCGGCCGCCTCGAGGGTCCAGTCGATCTCCACCACCTCCCGGGTCAGGGGGCGGCCCTCGAGGTCCGTGACCACCACCTCTTCCCGGGTGATGCGGGCCAGGTCCCCATCGTGCAGGAAGATGACCCGGCGGGTGTAGGGAAGGAGGGCGGGCACGTCCGAGGCCAGGAAGTTCTCCCCCTCCCCCAGGCCGATCACCAGGGGGCTCACCGTGCGGGCAGCCACGATCTCCCCATGGTCCTCGTGCGCCACCACCACCGCATAGGCTCCCCGCACCTCCCTTAGGGCCTCCCGCAGGGCCTCAAAAAGGTCCCCTCGGTACTTTTCCTCTATCAGGTGGGCCAGGACCTCGCTGTCGGTTTCCGAGGCGAAGCGGTGCCCCCGGGCCCTTAGGGCTTCCTTGAGCTCCAGGTAGTTCTCGATGATCCCATTGTGGATCACGGCGAGCCTGCCGTCCTCCGTGGTGTGGGGGTGGGCATTGGGATCCGTGGGGGCCCCGTGGGTGGCCCAGCGGGTGTGGCCGATGCCCAAAGGCCCCTCCAGGTGCTCCTCCTTCAGGGCACTCTCCAAGACAGAGAGCTTCCCCGAGCGCTTCACCACCTTAAGCCCTTCCGGGGTCCTCACCGCCACCCCGGCGGAGTCGTATCCCCGGTACTCCAGCCTCCTAAGGCCGTCGATGAGCACGTCCGTGGCGTTGCGAAAACCGATATAGCCTACGATTCCACACATAGGGCATCCTTGGGGGTGGCCAGGCCTTTGGCCACCCAGAACCTCCCATCCTTTCGCCCTGCCCCGCGGTTGTCCCTAAAGAGGGCTTTCCCTTGGGGCTTTTCTCAGGCGGGCGGGGCGGGCACACCCCGGGCGGCATCCGCGGATTCCTCGATCTTTCCCGGCCCTGGCCGGTTATCCCCATCCTGGGGTCCGCCACCTCGTCAGGCCCCTTGGGCCCCCTGCGCTTCCCGCCTTCCTCCTGCCCTTGGCTTGCCGGCGTCTACTTCCTCCCACCCCCTTCCCTCGGCGGAGTATAGCAAAACCTTAAGGCCAGGAGGCTTGACAAGGTTCGGGTGAGGCTTTTATGATAGCAGCGGACGCAAGGCGAATTTCTTGGCGAGAAGCCACGTCTTGCGTCCCGGAGAGCGCCCTTTGGGGAGGAAACGCGGCAACTCGCCCAAAGGAGCTTCCGAAACCCTAAAGGGGGTGTAAGGGAGTATGAAGAAAAGGCTAGTCATGCTACTGGCAGGGCTTTTGACCGTGCTCTCCATGGGCTTCGGTCTGGCCCAGTTCTCGGACGTGCCCGCCGGCCACTGGGCCAAGGAGGCGGTGGAGGCCCTGGCGGCCAAGGGGATCATCGTGGGCTTCCCCGATGGCACCTACCGGGGCAATGAGACCCTCACCCGCTACCAGGCGGCCCTCATCATCTACCGCCTCCTGCAGCAGATCGAGGAGGAGCTTAAGGCCAAGGGTGAGTCCCCCACCCTGCAGGCCATGTCCTCTGAGGACCTCGAGGCCCTGAAGAACGCGGTGCAGGAGCTGGCCGCGGAGCTGGCCGCTTTGGGCGTGCGGGTCTCGGCCCTGGAGGACAGCGCCGCCACCAAGGAGGACATCGCCCGCCTCGAGGCCATGATCCAGGAGCTCAAGGCCATGCCCATGCCTGAGCCCGGCGTGGACCAGGCCGCCCTCCAGGACCTGGCCGACCGGGTGGAGGCCGCCTCCATTGCCGCGGACACCGCCTTGGCCCAGGCCCAGCAACTTTCTGAGCAACTGGATGCCCTGGCCCAGGACGTGGAAGGGGTGAAGGGGGATCTTGCCGCCCTTGGCACCCAGGTGGAGGCCAACGCCCAGGCCATCCAGGCCTTGAACGAGCTGGCCGTGCTCCTCAACCAGGACGTCCTGGCCCTGCAGGACCGGGTGACCGCCCTGGAGAAGCTGGTCTCCGAAGGTCCAGAGCTTCCCGACCTGGAGCAGTTTGCCACCAAGGAGGATGTGGCCGCGGTGCAGGAGTTCGCCGCTGCCCTCCGCTCCGACCTGGTGGGGCTTTCCGAGAGGGTCTCCAAGCTGGAGGGCCAGGTGGCGGAGCTTTCCAAGGTGCAGTACTCTATTTCTGGCTCCCTTTCGACCACTTACGGAGGCATCGGCCTCACCAGTGGGACCACCAATTTTGACATTGATCGCCTATTCCCCGGGAACAAGTTCAGCAGTGGTTCTTCGGGCCCTGCCTTCCGGGGCAACGAGTATAACTTTGCCGATACCACCCAGACCTTCACTGAGGGCGATCTCTCCCTGAGCCTGGGGGTTAAGGTGGCCCAGCCGGGCCAGAGTGGGGTTAACTTGTCCGAGGCTACCGTGGCCCTAAGCGCGACTGCCTTTAGCGGTGCAACCACGGTGAGCGTGGACGGCGCTTCCCTGAAGGGCAACGTGGATGGGCAGGGCTTTGGCGTAACCTTCTCCAACGGGGGGAGCACCTTCAAGTTCAACGACTACCTCTTTGCTAATGCCAACGACCCCGACGAGCGGGTTACCCGTCAGGGGGTGGTGGCCACCTTCCAGGGTACCCTTTTCCCCTTGAGCCCTGAGGTGACGTTGGTGGCAGGCTACGCTACGCCGAACCCTGATACAGTTCTCAACGGGGATTACTTCGGTGTGCGTTTGGCTCTTAAGCCCATCCAGGCTACGGTTTTCGCCCTAAGCTACGCTGAGAACCCTGGTAATCGCGTTGCTGTGGCTGCGGACTTCACCACCAAAAAGCTCCTGGGTCTGTTGGACCTGGACGGGGCCTATGTGGTCTCTAAGGATTGGTCTGTGGCGGGCACCATCTTTGATAACTGGGGCACCGCCAACGTGGATGAGGCCTTCTACGTTCGGGGTACCCTGGCTTTGGGCCCGGTAACTGTGCGGGGCAACTACCGGGCTATAGATCCGGCTTACCTGAACGGTACGGCCAGCATGTCTGCAGATCAGACCGCCTTCTACAGCGGCGAGATTATTGGCTTCTACCCGGCCCCCTTTGGCTCTAACACCCGCGGCTTCGGTGCTGAAGCCACGGTGAACCTGGGCTTTGCCACCTTGGGTGGATACTATGATCGCATCACGGATTTTGCTCAAAGCCCAGGCACCGAACGGGAGGCCTTTGGGGCTAACGTGCAGGTACCCCTACCCGCAGGTTTCAGGTTAAGCGGCTTCTATAGTCAGGCCTCAGTAGCGGCAACCCAAGCCACCTTTTTCGGGGCTGACCCCCTCTTCAACCAAGGCACGCCTTACTTCCAGTTCTACGCCTACCCTAGGGATCGCTATGTTTCCGGCTTCGGGGCGGCCCTGAGCCATGACGGCAAGGCTAAGGAGGCCTTGGTCTCCAACCTTAACCTCACTGCGCGTTATCAGCAATACTACAACGACGTGACAGGCAACTATGACTACAGGGACATCGTGGCTTTCGCAGACTACAGCCTTGACCTTGGTCCCATTACCCTGAAGCCTGGTATTTTCTTCCGCTCCTACAACAACGACAACGCTGGAGCTGCCGTTCCCGCGGGCACTTCCCCTAGCCGTCCAGGAGCCTTTACTGAGAACCCCAGCTTCACCACCTTGAAGTGGGGTATCCAGGCTAGCACCCAGGCCCTGGACATTCCCTTAAAGCCTAGTCTCGAAGGGTTCTTCGCTACCCGGACCACGGACTTTTCGGGCACGACCAGCGACGCTCAGGAAACCTATTACCGGGTTGGCCTCAAGCTAAACGAATTCTTAGTAAAGGGTAGCACATTCAGCGTGAGCTACGCTTACTGGGAGGGGGCGAATCATTTGGGTTCTCCTTCCGTGGGAAGCGCCTATAACCCCTTTACCTTCACGCGAGACCGTATCTTCCGTAACCCCGATGTCAGCGCAGCGGGAGCCCCTTGGGCTGTCCTCCCCGGCACCTTTGCTGGCAATACTAGCGGTGTCTATCTGGAGTGGAACTTCTACTCCCTGAGCGTGGCGGCTGGTTGGTTTGACTACAACCAGACCGCGCCTACCGCTGATAGTTCGTCCGCCATAGGCCTTAAGGTGAGCTACGAGGTCAAATTCTAGCTTTTCTGTTCCTGGTCCCCCGCCCGAAGGGCGGGGGGCTTTGCTATGGTGGAGGTATGCCCTTCCGCTACCGAGGGCCTACCCCTAGGGGAGACCAGCCCAAGGCCATCCGGGAGCTGGTGGAGGCCTTGGGGGATGGGGAAAGGTTTGTCACCCTCCTGGGGGCCACGGGCACGGGGAAGACGGTGACCATGGCCAAGGTGATCGAGGCCCTGGGGAGGCCTGCTTTGGTCCTGGCCCCCAACAAGATACTGGCGGCCCAGCTGGCCGCGGAGTTCCGGGAGCTATTCCCGGAAAACGCGGTGGAGTACTTCATCAGCTACTACGACTACTACCAGCCCGAGGCCTACGTGCCGGGGAAGGACCTCTACATCGAGAAGGACGCCAGCATCAACCCCGAGATCGAGCGCCTGCGGCACTCCACCACCCGTAGCCTCCTCACCCGCAAGGACGTGGTGGTGGTGGCCTCGGTCTCCGCCATCTACGGCCTGGGGGACCCCCGGGAGTACCGGGAGAGGAACCTGGTGGTGGAAAGGGGGGCCCATTACCCCCGGGAGGCCCTTTTGGAAAGGCTTTTGGAGCTCGGGTACCAGCGCAACGACATCGACCTCTCCCCGGGCCGGTTCCGGGCCAGGGGGGAGGTCTTGGAGATCTTCCCCGCCTACGAGACGGAGCCCATCCGGGTGGAGCTTTTCGGGGATGAGGTGGAGCGGATCCTCCAGGTGCACCCCATCACCGGGGAGAGGCTTAGGGAGCTTCCCGGCTTCGTGCTCTTCCCCGCCACCCACTACCTTTCCCCCGAGGGGCTGGAGGGGATCCTGAAGGAGATAGAGAAGGAGCTGTGGGAACAGGTCCGCTACTTTGAGGAAAGGGGGGAGGTCCTCTACGCCCAGCGCCTTAAGGAGCGCACCCTTTACGACCTGGAGATGCTCCGGGTCATGGGCACCTGCCCCGGGGTGGAGAACTACGCCCGCTACTTCACCGGCAAGGCCCCCGGGGAGCCCCCCTACACCCTCCTGGACTACTTCCCCGAGGACTTCCTGGTCTTCCTGGACGAGTCCCACGTGACCGTGCCCCAGCTTCAGGGCATGTACCGGGGGGACTACGCCCGCAAGAAAACCCTGGTGGACTACGGCTTCCGCCTGCCCAGCGCTCTGGACAACCGCCCCCTTCGCTTTGAGGAGTTCTTGGAGAAGGTGCCCCAGGTGGTCTTCGTCTCCGCCACCCCGGGGCCCTTAGAGCTTGGGCACTCGGGGCGCATCGTGGAGCAGATCATCCGCCCCACGGGGCTTCTGGACCCCTTGGTGGTGGTGAAGCCCACGGAAAACCAGATCCTGGACCTCATGGAGGGGATCCGGGAGCGGGCAGAAAGGGGGGAGCGCACCCTGGTCACCGTCCTAACCGTGCGCATGGCGGAGGAGCTCACCGCCTTCTTGCAGGAGCACGGCATCAGGGCCCGCTACCTGCACCACGAGCTGGATGCCTTTGAGCGCCAGGCCCTGATCCGGGACCTGCGCCTGGGGCATTTCGACGCCCTGGTGGGCATCAACCTCCTGAGGGAGGGCCTGGACATCCCCGAGGTTTCCCTGGTGGCCATCCTGGATGCGGACAAGACGGGCTTTTTGCGGAGCGAACGGAGCCTCATCCAGACCATCGGCCGGGCGGCCAGGAACGCCCAGGGGGAGGTGTGGCTTTACGCGGATACCATTTCCGAGGCCATGGAGAGGGCCATCCAGGAGACCCGGCGCAGAAGGGCCCTGCAGGAGGCCTACAACCGGGAGCACGGCATCGTCCCGGAGACCGTGCGGAAGGAGGTCAGGGCCATCATCCGGCCTGAGGAGTACGGGGAGGCTCCCTTGGAGGTCTCCGAGGGGGAGGACCTGAAGGAGCGGATCGCCGAGCTGGAGCTGGCCATGTGGCAGGCGGCGGAGGCCTTGGACTTTGAGCGGGCGGCGAGGCTGAGGGACGAGCTACGGGCCCTCGAGGCCCGCCTGCAAGGCCTCGTGCCCCAAGAGCCCGTGCCGGGAAGCCGGAAGCGGCGCAAGCGGCGCTAGGCCAGGAGCAGCACGGGGTTTTCCAGGTAGAGGGCCACCCGTTCCAGGAGTTTCCGGGCGAGGGGGGCCTCGAGGCCCGAGGCGGCCAGCACCCCCTCTCGGGAGAGGAAAAGGCTCGGGCGGCCCGTGTGCACCTCCTCCTCCCCCACGAAGCAAAGAAGCCCTTCCCCTTCCTCCCCCTCCGGCTGGCGGAAGAGGGCGAGGAAGCTACCCATGGGCCTTATGCCCCGCACCTCCTCCCCCGCCACCTGGCCCAGGAGGGGCCTTAAGGGGAGTTCCAGCTCCGCCAAGGCCCTTTCCGCCGCCCGTAGCAGGAAGGGCAGGGGGGTTTGGGGTACCCCATGGACCCGGTGGAAGGCCTCCAGGGCCATCTCCAGCCTCCCGGGGTCAAACCGCAGGCGCTGGACCCGCAAGGGGGATGGAGCCGGGGCTTGGGCGGCGGTGAGGCCCGGGGCCGGGCTGGGCGGAGGGACGGGGGCAACCGGGGGCGGGGGTGTTTCCTCCTGGGCCTTAAGGGGTTCTGGGGGAGGCGCTTCCTGGGTTTGGCCGAGAAGCAGGTCCTCTTCCAGTTCCAGCTCCTCCGGCTCAGGGGGAAGCGCCTCCCCCTCGGAGCGGAGAAGCTCTTCCAACTCCTCCTCCGTGGGTTCCAGCAAGGGGGTTTCCTCTTCCTGGGGTTCGGGCAGAGGGGAGGTTTCCTCCTCGGGCAAAGCCTGGGCGTCCAGGGTGGGCTCCTCGGCCAGGAGGAGGTCCTCCTCCAGGTCTAGGTCCAGGTCCTCCAGGAGGGCGGGCTCGAGGTCCAGCTCCTCCTCCGCCACCTCCTCCACCGCCAGGGTGGGGGCCTTGGGGGCCTCGGGGAGGACGTCCTCCAGCTCCACGCCTTCCCGGCTCAGGACCTCCTGTACCCGTTTCAGCTCCTCTTCCGGGGGAAGGGGCGGGGCCTCCTCGGGCATGGGGGGCAGGTCCACCTCCCCGGCCATCACCTTAGCCAGGAAGGCCAGGATGTCCCGCTCCACGATGGTGCCCTCGGGACCGGTGCCCTGGAGCCTGCGCCAGTCTATGCCGTTCTCCTCGGCAAGACGCCGGGCCAAGGGCGTGATCTTGGGTTCGGCCATCTTGGCCCTATGATAACAAAGTGGAAGCTGCCTTCGCTCAACTCCTGGCGGAGTACTGCCTCGAGGCCCAGGAAGGGGAGACCATCCTGGTGGAGGCGGAGACCCCGGCCCTGCCCCTCCTTCCCCATCTGAAAAGGGCCTTCCTGAAGCGGGGGGCCTACCCCCTTTTCCGCTTGGGCTACCCCGGGGAAGGGCGGGATTTCCTCCTCCACGGGGGGGCTTGGCTGGAAAGGATACCGGAGGTGGAGCGCGCTCTTTATGAGAGGGCGGACAAGTTCCTGCGCATCCTTTCCGCGGAAAACCCCTTGGAGGGGGCCTCTTTAGACCCCGGGCTTTCCCTTAAGTACCAGCGGGCCTGGCGGCCTTTGGCCGAGCTCCGCCTGCAAAAGCGCTGGGCCCTTACCCTCTACCCCACGGTGGGGTATGCGGTGGGGGCGGGGATGGGGACGGAGGAGTTCCGGGAGTACCTCATGGGGGCCTTATTCCTGGACCGGGAGGACCCGGTGGGCGCCTGGCGGGCCCTCTCCCGCTTCCAGGAGGCCCTGATCGGGAGGCTTTCCCAGGGGAAGGAGCTTCGCATCCAGGCCCCGGGCACGGACTTAAGGCTTTCCGTGGCGGGGAGGAGGTGGATCAACTCCGATGGCCGGCGCAACATGCCCTCGGGGGAGGTGTTCACCGGGCCCCTCGAGGATTCCGCCGAGGGCGAGGTGCGCTTTAACCTTCCCGCCTTCGCCGGGGGCAGGCGGGTGGAGGGGGTTTACCTGCGCTTCAAGGGGGGCGAGGTGGTGGAGGCCCGGGCGGAGGTGGGGGAGGAGTACCTGCTGGCGGCCCTAGCCACGGATGAGGGGGCCAGGCGGCTTGGCGAGGTGGGGATCGGCACCAACTTTGGCCTCACCCGGCCCACGGGCCTTATCCTCCTGGACGAGAAGATGGGGGGTACCGTGCACCTGGCCCTGGGCCGGAGCTACCCGGAAACCGGTGGGAAAAACCCAAGCGCCCTGCACTGGGACCTGGTGCTTTCCCTAAGGGAAGGGAGGCTTCTCCTAGACGGCAAGCCCCTGGTGGAGAAAGGGCGCTTTGTGGGCCTCTCTGAACCCCATCCCCTCTAGAGGTCCTTGCGCTCGAAAACCAAAGCCGCCAGGAAGGCGAAGCCCAGGGTGTAGATGAGGAGGAGGGGAAGGCCAAGTCCCGCCGCCTGGGGCCTTAGGTATAGATCCAGGTAAGTGGTGAGGAGGAAGGGGGTAAGGGCGGGGAAGGCCACCAACAGCCGCATGAGAAGCAGGGTGGCCACCGCCGCCAAGGCGCTTGCCGTAGTGGAGAGGAAGATGGTGGCGTAGAGGAGGGCCAAGGCGCCGAGGGGTAAGAGGATGATCCCTGCCAGGAGGTGGGCGAAAAGGAGCTGGCCCAGGGCTTCCTGGGCACCCAGAAAGCCTACCCCGGCAAACCCCCCTGCCCCAAGCCCCGTGCCCCCGTAGAACCCCCCTAACCCGTGGGGCAAGCCCGCCAGGAGGCTTCCCAGGAAGCTTGCCCCAAGGAGGACGAAGGGGTAGAGGAGGGTGGCGAGGAGCTTGGCCAGGATCAGCCGGGTCCGGGAAAGGGGGTGGAGAAGGAGGCTTTTTAGGGTGCCTTGGGCCACCTCGCTCCCTAAGGACTCGCTTGCTGCCATCACCACCAGAAAGGGAAAGAGGAACTCCATCCCCGCCATGAGGCTTAGGGAAACCACCTGCCAGCCCGAGGCCAGGACCAGGCCGTACACCTCCTTAAGCCCCGGGGCCAGGGCCCACAGGAAGGGGAGAAGGAAGGCGGCCAGAAGCCCAAGCTGCACCGAGCGCAGGCGGAAGAGCTTGTAGAGCTCAAAGACCAGAAGCCTAAGCATGCTTCACCCTTTCCTGGTAGTAAAGCCTCAGGTCAAAGCCCTGGGGGTGCAGGGCCTTCACCCGGTACCCCTCCCTGAGAAGGGCCCCCAGGGCTGCCTCCACCTCGCCCTCAAAGAGGATGGCCCCCCCTTGGATCCGGGCGGAACCCACCTGGGGCAGGGCCTTGAGGAGGGCCAGGGCGCCTTCCAGGGGCTCGGCCTCGAGGCGGTAGGCCTTTCGCCCCTCCAGGGCCACCTCGTCCAGAAGCCTGCCCCCTCCCAGGATGCCCACCCTGTGGGCGTACCGGCTTACCTCCTCGAGGTGGTGGGTGGAAAGGAGAACCGCTGCTCCCTCCCTTGCCACCTCCTGCAAGAGGCCATGGACCAGCTCCACCCCCTCGGGGTCCAGGCCGCTGGTGGGCTCGTCCAGGACCAGGACCTTGGGCCGGTGCAGGAGGGCCGCCGCCAGGCCCAGGCGCTGGCGTTGCCCCAAGGAGTAGCTTCCCACCTTCTGGTCGGCCACGGCCAGGAGCCTTAACCGGGCCAGTACCTCGCCGATGCGGTTTTCCTCCCTGACCCCGGCCAGGTAGGCCCGCATCCTGAGGTTCTCCCGGCCCGTGAGGTAGGGGTAGAAGGCGGCCGGCGCCTCCACCACCGCCCCCAGGTGGCGCCGGGCCTCTGGGTTCCGGTGCACGTCCTCCCCCAGGAGGAGGGCCCTCCCCTCGCTGGGAAAGGCCAGGCCCGTGACCAGGCGGATGAGGGTGGTCTTCCCCGAGCCGTTGGGCCCCGCCAGGGCATACACCTCCCCGGGACGTACGGAGAGGCTTATCTTCTCCAGGATGGGTTTGCGCCCGTAGCGCTTGCCCAGGCCCTCTAGCCTTAGGGCTTCCATGGGTGCTATACTACCCAAGCCCCCGGTCCAGCGCGACGGTCCGGGCGTGAACCGGGTCAGGTCCGGAAGGAAGCAGCCCTAAGCGCCACGGGTCGGGTGCCGCTGGGGTGCCGGGGGCAGTTATCCACAAGGTTATCCACAGGTTAAAAGAACCTGTCCCTAGCGGGTCGGAGGCGAAAGGGCCCTTGAGAACGAGGATTTTGCTCACCGCCCCTCCTTGGCCTGGGTGCGGACCACACCCTTTTCCACAAGCCGGGCCACCTCCTCCGGGGTATAGCCCGCCTCCCTGAGCACGTCCTCCGTGTGCTCCCCTAGTAGGGGCGGGGGCAGGGAGGGGCTTGCCGGGGTTCGGGACAGGAAGCGCAAGGGGTTCGCCAGGGTGGGCAAAGGGCCCAGAAGGGGGTGGGAAAGGGTCCAGATGGCCCCCCGGGCCTGGGCCTGGGGGTCTTGGAAGGCCTCGGCCAGGTCGTTGACCGGGGCGGCGGGGATGCCCCTTTCCCCGAACCTTTGCAGCCAGTGAGCCCGGGGTTGGGTCTTTAGCACTTGGGAAATCGCCTCCACCACCTCTTCCCGCCCCTCCACCCTCGCCGCGTTGGTGGGAAACCGCGCCAAGAGGTCCGGGAGGTTTAGGGCCTGGCAGAGCCTAGCGAACTGCTCGTCGTTCCCCACCGCCAAAACAAGCCAGCCGTCCGCCGCGGGAAAGGCCCCGTAGGGCACGATCTGGGCGTGGGCGTTGCCTAGGCGCTTGGGGGGCTTGCCCGTGAGGAGGTAGCTTTCCCCCAGGTTGGCCAGGGCGAAGAGGCCCACGTCGAAGAGGGAAAGGTCCACCTGCTGACCCAGCCCGCTCCTTTCCCTTTCGTAAAGGGCGGAAAGCACCGCCACCGCCCCCATCATCCCCGTCATCACGTCGATCCAGGCTACCCCCACCTTCATGGGTGGGCCTTGGGGCTCCCCGGTTACGGACATGATGCCGGTGTAGCCCTGCAAGGCGGCATCGTATCCGGGTTCCTGGGCCCTTGGTCCCGTGTGGCCGAAGCCGGTGATGGAGAGGTAGACCAGGCGGGGATTAAGCTCCCTCAGGCTTTCGTAGTCCAGGCCGTAACGCTTCAGGTCCCCGGTCTTGAAGTTTTCCACCAGGACATCGGCCCCTTGGGCTAGCCTCCGCACCACCTCCTGGCCCTCGAGGGTCTTGAGGTCCAGGGCCAGGCTCTTCTTACCCCGGTTCACCGAGAGGAAGTAGGCGCTTTCCCCCTTCGCAAAAGGGGGTCCCCAGCCCCGGGTCTCATCCCCCCAGGGGGGTTCCACCTTGATGACCTCCGCCCCTAAGTCCGCCAGGATCATGGTGCAAAGGGGTCCCGCCAGCACCCGGGAGAGGTCCAGCACCTTGATGCCGGAAAGAGGCTGCATGGGAGCATCTTAAGGCCCGGGCCCCTTTGGGGTATATTGGGCGCGTGGGCCGGGCTTTGGGGCACCTTTTGGTCGTTTTGACCTTGCTTTTTGTCCTCCTTCCCTTCCTATGGATGGCCTACGCCGCCTTCATGCCCAAGGAGGCGGTGTACTCAGGGGAGCTCTTCTCCAAGGTGGGCTTTAGCCTGGAAAACCTACAGGGCTTGGCCAAGGAGGGGTTTTGGGGCCGGCTTCTCTTCTCCCTGGGGCTTTCCTCGGGGGTGGTGCTCCTTCAGCTTTTCACCGCCCTTTTGGCCGCCTACGCCCTGAGGGCGGGGCTTGGGCTTCTGCCCTTTTACCTGGTGCTGATGGCCATACCCGCCGAGCTCCTCCTGGTGCCCCTCTATGGCATCCTCAAGGGGCTTTCCCTCCTGGATACCGCCTTGGCCTTGGTCCTGCCCTTCGCCGCCAGCCCCTTTGTCATCTACCTGGTCTACCAGGCCATGCGGGCGGTGCCGGAGGAGCTTTTGGAAGCCGCTCGACTCGATGGAGCGGGGCACCGGGTGCTTCTTTTCGGCATCCTTTTCCCCTTGGTGCGCCCCACCCTGGTGGCGGCTGGGGTTTTGGCCTTTGCCGCTCACTGGAACCTGGTGCTCTACCCCAGGGTAATGGTTTCCGACCCCAGGCTCTGGACCCTGCAGACCTGGCTTACGGACCTCCAGCGCAAGTACCCCACGGACTGGGGCCTGCTCTCGGCGGCGGCCCTCTTCTCCGTGCTCCCCATCGCCCTCCTATACGTGCTCTTTGAAAGACGGGTAGTGGCTACCTTTGAGGAGGGGTTAAAGGGGTGAGGAAGGCCGCGGTAGGGTGGGGAACTTCTCCCGGCTTCGGAACGCTTCCCACCAGTTTCTTTGCCGTTCCGATGCGCTTCGTTGGGGGCTAGGTAGCCAGGGCTTGGAAGATGCTTGCACGGGGCCTTCCAGGGGGCTATCCTCGAGGCTAAGGGGGTGAAGCCATGCGGGCGCTTTTGGCGGCCTTGGCCTTGGTGCTGGCCGGCTGTCTACCGGTGGCGGTGTTGCGCACCCCGGAGCCGGTTTCCGGAAGGAGCCTGGCCTTGGGCCTGAGCGCGGTGGCGCTGGAAGGAGGTGTGGCGCTACTCCCCTATGCCGCCTATGCCCAGGGAGATGGCCAGACCGAGTATAACTTTTCCGTCCAGATGGGCTTCAGGGCGGGGATCAAGCAGGCCTTGGCCCCCGGGCTTTCCTTGGATATGGGCCTAACCTTGCCTCCCGTGCTGGGTGGGGATGCGGTGCCCTTGGCCCTGGATGCTGGGCTTTTGCTAGGGCTAGGGGGGGTCTACCTCTCTCCCCGGGTGCACTGGATAGGATTCCAGTCCCAGAATACCAGCGTGTCGGGCCTTCTCTACCAGGCCACCTTGGGCTATGCAGGGAATGGGTTTCTCGGGGAGGGAAGCCTCCTTTTTAGCCCCCAAGAAGGGGCTGTGCTTTTCGTGGTTTCCACGGCCGTGCGTCTATAAGGAGGCGGGTATGCGGGCTTTGACGGTTTTAGCCCTTCTTTTGGTGGGGTGTGCGCCCATCGCCGTGCTCCGCCCACCGGAGCCGGTGCAGGGAAACGTTTTCACCCTAGGGGGTAGCCTTTTCCCAAGCCCCCAGGGCCAGTACCCGGTCTGGGCTGTACCCTACGCGGGGTATGCGGGAGGGGACGGAACGTGGGAGTTTAACTTCTCCATCCAGGGGAGCGTTAGGGTGGGAGGAAAGCTCAAACTGGCCCCAGGTTTAAGCTTGGATGGCGGCGTCAGCCTTCTCCCGGGAGATGCCTGGTTTGGGGACGTGGATCTGGGTCTGATCTTGGGTGGGGATGGCTTCTACCTCTCTCCTCGCCTGCACGCCCTGAGCTATAGGGATCAATCCCGTTCCCGTACCGACCTCGCCTTCCAGGTGAGCCTGGGCTACTGGGGGAAGGGCTGGGCTGTGGAGGTGGGCTACGGCCCCTGTGGCTATTGCCAGGTGGGTTGGGATTATAGCCGCTTGCACCAGGGGCCCTACGTGGCCTTGGGCCTCACTTTCGGAACCGCTCCCTAAGGGCCTTGAGCCTCTCCCGCACCCGCTCCTCCCAGCCCTCCCCCGTGGCCTCAAAGAGGAGGAGGCCTTCCAGGCCCTCGGGCAGGTAGGCTTGGGCAAAGCTTCCTTCCTTGTCCTCGTGGTAGTAGGCGTACCCCTTGCCGTGGCCCAGGGCCCGTTGAAGGCCGGTGGGGGCGTTCCTGAGGTTCAGGGGAACGGGGGCGTGGGGATGGGCCCCGGCTGCCCCTTCTGCCTTCTTCCAGGCGGTGTAGAGGCTGTTGGACTTGGGGGCCAGGGCCAGGTAGACCGTGGCCTCCACCAGGGCCAGCTCCCCTTCCGGGCTTCCCAGGGCCTCATAGGCCTCCTTGGCCGCTACCGCCAGCCGCAGGGCCAAGGGATCGGCGAGGCCCACATCCTCCACCGCCACCCGGATGAGGCGCCGGGCCAGGTATAGGGGGTCGGCCCCGGCCCTAAGAAGCCTGGCCAGGTAGTAGAGGCTTGCGTCCACATGGCTTCCCCTAAGGCTTTTGTGGAGGGCGGAAACCAGGTCGTAAAACTGGTCCCCTTCCCGGTCCATGGCGAAGCGCTCCGCTCCCAGGGCCTCCTTCACGCTATGGGCGTCCACCCGGCCCAAGGAGGCGGCCAGTTCCAGGGTGTTGAGGGCAAAGCGGGCATCCCCTCCGGCAGCCTGGGCCAGGAGGCGGAGGGCCTCCTCCTCAAAAGGGGTTCCTGGGAGGCCCCTGGGGTCCGTGAGGGCCTTCTTCAGGAGGGTGAGGAGGTCCTCCTCGGAAAGGGGTCTTAGGGGAAGGAAGCGGAGGCGGGAGCGCAGGGCGGGGGTGAGCTGAAAGGCCGGGTTTTCCGCGGTGGCCCCGATCAGGGTGAGGAGGCCGGATTCCAGGTGGGGCAAAAGGGAGTCCTGCTGGGTGCGGTTGAAGCGGTGCGCCTCATCCAGGAAGAGGACCAGACCCCCCTCCTTCCTGGCCCTTTCCACCACCGCCCTTACCTCTTTCACCCCGGCCTCCACCGCGGAAAGCCTTAGGAAGGGTTTGCCCACCCCTTCCGCCAGGATCTGGGCCAGGGTGGTCTTGCCCGTGCCCGGAGGACCGAAGAGGACCATGGAGGAAAGCCTTTTCGCCTCCAGCATCCGCCTTAAAAGCCCTTTAGGCCCCGTGAGGTGGGGCTGGCCCAGGACCTCGTCCAGGGAACGGGGCCTAAGGCGCTCGGCAAGGGGCTCCATCCCCTTCATGCTAAGGCCAGGGTAAGGGGAGGCATGGTAGGCTTGGAAGGAGCATGCGCTGGCTTTTCCTCCTGCCCTGGGCCCTTTTCCTGTTGGGGCTTCTTCCCTTGGCCCTTTTCGAACCCCTGGGCCAGGTGGAGCGGGGGCTAGGCCTTCTTTTCGCCGCCCTTTTGCTGGCGGCCACGGGAAGCCTGTTCTCCCGGTTCCCCGTGGCCTTTTCCGTGCAGTTTTTCCTGGTGCTGGGCCTGGGCTTCCTGGCTTTTCAGCTGGCCTTGGAGAGCACCTTGGCCTTCGCGGGGTTGGGGGGTTCGGGGTACACGGCCCTTGGGGGGGTTCTGGGGGCCTTGGCCCTGGCCATGGCCTTCTTCCTGGGCACCGGCAGGGAGGCTCCCCTTTTGCCGGCCCTCGAGGGGGTGGGTAACCGGGAGGACCTCCTGCGCCTGGCCGGGGCCTTGGAGGGGCTGGCCCTTAGGCGCCCTTTGGTGCTGGTGTACCTCTCCACCTCCGTACCTCCCGAGCGGCTTCAAGCGGAGCTCCGCCGGGGGGATTTGGCCTTCCGCCTGGCGGGAGGGTATCTTTTGGTCCTCCAGGGAAGCCGGCCTGAGGATGCGGCGGGGATGGTGCGTAGGCTGAGGGAGCGGTTTCCCCTTTCCTCCTATGCGGTGGAGCGCTGGCAAGGGGGAAGCTTGGAGAGCGTCCTGGCCCGCCTCGAGGCGGAGGCCCTCCTCCAGTCCTGAGGGTTTTGGTGTAAGGAACAGAGGGTACACCGGCCGCAAGGTGTACGGGTTTTTTCTTTACCTTGGCCCGCCCCTTCCTCCCGCCCCTTACCCTTAGGCTCAGGGAGGTCAAGATGGAGCAGGCCAAGGAGATCAGCCAGGCGTGGCAGGAAGCCCTGGAAACCTACGGGGAGCGGGAAGAGGAGTAGGGGGGAAGGTCATAGGGGGCCGGGTCCAAAGAACCTGGCCCCTGCCTACTTCCCCACCAGGCGCTTCCGCTTGGAAGGGTCCAGCACCTTCTTGCGCAGGCGAAGGCTTTGGGGGGTTACCTCCAGAAGCTCATCCTCGGCGAGAAACTCCAGGGCCTCCTCGAGGGAAAGCTTTCTAGGAGGAATCAGGCGGATGTTCTCGTCAGAGCCCGCGGCCCGGATGTTGGTGAGCTTCTTGGCGGTGGTGACGTTCACATCCAGATCGTTTTCCCGCACGTGCTCCCCCAGGATCATACCCACGTAGACCTCCGTGCCCGGCTCGATGAAAAACCGCACCCGCTCCTGCAGGCGGTTGAGGCTATAGGCGGTGGCCACCCCCGCCTCCATGGCCACGGCGCTTCCCGTGGTGCGGGTAGGGATGGGACCCGCCTCGGGGCCGAAGCCGTGGAAAGTGTGGCTTAGAAGGCCCTCTCCCCCCGTGAGGGAAAGGAAAAGGCTCCGGAGGCCAAAAAGGGCCCGGGCTGGGACCACGAACTCCGCCCGCACCCTTTCCCCCACCTCCATGTGCACCATCTCCGCCCGCCGGGCCCCCAGGGCCTCCATGACGCTTCCAAAGCGGTCCTGGGGTACCTCAACCACCAAAAGCTCGTAGGGCTCGAGGCCATCCTTGGTGAGCACCCGGGGCTGGCCCACGCTGAACTCGTAGCCTTCCCGGCGCATGGTTTCCAAGAGGATGGCCAGGTGGAGCTCTCCCCGGCCCCTAAGCTCAAAGACCTCGGGGCCCACCTCCTCCACCTGAAGGGCCAGGTTGGTGCGAAGCTCCCTAAGTAGGCGTTCCTTCAACTTCTGGCCCGTCACGTGCACGCCCTCCCGTCCGGCGAAGGGGGAGGTGTTGGGGGTGAGGGTGAGGGCCACGGTGGGCTCGTCCACCTTAAGGCGGGGAAGGGCCTCAGGGGCTTCTTTGGCGGCCAAGGTGTCCCCGATTTCAACCCCCTCCACCCCCGCCAGGGCCACGATGTCCCCGGGAAGGCTTTCCTCTACCTCCATCCGTTCCAGGCCCTGGTGGGTGTAGACCGCCACCACCCTGGCGGAAAGGGTCTCGTTTTCCTTCAAGATGGCCACGCTTTCCCCTTTGCCCACCCGGCCCCGGGCCACCTTGCCGATGGCGATCCGCCCCAGGTAGGGGGAGTGGTCCAGACTGGCCACCAGAAGCTGGAAAGGTCCCTCCTCCCACCTGGGGGAGGGGATGTGCTCGAGGATGGTCTGGAAAAGCTCCGAGAGATCTTCCCGGGGTGCTTCCCGCCAGGCCCGACCCTCGCGACCGATGGCGTAGAGGTAGGGGAAGTCCAGCTGCTCCTCCGTGGCCCCCAGCTCCACCATGAGGTCGAAGGTGAGGCTCAGCACCTCGTCGGGGCGGGCCTCCTTCTTGTCCACCTTGTTGAGCACCACGATGGGCTTGAGCCCAGCTTGGAGGGCCTTTCGCAGGACAAAGCGGGTCTGGGGCATGGGGCCTTCGGCGGCATCCACCAGGAGAAGAACACCGTCCACCAGGGAGAGGGCCCGTTCCACCTCCCCGCCGAAGTCAGCATGGCCAGGGGTGTCCACGATGTTGATCTTCACCCCACCCCAGACTACGGCGGTGTTCTTGGCCAGGATGGTAATGCCCCGCTCCTTCTCCAGGTCGCCCGAGTCCAGGATCCGTTCCCCTTCCTCCTTGGACAAGGCCTTGGCCTGACGGAGCATGGCGTCCACCAGGGTGGTTTTCCCGTGATCCACGTGGGCAATGATGGCAATATTTCTAATATCCATGGGCGCACCCAATCCCCCCACTCTACCACGCGAGGGCGCGTAGGATAGGAGCATGGTGGTGGCCACCTTTTCCCTGGTGGCTCAGGACCCAAATACCGGGGACCTGGGCGTGGCCGTGGCCAGCAAGTTCCTGGCGGTGGGCTCGGTGGTCCCCTTCGCCCGGGCGGGGGTGGGGGCTATCGCCACCCAGTCCTACGCCAATCCCCGCTTCGGGCCGCAGGGGCTTGCCCTTTTGGAGCAAGGGGCCAGCCCGGAGGGGGTTTTGGAGGCCTTCCGCCGTACTGACCCTGGGTTGGAAAAGCGGCAGTTCGGCCTGGTGAGCGCCAGGGGTGAGGCCCTGAGCTTTACCGGGGCGGAGTGCCATCCCTGGGCCGGGGGAAGGGCGGGAAAGGGATTCGCCGCCCAGGGCAACCTCCTGGCAGGTCCTAAGGTGGTGGAGGCCATGGTGGAAGCCTTTTTGCGGGAGGAAGGGACGCCTTTTCCCGAGAGGCTCCTGCTGGCCTTAAAGGCGGGGGAAGAGGCGGGGGGGGATAAAAGGGGCAAGCAGTCCGCGGCGCTTCTGGTGGTGGGGGAGGGCAAGGGGTACGGAGGGCTTTGGGACCGGTACATCGACCTCCGGGCCGACGACCACCCAAACCCGGTGGAGGAGCTTTTCCGCCTGCTTTCCCTCCATCGCCTTCTCTTTGAAAGGCCCAAGGAGCGCCGTCCCTTGGCCCCGGAGGAGGTGCGGTGGTTGCAGGGGGTGCTCCGGAACCTGGGGCTTTATGCGGGAGAGGCGCACGGGGAGTTTGACGAGGCCACGGAGCGCGCTTTTCTTGCCCTGATCGGCATGGAGAACCTGGAGGAGCGCTACCAGGGAGGCCCGGAGGTGGACGAGGCTACCCTGAGCTACCTCAAAAGGAGGTATCCGTGGAGCTAGGGGCGGGGGGTTTGGTCTTCAACGAGAAGGGGGAGGTGCTCCTCCTCCGCGACCGCATGGGCTTCTGGGTGTTTCCCAAGGGGCACCTGGAGCCGGGGGAGACCCTCGAGGTGGCCGCGGTGCGGGAGGTCCAGGAGGAAACCGGGGTAAAGGCGGAGGTTCTGGCTCCCCTTTTCCCCACCCGGTACGTAAACCCTAAGGGGGTGGAGCGGGAAATACACTGGTTTCTCATGCGGGGGGAAGGCGAGCCCCGCCTGGAAAAGGGGATGACGGGCCTGGGGTGGTTTAGCCCAGAGGAGGCCCGCTTGCTCCTTTCCTTTCCCGAGGACCTGCGCCTTCTGGAGGTGGCCCTTGAGCGTTTACCGCTTTGAGGACAAGCTTCCCAGGGTGCACCCCAGCGCCTTCATCGCCCCCGGGGCCTACGTGGTGGGGGAGGTGGAGGTGGGGGAGGGAGCCTCCATCTGGTTTGCCGCCGTGGTGCGGGGGGATTTGGAGCGGGTGGTGATCGGCCCGGGAAGCAACGTCCAGGATGGCGCGGTTCTCCACGCCGACCCCGGTTTTCCCTGCCTTTTGGGGGCCGGGGTTACCGTGGGGCACCGGGCGGTGGTCCACGGGGCGGTGGTGGAGGAAGGAGCCCTGGTGGGCATGGGGGCGGTGGTGCTAAACGGGGCCCGGGTGGGGCGGAATGCGGTGGTGGGGGCAGGGGCGGTGGTTCCCCCGGGAATGGAGATCCCCGAGGGCACCCTGGCCTTGGGGGTTCCAGCCCGGGTCAAGGGTCCCGCTGAGCCGCCGGGCAACGCTCCCCGGTACCGGGCCCTGGCGGAGCGGTACCAGAAGGGGCTTTTGGCCATGGACCTTCCCAGGCGCTACCGGCTTACCCTGCGGGGCCAGGATGCCTTGAACCCCTTCAGCGAGCTCCACCTCCGCCTGAAGCGCACCCGGAGGGAGGCTCTGGAAGCCTTGAGGCGGGCTTCCCAGGGATTTCCCCTGGCCTTGGATGAGGCCCTGCCCTTGGTGGAGGAGGGCTTCCTCGTCCCGGAGTGAGCCCAGGGCCACATAGGGAGCGAACCGGGGGTGGCAAGATGGAACGCAAGATGGTGGAGCTCGAGGATACGGGTCTTACCTTTGAAACCCACGTGGACCTGGGGCGCCTAAGGCGCCTTGCGGCGGAATGGCTGGAGGTCATCGGGGAGGATCCCAGCCGGGAGGGCCTCCTGAAGACCCCCGAGCGGGTGGCCAAGGCCTGGGCCTTCCTCACCCGGGGCTACCGCCAGGACCTGAAGGCCATCGTCAACGGGGCCATCTTCCCCGCCGAGGGGAGCGAGATGGTGGTGGTGAAGGGCATAGAGTTCTACTCCATGTGCGAGCACCACCTCCTTCCCTTTTTCGGCCAGGTGCACATCGGCTACATTCCGGGCGAGAAGATCCTGGGCCTTTCCAAGTTCGCCCGCATCGTGGACATGTTTGCAAGAAGGCTTCAGGTGCAGGAGCGCCTGGCCGTTCAGATCGCCGAGGCCATTCAGGAGATCCTCGAGCCCCAGGGGGTAGGGGTGGTGGTGGAGGGGGTGCACCTTTGCATGATGATGCGGGGTGTGGAAAAGCAGCACTCCCGCACCGTGACCAGCGCCATGCTGGGGGTCTTGCGGGAGAGCCAGAAGACCCGGGAAGAGTTTCTGAGCCACCTAAAGTGATACCCTTGCTCGCTATACCCCGCTCCTGGGGTGCCTGAGAACCTGGCCTAGAGAAGGGATGTGCCGGGGTCCCCACCTTGGCTGCGCCAAGGTGGGGTGGTATGAACCCCCCTGCCTGGGCAGGGGGGTTTGGCCCAGGGCTTTTACTCGGGGTTTTGCGGCGGCGCAGGCACCTCGCATCCCGGCACTGCCATTTCAGGGGAGATGCCTTCCACCGCAATGGGGATTTCCGCATCCCCCACGCCTTCCACGTGAACCCTGAGGATCCCGCTTTCCGCTCCCATGGGTACGCGGAACATCAAGGTTGCGGGATCCTCAGCCTGGGTGATCTCGGGGTTTTGTGCGGGCAGGCCCGGATCCGGGGGAAAAAGGGCGCGGTGGATGCCCGCATCCCATTCCTCTTGGGTGCCGAAGGTGTTGCCCTTGAGGGCCATCCAATCCCCGGCCCGCACGGTGCACCCAAAGACCACGTCGGGTTGGACGCTCTGGATGCGCAGCTTTCCCGTGGTCCTGATGCCCTGAGGCGCTGAGCAGGCTGCAAGGCTGAGGATCAGGAGCCAGACGATCTTTTTCATGCTTCCTCCAGAAGCTTCCCAGAGGGCCAGAGGCCCTCTGGGAAGGAACCTTTACTCTGAGCAATGGCCTGGACCGATGAGGCCATTGTTGTAGCTGTCCAGGGTGGCGGCGTATCCCTTGGCCTGGTTGGCCAGGGGCTTGCTCAGGGAGTCGCTGGGCTCATAGGTGCCGAAGAAGCTTTCCGCCCAGGCCAAGGCCGCATCCACCTCGGAGGTGGTGGAGGCCCCGTTCAGGATGTTCAGCTTGGCGGCAATATACTGGTGGGCCAGGATGTAGTAGGCGTTACCGCTCGGTGAGGTCCAGAGAACCCCGTGGTAGCTCTGTCCGGAATTGAAGAAGGAGGTGTCCTCGCCTACCTTAGCCCAGGTGTCGTCGTAGGGGGCGGGGCCGTAGCGGGAATGGGTTTTCCAGTAACCCTGGGTTAGGGTGCACCCACCCGTACAGGGCACGGAAACCTTTACCGTGGCCGAGGCGGAACCCTGGGTCAGGGTGGTGGAGGTGGTGAAGGTGGCGGTGTTGTCCACCTGGTACTCCCCGCATCCCTCAAAGCTGACCCAGCGCTCAAAGAAGTAGGTCTGGGAGATCACGCCCTCAGGAGTGATGCCGCTGATGGCCTTGACCAGGGTGGCCGAGGGGTCGCTTACCTGCACGCTACCGTCCACCACCTGGGTGGGGGTGCTGAAGGCGAAGCTGGCCTGGCCCGAGGCAGTGCCGCTTTCCCCATTGCCGCTCCAGTTCACCGTGGCGGTGTTGGTGCGGCTTTGCCCGTCCGGCAAGGGTTGGCTGTAGGTGCAGCTAAGGGTTTGCCCTGCGGGCAGGGTGTAGGGGAAGCTTACGCCGCAGCTAAGGGCCACGGTTTCCCCTGTGGAGAGGGTATCGCTGGGGGCTTGCAGGAGGACGTCCACGCTGCCGGTGTTCTTGAGGGTGACCGTCCCCTCCACCTGGAAGTCCGAATCCGTGGGGGTGCCCAGCAGGTACACCGCATACTTGACCAGGTAGGACTGCCCTGGAGCCAGGGTAAGGTTTCCGCTTGCCGGGTCCGTCACCTTCTTCTCCATGGTCCAGCGGTAAGTGCGCTTGAACTTGGGCACCGCCGTCTTTTCCACCGTCACCGAGGCGCCTACCGCCACCTGGGGCTTCACGCCTTGGGGAGCCTGGGAGCAGGCCCCAAGGAACCCCACTGCTAAAAGAATCCCGTACCAATACCGCATACCCATCCTCTCCTTTCCTAAATCCTTTACCTCAATGGTTTGCGCTCTCCGAGGGGATGCCCAGCTCCAGTGGTCCTAGCGTTTCCCCGTCGGCCAGCACCAAAAGGGTGTAGCGACCGGGGCCCAAGGGCACTTCCCCGGTCCAGGAGTAGCCGTCTTCGCTCTTTAGGGCGAAGCTTTGGCCTTTTTCCGTGAGGACCACCTGGGTGGCCCGGAAGCGTAGGGTGATCTTCACCTTAGGGCCCTCGAGGGAACGGGGGTTGTAAAGAGGGCCGGGAACCACCTGAAGGAAAAGAGGGGCTTCCACTTCCTCCTGACCCCTAGCCTTCACGGACAGGGAGTGGAACCCTGGAGGTAGGGTTAGGCGTATCCGAGCTGTGTAGAAGTTTCCCTCCTGGCGGGCCAGGGGAACCGGACCCGAGGGTAGGTCCAAAAAGACCCGCTCTGCTTCTCCTTGGATCAATGCCTTGACCTCCACCTCCGCTCCGGCGATGGGGGCGGTGGGGTCGGCGGTGGCCACCAAGCTAAGGCGGCCTGCGGTATAGGTCACCTCCACCTCCCGCTTGGGGGGGAGGGCCACCACCTGGATAGCCCTGGGGGGTGCGCTGGGGTCCACCTGGGCCTGGACCCCGCCCTCCTGCCGGTAGCCCTCGGGCAGGTAGCGGGGGTCGGCGTAGACCCGGTATTCCCCGCGGAAAAGCCCGCCGATGAGGGCATGGCCGTTGGCATCTGCCCGGGTGCAGCGCTTCACCACCCCTTCCGCACAGACGCCAGCGAAGGCTAGGCCCTGCTCGTTCCCACCGTCCCGCACCTGAACGGCCAGGGTGGTGGCGGGGGCGAAGGGGAGGTTCTTTTCCAGGCTGGCGTTTAAGCTTACCTGTACCCGTTCCTCCCCCAGAAGGGCAAAGGTGGCGGGCAGGTTGGGGAAGGTAAGGATGCCTTCCCCAGCGGCCACGAAGAGGCGGTAGCGGCCTTCTGTGTCGGTGGTTTCGCAGATCTTTCCCAGGCAGATCCGGAGATTCGCCAGGGGAGCTTCGCCTGGGTCCAGGCGTCCATTGAGGTTCTCGTCGCGGAAGGCCTGGCCTACCACCTCGCCTCCCTTGCGACCGCCAAAGAGGTCCACCATCTCCTTCGGGGTGGTGAAGGCAAAGGTCTGGGTGTAGGCCAGGCTGAGGCCAAAGGCGTGGCGGGCTTCCCCGGGCTGCAGGATGAGGGTGTAGGAGGCTCCCAAGGAGAGGCCGGCTTCTAGGAAGTTGCGCTGGGCTAGGGAAAGGCCCAGGCGCTGGCTGGAGGCCTCCTCCAAGCGGTACTCGTAGAAAAGGCGGCTTTGCAGGCTCCCGGGCCAGAGTTGGTTCCAGGCGGCTCCGTAGAGGGTGAAGTCCTTTTCCGTTCCCCGCTTGATCAGGTACTGCCCCTCGAGGCTCCCTCCCTCCAGGGCCATCCGGAGCAAGAGACTGCCTTCCCACAAAGGATGTTCCTGAAGGAGGTAGCGCAGGTAGCCAGAAAGGCTTAGGTCACGGGTGCCCAGGGTGAGGCTGGCCTGATAGCTCTGGCTCTCCAGGGCTTCCCCGGAAAGCCTTCGGTTCAAGCCGTAGCCCAGGCTGAGGCTTCCGGTGTAGACCCCGGGTTCGCCGAAGGTGGTGCTGAGGCTTGGGGCGAGGCCGAAGCTGCGGCTTTCCCCCTGTTGGCGGTAACTCCCCCCCAGGCTCAAGAAGGCTCCGGCCACGGGTTGGGCGTAGAGGGTGAGCTGGCTTTGCCAAAGGCCCTGGTTGGGGCCAAGCTGCCAGCTGGTGCTTCCGCGGAGGCCAAAGGGATAAAGGCTCCGGGTACCTCCCGCCAGGCCCAGGGTGTGAAGGCCAGCCAGGGGTATGCCCCCATAGCTTTGCACCAGCTCCAGATCCTGGGTCTGCCAGGTGAGGCTTTGACTCAAGCCTAGGGACAGGCGGTAGCCCTCCCCGGTCTGGCCGCTGAGGTCGGTGCCCAGGCCCAGGCTGAGGCCTCCCTCCAAGGGAAGCCGGTAGCGCAGGTTTAGGTTGTCCTGCCGGCCCGTGGGGGCGGTCTGGGTGGAGAGGGCCCCTTGCAGGTCCAGGTTCTTGTCCAGGCTCACCGCGCTGGCCCTAAGGCCCAGGGCCTCCGGGCGGTAGTTGCCCTCGAGGCTCACCCGCGCTGGGTCCAGGCGAAAAGTGGTGGCCAGGCCGAAGCTTCCCTGCCCCCCCTGGGCCCGGGCCTCCCAGCCCTCTCCCTTGAGGCTTAAGGTGAGGGTCTGGGGCAGGCGAAGGGGCTCGGCCAGGCTCCCCGTGAGGGGGCTTGAGGCCGCGGTGGCGGTCACGTAGTCCGAGAGGGCTCCGCTCAGGCTCGGGGCCAAGAGGTAGCCCACCTGTCCCTGGAGTTGGCCTCGTTCCAAGGTGGCTCCCAGGCTCAAGGCCACACCCAGGCCCAGGATGAGCTCGGGGTCCTGGCCCTTTGGGCCGCTTGCCAGAAAGGGGTCCTTAAAGAGCACGATGACTCCGGCTTCCTTCCGGGCCTCGGGCCTTGTCCTGGGGGTGACGCGAAGCTTCAGGTAAAAGCGGTATCCTGCGGAGATCTCCCCTTGGGGGTTCACCAGCACCCGCACCACCCCGGTTTCCCCGGGAGCCAGGCTTAGGCCTGGTGGGTTTAAAAACACCTGGAACATAGCGGCTTCCGCTTGTAGAAGGAACTCCTCCTTTTGGTTGGAACGGTTGCTGACGTAGACCGGGAACTCGAAGGGTCCTCCCAAGCTGGCCTCGAGGGTGGCCGGGGCGGAGAGGGCCACCTGGATCAAGGGCAACACCCTTAACGCCACCTCGGCCCTGGCCGCCTCCTTTTCCCCTTGGTAGGCCACCACCAAGGCCTTGCCCTGGGTGCCCGCGGGCAGGGGCGGTACCCTGAGGGTGAAGCCAAGGGTTTCCTCCTTCCCCTCCAGCACCGCTTGCCTTTCCTGGGAAAGGGCCTGCCACCCCTCCGGGGGGAAGAGGCGGAAGCGCACCGGCCCTGTTCCCTCCACCCTCAGGCTCAGGGTGAGGTAATCCCCCGGGGCCCCGGCGAGGCCAGGGCTGGGAAGGAAGCGCACCTGGGCCCAGGCCAGGCCCAAGAGGAGGGGGAAAAGGACCAAAAGACGCCTCATCTCAAGGTTGCCTCAAAGCGGTGACCAGGGCCTGGACCACGTAACTACCCGCCCGCTCGTTCCCGAGAAGCTCGAGGGCAAACTCCAGGCGGATCTCCATCCAGTCCCCTGTGGGGCCCGTCTGGGTGTAGACGATCTGAGGGGTGCCGTCGGCCCTAAGCCAAAGCCCCCCGTTCACCCGGTAGAGGACCTGTCGGGCAGGCAGAAGCAATACCCCGTTTTGGTCCTTGAGGTCTGGGATCTGCAGGAGGAGGCTCCAAACCCCGGGGGCGTTGGAGAAAACCTGTACCGGGAGGATGCCACCTTCCAGGTTACTGGCGGGGTAGGTGGCGGGGAAGGCCTTGGGGGGATAGTCCTTAAGGTCAAAGGCGATCTGGGTGGTGGGGGTGCGGAGGGCGATGGTCTCGGGGATCAGGGTCTGCACGATCCAGGTGGCCTGGGCCAGGGCTGGGGTAGCCAGCAAGAGGAGAAGGGTCAGCCAACTTCTCATGGGGTATTTCCTTTCTCCCCCTCGTCCGCAGGAGGCGCGGGAGGGGCGGCCAAGGGGGTGCGCAGGGTAAAGGGGAGGTCTGCGGCCACGTCCTTGGTGGGGTCGCCGTAGTTGAGGATGGCCAAGGCGGTGTAGTTGCCCACGGGCAAGGGACCCACTAGGGCGACGGGCAGGATGCGTACCTGGCCTGGAAGGACCACCACTTCCTCCACTTCCACCTCCGCCACCTTGCGACCTGCTCCGTCCCGCACTTCAAAGCGGCCCGAGAGCTTTTGGGCGGTGTTTCCCGTGTTTTGGTACTGGACGGCAAAGCGATAGGGCTCCCGAGGTTCCCGTGGGGGACTGGGCACAATCCCGGTGATGCGCCCTGAGGTTGTTAGAGGGGGCACGTTCACGTAGAAGACGTGGGCCATGCGCACCCGGAAGTTGGCTAAGGGGACCCCGGGAGGTGGGTTAGGATCCTCGGATTCCAGGAAGAGGATGCCCCAGTGGGTGCCCGAGGTGGCCTCCTTGGGAACGGTGAGGGTGTAGGTGAGGGGCCGGCTCTGCTTCGGCTCAAGCAGGAACTCCGCCGGAGCAAAGGTGACCCATGGGCTTGCGCTTACCTTCAAGGCGCCTGTGGGGAGGAACTGGATCTTTCCCATGGGGTCGTAGGTCCAGTCCCCCAGGCTGGCCCTTACCCGCACCGGACGGGTGCCCACGTTGTAGACCGTGAGGGTTTGGGTGAGCACCTCCCCCGGCTTGGCCTCCTTGAGGAGGACGGGGGGCTCTACACCCAGGGTGCTTTGGGCCAGGGCGCCGAGGGCCAGGGTGAGGAGGAGGGGAAAGATTCGCTTCATGGTTCACCGAAAGGGCGAAGGCCTGGCCCCAGGGCCAGGCCTTCAAGGTCGCTTACCAAGCAGTCGTGGCCAGGGTGTAGGTGAGGTTCGCGGTGCTCTTGCCCCAGAGATCGCTGTTGACCTTGACGGCCACCACCACCAGGTCATCCAGCCAGCTCTTGTAGCCGCACCGCTCGGGGTTGTTGCCGGAACGGGTCCCCGTGGGGCCGGCCTGCAGGTTCCGGGGCACCAGTTCCAGGCTGGCGCCATTGGGAAGCTCGTAGAGGCCCGTGGCCGCGCCGAAGGTGTCGCAGGGGTTGTCCTGGATGTAGAGGTGCTGGATCCCTTGGGCGCTTTCGGGGTCGTTGCGGTTCACGGTGAGGTGCCACTGCTTCCCGTTAGAGAACTTCTGCAGGATGAAGGTGCGGTAGCAGACGAAGTAGTTCTTGCTCCCCGGCACCAGCTCCCCGTTCTTATCCAGCTTGATGGGGGGATAGGCGGTCACCGCCCCGCCCCCGTTGATGCTGATGTTGGGCCAGGTGGCCGTGCTGTAGCTGGTGCCCAGGGGCAGGGTCTGCACCTGGTTGTAGAAGTTGTCCCCCAGCTGGGTCTTCACGTCCTGGTCCGTAAGCCCGTAGACGCAGACCATCTGCCCGCCGAAATCCGGGGTGGAGTTGGGCCAGTTGGCCCCGTCCAGCCCCGTGAGGTCAAAGGTCAGGGTGGTCACGTCCAGGTGCAGGGCCGTGGCCTTGGGGAGGATGAGCTCGATGGTCTGGTTCACGGCGGCCGAGTCGGCGCCCTTGGCGTAGGCGTCGGGGCCGTTCCCCTTGGTGGGGGCCACCGTGGGGGCCTGGGCCAGGGCCAGGGGTGCCAAAGCCAATACTGCTACCAAAATGCCTTTGCGCATATATCCCTCCGAATCTGCCCCTCGAGGTGGTGGCCTCTCAGGACGCCCTCACCCTAAGGGGAAGGGCGTTACGGGGGCGTTACGGGAAGGAGGCCCGTGGCTCAAAGAGCCTCTGGGTTCGTGGTAGAATGAAGGGCAAGGAAGGTAACGCTTTGAAACGCCCCCTTAACGATCCGGTTTATGCCCTGCCCCTTTTTGGCCGGGCTCGGGTGGTTTCCCAGGGCACGGAGCTGCGGGTTTCCCGCAAGGGATTGGCCCTGCTTTACTACCTGGCCCTGGAGGGGCCCACCTCGAGGGGCCGCCTGGCCGACCTCCTTTACGGTCACGGCTCGGCCCTGCAAAACCTTCGGGTGGAGCTCCACCGCTTAAGCCAAGCCTTGGGACGGGAGGTTTTCCCCAAGGGGCAGGACCCTTTGGGTTTGCCTTCCTGGCTCAAGCTGGAGACCTTGGGGCACGGGGAGGTTCTGGAGGGCCTGGAGGATGTGGGGGGCTTGTGGGAGTGGGTGCAGGAGGTGCGCACCCGCTACGAGGCCGTTCCTGGCCTTTCCTGCCGTCAGGAACTCTTGCGGGAGCTTTCCCCTTTGCGCCCTCCCTTTCTCTTGGTGTTAAGGGGGCGCCTTGGGGCAGGCCAGCGCCAGCTGGCCCAGGAGCTGGCCCGGGTTCTGGGCTTGGCCTTCCACCAAAGCCTGCGCCCGGAGGGCTTGGTCTACCTGGAGTCCCCCTATCCCCAGGTGCCCTTGCGGGAACTCCTGCGCTCCAAGGCCTTTTTGGTCCTGAGCCTGGACCCCGGGGAGGAGCCCCGCTTCTTCCTGGAGCTTCGCGCCCACTATCCTCCGGAGCGCATGCGGGTGCTGGAGCTATCCCCGTTACCCTGGCTCGAGGCCCGGCAGGGGCTCTTGGCTGGATATGGCTTCCAGCAAGCTGCCAGGGCCTACTTCCTGGCGGGAGGTCAGCCCGAATGGATCCCCGAGTGGCTGGTTTCGGCCAGCTTTCCTCAGCGCCTTCTGGCTCAGCTTCGCCTGCAAGCCCGTTGGCTTAGTGAACCCGCCCGCGTGGCCCTGGAGCGGCTATCCGTGGCCTTTGGGCCCATTCCCGAGCAGGTCCTGGACGCCCTGGGGGCCCTGCCTTACCTGGAGGAGCTGGAGCGCAAGGGATGGCTGGTTTACGGGGAAGGCTACGGCTTTGCTAAGGAGGCGGAGCGCCGCTTTTTTTATTCCGCTCTCCCTGAAGGCCGAAGGCGCGAGCTCCATGAGCGGGCGGCCACCGCCTTGGCTCTTGCGGGTCATAACCAGGAGGAGGCCCTGCACCGGAAGGCCTTGGGGGAGGGGTACGAAGGCCTCCTTGGCCCACGCCTACGCCAGGCCCTGTTTGGGGAAGGGAGGGTTTGGGAAAGAAGGGGGTTGGGACGGGAACTGGCCTTGCTCGTACAGGCCGGCCAAGGGGTCTTCCCTTTGGGACAAGGGTTTGGCCTGGCCCTTTTGGAGCCCACGGATAGGGTCCACCTGGACTTTGCCTCCTTGGAGGAGGAGGCGGTGTTGGAGCTGGTGGGAGAAGCCTATGCTCCCCAGGACTCCTGGGGCCTTCTTTTGGCCTTGCGGGGGGCCTGGGGGGAAAGGTATATCCGGCTGGAAGGGGCTTTCGCCCACCGCATGCTCCTTCCCCCTGGGCCTTTCCGCCTGCGTTTTTCCGGTTTGGGGGTGGCGGAGTTTTCCCTGCGGGCTCATAGGATCGGGCGTGGGGGTGGGAGACTGGCGTTGGACAAAGGTCTAGTGGAGGTCTGGAACCTAGCGGCGAAGAAGGGTGAGGAGGTTCCAAAGCAGGGTGAGGAGAAGGGAAAGGACCAGGGCGGAAGCAATGGGGATGTATACCTTTAGCCCGTCCCGTTCTATGCGGATATCCCCCGGCAGGTGGCCGAACCAGGAGAGAAGCTTAGGGGCATAGAGGAAAAGGAGTCCCAAGAGGACCAGGGGGCTGGGCTTTCAAGAGGGTTTGATCCGAATGGCTCACGCCTTGTCCCTCACCTCCAGATGGGCGGTGAGGGCAGCCCCCAGAAGCCCTGCTTCCCCGCCCAGAAGGGCCCGGCGCAAGGGGGGTACCTCCCAGCCCGAGAGGTAATGCCGGTAGGTTTCCTCCAAGGCCTCCCAGTACGCCTGGGGGGCGTTCAGGGCCAGTCCCCCGCCCACCACCACCACCCCGGGGTCAAAGGCCTTGACCAGGCTGGCCAGGCCGATTCCCACGTAGCGGGCCGCCTGCAGGAGGATGCGCCTTGCCTTGGCCTCGCCTTCCAGAAAAAGCTGGAAGAGCTCCTTGGTGTCCACCTTCCGGTGGTAGGCGTAGGAGGCCTCCCGCTCCAGGGCCCTGCCCGCGGCCAGGGCCTCGAGGCACCCCTCCAGCCCGCAGCCGCACACCGGCCCCCCAGGGAGCAGGGTGATGTGCCCTAGCTCCCCCCCTTGCCCCCTTTCCCCCCTCAGGACCCTTCCCCCCAGAACCACTCCGCCCCCGATTCCGGTGGAAACGGTGAGGAAGAGGGAGGTATCCTCTCCCCGGGCTGCCCCCAGGTGGTGTTCGGCCAAGGCGGCGGCGTTGGCGTCGTTTTCCAGGTACACGGGCCTACCCGTGGCCTCTTCCAGAAGGCGGCGGATGGGAAAGTTCACCAGGCCCCGGATGTTGGGGGTAAAGCGGATCACCCCCTCCTTGAAGTCCAGGGGACCCGGGGTGCCCAGGCCGAGGGCCACCCCCTTCACCCCGGCCTCCGCCTCCGCCTGGGCCGTGGCCTCGGCCAGGGCCTGTACCACCGCCATCCCCCCTGCGGCGGGGGTGGGGAGGACCACCTGGGAAAGAAGCCTTTCCCCGTCAAAGACCCCGGCGGCGATCTTGGTGCCCCCTAGGTCCAGGCCCACCACGGTCATGGGATCTCCTCCTCCAGGGCTACCTCCGCCTCCCCCAGAAGGGCCTCGGGCACAAAGAGGTTCACATCCCCCATGTAGGTGCCCAAGGCGGCCTCGGGCAGGCCGGAAAAGGGGGTTTCCAGGATGACGGGGATGCCCCTGGCCTGAAGCCTCGCCTTCACGCCCTCGGCCACGGGCCGGGGGGCGGTAAGGAGCTTGCGGTAGGGGATGCCGGCGATCAGGCGGCGTTCCATAAAGCCTCCACCAGGCGCACGTAGTCCTGGGCGGCCCCTTCCACCTCGGCCAAGGGGATATGCTCCCTGGGGGTGTGGGCCAGGGAGGGGTCCCCCGGGCCGTAGCCCAGGACGGGAGCCCTGGCTCCCAGGTAGGGGGCGTCGGTGGTGAAGGGCCAAAGGCCGGCCCTTTCCTGGCCCAGGGCCTTAAGGGCCACCAGGAGCAAGGGGTGGTCCTCCGGCAGGCGGTAGGGGGGCCAGAGGGCGGGGATGAGGAGGCGCACCTCTCCCGAGGCCCGCTCCTCCTCGGGGATGTAGACCGAGGCATCCCCCAGGGCCTTGAGCCTCTGCAAAAGGCCCTCCAGGTCGGCCTCGGGTTCATAGCGCACGTCCAGGTACAGGCGCACCACCCCGGGGGTCTGGTTTTTGGCCCCAGGGTAGGTATCCACCCGGGTGGGGGTGAGCTTGAGGCCGGGGGGAAGGGGGAGCTCCCTTAGGGCCAGGAGGTACTCCCCCAGGCCGAAGAGGGGGTTTTCCGGGCCCGAAAGGGCGGCGTGGGCCTCCTCCCCCTCAAAGTCCGCCCAGACCTCCGCCCGGCCCCGGTGGCCCCGCATGAGCCTTCTTCCCGAGGGTTCCCCCAGGATGAAGGCCAAAGGGGAAAGCCTTTCCGCGGCGTGGCGGCTTCCCAAGCCCCCCACCTCCTCTTGCACCGTGGCGAGGAAGCGCACCCGCCCCTTGAGGGGTTTTTGCGAAAGGGCCTCGAGGGCCAGGAGCATGGCCACCAAAGGGCCTTTCATGTCCACCGCCCCCCGGCCCCAAAGGGCACCCTGGGCTACGGCGCCCTGGGGGTAGGGCCAGTGGGCGGGGTCCCCCGCGGGCACCACGTCCAGGTGCCCGGTTAGGACCACCTCGGGTTCCTTCTCCCCCAGAAGGGCCTCCACGTTTCCCGCCTCGTCCAGGGTGGCCGCCAAGCCCATGCCCTTAAGGGCCTCCAGGAGAAGGGCCGCCGCTTCCCCTTCCCTCCCGGGGAGGCTTTCCGCCTGGAGGAGGCGGGAAAGAAGCCGGATCCAGTCCACCCCCCTATCCTACACCCCGGCCCAAGGCGGCCATGTAGAGGGCTATCCCTAAGGCCACGGAGGCGTTCAGGGACTCGGCCTCCTCCCGGATGGGGATACGGAAAAGCTCGTCGCAGCTTTCCCTCACCAACCGGCGCATCCCTTCCCCTTCCGAGCCCACCACCAAGGCCAGGGGCCTTTGGAAGTCCAGCTCCTTGGGGGTTTTCCCCCCCCGTAGGTCCAGGCCGTACACCCAAAGCCCCCTTTGCTTGACCTCCTCGAGGGCCCGGGGAAGGTTTTTCACCTTCACCACGGGAAGCTTTAAGGCGGCCCCGGCGCTGGCCTTCAGGGCCAGGGGGGAAAGGGGGGCGCTTCGGCGCTCCTCGGAGACCACCCCGTGGGCCCCTAGGGCCAAGGCGCTTCGGATCATGGCCCCGTAGTTCCTGGGGTCGGTGATGCCGTCTAAGAAGACCAAAAGGGGAGGCTCCTTGCGGGCTTCCGCCAGAAGGAAGGCTTCCTCCAGGGGGGCGTAGCGGGGCTCCTCCACCTCCGCGGCCAGGCCCTGGTGGTGGGTGGTCCTCAGGAGGGTGTCCAGCTGGATGCGGGGCACCAGGGTGTACTCCGCCCCCAGCCTCTCCAGCTCCCTCAGAAGCCAGGCCTCCACCCCCCTGGCCACCAGAACGCGCCTCACCCGGCCCTCCTTCAGGGCCTCGAGGACCGGGTTCCTTCCGTAGATCCACATGGCCTGAGTTTACGGCTGGGTATTATGGGGGTGAAGGAGGCGAGGCATGTACAAAACCATCCTGATGCCCACGGACGGAAGCCCCTGTAGCTTCCAGGCCCTGGAGCAGGGCCTTTCCCTGGCCAAGGCCCTGGGGGCCAGGGTTCACTTCCTCTACGTGCTGGAGAACCCTGCCCAAGCCATCTGGATCGCTCCCGAGAGCGTCCCCTATGGCCTCGAGCTCCTGGAGGACCTGAAAAAGGCGGGGGAGGAGGCCATCGCCAAGGCCCTTAACCTGGCCCAGGAGAAGGGGGTGGAGGCCACGGGGGAGGTGAAGGAGGGGGTGCCGATACCCACCATCGTGGAGGCGGCCAAGGGGTTTGACCTCCTGGTCATGGGCACCCACGGGCGCACCGGGCTGGACAAGCTCCTTTTGGGCTCGGTGACCGAGGGGGTCTTGCACCGGGTGGGGATACCCGTTCTGGTGGTGCGGTGCCGTTAACCCCACCCTGCCCGGCCCCGGGGTGGGGTGGGAGCCAGGGCCATGAGGATGCGGCTCCTTAGCGTTTTCGTCTCCTCCAGGGTTTCCCCGGATGACCCCTTGTACCCTCGCCTGGTCCGCTACGGGGAGGTGCTGGCCGAGGAGGGCTTCGGCCTGGCCTGCGGGGGCTACCAGGGAGGGATGGAGGCCTTGGCCCGGGGGGTGAAGGCCAAGGGGGGGATGGTGGTGGGGGTTACGGCCCCAGCCCTTTTCCCTGAGCGCAAGGGGCCAAGCCCCTATGTGGACCTGGAGCTGCCCGCCCCTTCCTTGCCCGAGCGTATCGGGAGGCTTTTGGACCTGGGGGCGGGGTACCTGGCCTTGCCCGGGGGGGTGGGAACCTTGGCCGAGCTCACCCTGGCCTGGAACCTCCTCTACCTACGGCGGGGCTGGGGACGGCCCCTGGCGGTGGACCCCTACTGGCTTTCCCTCCTTAAGGTCCACGGGGAGATCGCCCCGGAGGACCTGGCCCTTTTGCGGGTGGTGGCCGGCGAGGAGGATTTGCGGGCGTTTCTCAGGAGCCTATGAGCGAAACCCTTGTGGTGTACGTGCCGGATTTGGGCCAGGGGGTGAGCTTTTACCAGGCTTTGGGGCTGGCCCTCGAGGAGCTGATCCCGGAACGGGAAGCCCTTTTGGCCCCCCTCGAGGGGCCCCTGCTCCTCCTGCGCCCGGGGAGCGGGGGAGTGGAGCAGGGGCCCAACCGCCCCCGGCCCGAGGGGCAGGGGTTTGCCCGGGTGGGGGTGGAGGAGGGCCGCCTGGTGTTCTTGGTGGAGAACCTGGAGCACGAAAAGCTTCGGCTTTCCAAGTACGGCCTTTCCTTCCGCGAGGCAGGGGAGCACCTCCTCCTCTTTGACCCGGGGGAAAACCCGGTCTTGGTGCGGGAGCCTCCCCTGGAAAAGCATTCCTGACCCAAGGAGATCCATGAAGCTTTGGCTTTTGGACCTGGACGATACCCTTCTTGTGGACCACCGGGTGAGCGAGGAGGTTTTAGGCCGCTTGGGGCAGGAGGTGGGGGTGGAGGGGCTACCCCAGGCGGTCCGGAGAAGGGCAGAGGGGTTCTTCCGGCAGGCTCCCTTCTACCCCTGGGCGGAGCGCATCGGCCACTCGGCCCTGGAGGCCCTTTGGGCCCGCTACTCCACCCCGGGGCTGGAAGCCCTGGCGGCGTGGGCCTGGCCCTTTCGGGAAAGGGTTTTCCGGGAGGCCCTTAGGGAGCTTGGCGGTCCTGTGGAGCGGGCAAGGGAGCTGGCGGAGGCCTTTTTTCAGGAGAGGCGCCGCTACCCCCTTTTCCCCGAGGTGCCGGACTTTTTGGAAGCCCTGAGGGCCAAGGGCGCCATCCTGGTCCTCCTCACCAACGGGGTGCCGGACCTGCAACGGGAAAAGCTCTTCGGGGCAGGCCTGGGGGAGGCCTTTTCCCTCGCCTTGGTTTCCGGGGAAGTGGGGCTTGGCAAACCCGATCCCAGGCTTTTCCGCATGGCCCTTTGCGCCTTTGATCTGGCCCCGGGGGAGGCGGTGATGGTGGGGGATAACCCCGAGCGGGACATCCAGGGGGCCCTTTTGGCGGGCCTCAGGGCGGTCTGGGTGGACCGGGGCCACCGCCCCAAGGACCCCCGGTATCCCGCCCACCTGGAGGTGCGGGACCTGAGGGAGGCCCTGCCCCTTTTGGGGGTTTGACCCTCCTCTGCCCTGGGTTCTGGTGCCCTTTGTGATTTTCTTCCGGGGACCAAGGGCTTGCCGGGATAGCCTTGGGCTATGTTCGAGGCGATCCTCTTCGTGCACAACCTGGTGCGTTGGGCGGTCTTGGCCTTTGGCCTCCTGGCCCTTTGGCGCTTTAGGGCCAGGGAAGGGGCCTTTTTCGCCCACACCCTCACCCTGCAGGTGGTGTTGGGGATCCTCTTGGCCTTCGTAAGCCCTCTCTTTCAGGGGGCCTTGGCCAACCTCGAGGCCACCATGCAAACCCCGGGCGAGGCCCGCTACTTTGTGGCGGAACACTGGGTGGGGGGGCTTGTCGCCCTGGGGCTGGCCCACGCGGGGCTTTCCCAGGCGCGAAAGGGAAGACCCCAGGCCCGGATTTTCTTCGCCCTGGCCTTGGCCCTCCTCATCCTTTCCATTCCCTGGTTCCGGCCCCTTCTTAGGCTCTAGCCCAGACCGGTAAGCCTCCCCTAAGGGGGCCACCTGGTTCATCTTGGGGAAACGCTCGGGTAAACCGCCTGCCCGCTGGGGTTATGGCCTCACCCTAGGGTGGACCTTCCTCCAGGTAGGCCACCGCGGCGTAGCCCACCACGCGGCTTGCATCCTTAGAGGCCTCGGCGCTGGTGGCATAGGCGAGAAGCGTGGGCTTCCAGCCCAAGCCCCTGGCCAGGGCGGTGAGGGTGGCCCAGGGAAGGTGGCCGCAGGCTTCCCCTTGGGCCACTCCCTCCACGTCCAAGGCCAAGGCCTTTCCCAGGGTCTTTTGATCCCGGCTTCTGGCCACGGGGTCGGGATGGTAGTGGGAAAGGTCGCTGGAAGCCACCACCAGGTCCCCTTCCCCCAGCTCCGACAAGAGGGCCCCGGCCACCCCTTTAGGGTCCACCTCCCCGAAGAGGAGGGGGAGGATGGGCGTCTTGGGCAAGGCCACCTGGAGGAAGGGGAGGAGGACCTCGAGGCTATGTTCCTCCCGGAAGGGCTCCTCGTAGATCAAAAAGGGAGGACCCTTGGCCACAAGCCGGCTTCCCCCTTCCAGGTCCACCGCCACCTCCCCCAAGGGGGTGGCCCAGGCCCGGTAGGGGTAAAAGGCCACCCCCAAGAAGGGCACGAAGTGGCTGGGCCCCAGGAGGAGGATTCTCCTCGCCCTTCCCCGCCAGGCGGAAAGCACCTTAAAGCCCTCCGCCGCCACCTTCCCCGAGTAAGGGTAGCCGGCATGGGGGGAAAGAAGCCCCCTTGCCCTTGGGTCAGGGGGGGCTTGGGCTCCTTGCAGGAGACCTTCCACCTCCTGCCAAAGGCGCCTTGCCTCCAGGGGGTAGAAGTAGCCTGCCACCGCCGGCGGCCTCACCAGGTCCATACCCCGGGAATCCTCCTCCCGCACCCCGGGCAGACCCCGGGGACCTGCCAAAGGGGCTCCACCCGAAAGCCTAGGCGGCGGAGGAGGAGCCTTCCGCAATCCGGGCAGCGGGTGGAGCTTCTTTCCTCGTCCAGGACGTTGCCCACGTACACAAACTTAAGCCCCTCCTCCTTGGCGATCCCATAGGCCCGCACCAGGGTGCTGTGCCGGGTGGGCCTCAGGTCCAGCATGCGGTAGTCGGGGTGGGCGGCGGTGAGGTGCCAGGGGATCTCGGGGGAAAGGCCCTTGAGGAAGCGGGCCATGGCCCGGACCTCCTCCGGGGAGTCGTTGTAGCCCTCCAGGAGGAGGGTGGTCACCTCCACCCAGACCCCTTGGGCCACAAGGTGCTCGAGGCTCTCCAGGACCGGCTTCAGCCGGGCCCCGCAGATCCTCCGGTAGAACTCCTCGGTGAAGCCCTTCAGGTCCACGTTGGCGGCATCCAGAAAGGGGTGGATGTACTCCCAGGCCTCCTTGGTTTCAAAGCCGCTGGTGACGAAGACGTTTTTCATGCCCCGTTCCTTGGCCAGCTTGGCCGTGTCGTGGGCGTATTCTATCCAGACGGCGGGCTCGTTGTAGGTGTAGGCGATGAGCCTCACCCCCAGGGCCTCGGCCTTCTCCACGATGGCCTCGGGGGGCCAGTCCTCCCCGATGGGCCGGTTTAGGTGGCCTTCTGGCGTAACCTTGAACTCCCGGAACTGGGAGATCTGCCAGTTTTGGCAGAAGGCGCAGAAGAGGTTGCACCCCACGGTGCCCAGGGAAAGGATTCCTTCCCCGGGATGGAAGTGGTAAAGGGGTTTTTTCTCCACCGGGTCCAGGTGAACCGCGGCGGCCTTTCCATAGGTCACCAGGTACAGCCTGCCCCCAAAGTTGCGCCGGACGCCGCATTTCCCCGCTTCCCCTTCCGCGATGGCGCAGTAGTGGGCGCAGGCCCGGCACTGCACATAGCCCCTGGGCAAGGGGCGTTTAAGATCCGCTTCCCTGAGGGTAACCGTCAGGGTCATTTCATAGGCTTCTCATCCCATGGTACCACGCCCAGGGGGTTTCCCTCCCATGGCAAGCCTTAAACTGATCCCGTGCCCGCTTTCCCCCCCAGGGAGGAAGGGGACTTTGCCTCCCTTGTTCCCCAGGAGGTGTTGCGCCGGGGGCTGGCCTATTACAAGGAGGGCCGGGTGCTCAGGGTCTACCGGGTGGGGGAGAAGGTGTTGGGCCTGGTGCAGGGCTCCGCGGAGGTGCCCTACCAGGTGGAGGTGGGCCCGGGGCTTTGGGGCCATTGCACCTGCCCCTATCCCGAGTTCCCTTGCAAACATGCGGTGGCCCTCCTCTACGCCTATGTGGAGGGAAAGGCCCCGGACCTGGCACCCCTGATTGAGGCCCTGGCCCCTGAGGAGGCCAGGGGTCTCCTGAAGGGGCTCGCCCTCCTTCCCGAGGTGGGCCTTTACCTGGCGGAAGCCCTGGCCCCAAAGAAGGCCTTCCTGGAAGGGGTGAAGGACCTGCGCCGGGCGTTTAGGCTGGGGGGAGGGGAGGGGGAGGCCCGGGCCTTGTCCTTGCGCCTGGACCGGGTAGGGAGGGAGGAGGTGGAGGCCTACCTGGAGGCGCTGCTGGGAGCCCCCTTTGACCCGGAGCCCTACTTGCGGATAGCCCTGGAGCGCTACCTGTCCCTTACCCCTAGGCTTTCCTTCCTCCTGGACCTTTACCTGAGGTACCCTTCCGAGGCCTTGCGGGAGGCTTTCTTGGGGGTGGCGGGGGAAAGGGGGGAGGAGGCCCTCCAGCTTCTAAGGGGTGGGGACGGCTTGGAGCTTAAGCGGGCCCTTAGGGCCGAGCTTCTCTTTCGCCTGGGGCGGGTGGAGGAGGGGCTTGCCGCCTTGCGGGAGGGACTGGAAGGGGTTGAGGACTACCTCCTTCTGGTGGAGCGCCTTGTGGCCCTGGGCCGGGTGGGGGAGGCCTTAAGGTATGCGGAGGAGGCCCGGGACTGGTTCGGCAAGGACCCCAGGCTCCTGCCCCTTCTGGACCTTTTGGTGGCCCATCGGGGGCTTCCTGAGGACCACAGGGCCCGGTTTGAGGTGAGGCCGAACCTCGAGGACTACCTGGCCCTAAAGGCCAAGCTGGGCCGGGGATTTTTTGCGGAGCGGAAGGCCCTTCTGCGCCGGGTGCAAGACCCTGTCCTCCTGGCCCGCATCTACCTCCTCGAGGAGGACTGGAAGGCCCTGGACCGCCTCTTAAGGGGTGCTCCCCTCGAGGCCTACCCCCGCCTGGCGGAGGTCCTGGAGGAGAGGCTTCCCGAGGAGGCCAAAGGGCTTTACCGGGAGGCGGCCAGGCGTGAGGTGGAAAGGGGAAGCCGCCAGGCCTACCGCCAGGCCCGGGTGCTTCTTGAGCGCCTTTCCCGCCTGGACCCCAAGGCGGCCAAGGAGGCGGCCTTGGCCCTGGTCCTGGCCTACCCCAGGCGGCCTGCCCTGAAGGAGGAACTGGCTCCCCTGCTGGGCTAGGGGTTCTCCCGGGGGCATGGATGTCCTGGGCTTATCTCTTTTCGGGCAGGATGCGGAAGGGCTCCTCTTGTTTGGGGGGAGTCCCCCGGTAGGGTTCTCCTTCTCGCCTAATCGCTGTGCACCACACGATCGCGCTCCCCGGCAGGCCGTAGCCTGCTGGGTGGGTAAAAATATCGCTATGGAGCGCTTTCCCTGGGTGGAGGTTTTCCGGGGCCTGGCCATTTTGGAGGTGGTCCTGCATCACGTGACGGGCCGCTTCCTGCGGGAGCTTTCCCCGGGAAGCCTAGAGTGGCACCTCCTGGCGGCGGCGAACCGCACCCTGCACTTTGCCGTGCCCGCCTTCCTCTTCATGACCACCCTGGTCTTAGGAGCCAGTTTCCTAAGGGAGTTCCGTTTAGGCCGCTATCTGAGAAACCGGGCCCTTCGCCTCCTATGGCCCTACCTCCTCTGGAGCGGGGTTTATCTGGCCTTCCGCTACTGGGATTATGGGGTTTTTCAGCCGGAACGCCTTCCCCACCAGCTCCTTTGGGGAAAGGCCTACTTTCACCTCTACTTCCTGGCGGTGGCCCTGCAGCTTACCCTCCTCCTGCCCCTTTTCCTTCCCCTCCTAAGGCGGCGGCCCCCGGGCTGGGCCTTCCTCGTCCTGGGGGTGGGGCTTACCTTGGGGGTCTACTTCCTGAACCGCCACTACTGGCTTTTGCCCTATCCGGCCAGCTTCGTTCTTTGGTACACCCCAGCCATTGCCTTGGGGCTTTACTTGGCAAGCCGCCTCGAGCACCTACCCCGTCTTCTCCGCCTTTGGCCCCTAGCCCTTTTCGTGGCCGGGCTTGGGCTATGGGGGTACTTGCCCTTGGCTCTGGAGGTGCTTAAGCGCCTCCCCGTGAACACCTTCCTCTACCAGGCCTCCCACTGGCTGTACACCACCGGCATGGCCTTCCTCCTCCTGGCCTTGGCCTACGCCTTGTCCCGTACTCCCCTGCGGGCACCCTTGGCCTTTCTGGGGCGCTATTCCTTACAGATCTACCTGGTCCACCCCATGGTGGTGCGCCTTCTGGAGAAGTACCCGGACTTTCCCGAGCCCTTGGGGCTTAAGCCTGCTTTTGTCGTCTACCTGGCCTTGGCCCTCCTCGTCCCCCTTTCCCTGGCCTACCTCCTGGGGAGGGCCAGGGTGTCCCCCGCCATCTTCGGCCGATGAGAGCCTTCGCGGTTTGGCTCTTGGTCCTATCCCTGGGCCTATTCTGGGGGCTAGGGTGGGCAAGCCCGGGGCTTAAGCGGGTGGAGGGGGGTGTGGTCTATGGGCGGGATGGCCTCACCCTGTTCGCCCAGGTATGCCCTGCTCGAGGGGCCGCGGACCGGGCGGTGATCCTGGTGCCCGGTGGGTTCGGCCCACCCACGGCGGACATGGAAAAGCGGTGCCGTCTCTACGCGGGAAAGGGAGTTATGGCCCTGGTGCCCCACCTGAGGGGCCGGGGGAAAAGCGAAGGCAAGCCCACCGGCTGCCTGGAGGAGGCCGAGGACCTGGCCCTTCTGGCCCGCCTGCTGACGAGGCTTGGGATAAGGTACCACGCCTATGCCGGTTACTCCTTGGGAGCCTGCGTGGCCCTGAAGGCAGCGGCCTTGGAGGGGAGGGCCAGGGGCGTGGCCTTTGTCATCGGCCCCGTGGACTTCGCCGAGCAGGTGGAGATCCTACGCCGAACCCGCCCGGATGCCCTTGCCCGCTGGCGGGAGGTTTTCGGTGGGCTTCCAGAGGATTGCCCGGACTGCTACGCCCGGCAGAGCCCCTTGCCCTATGCCCCCCGCCTGGGGGCTCCCCTCCTCATCCTGCATGCGGGCAACGACCCCCTTATCCCCCCCACGCAGGCCTGCCGCCTGAGGGATGTGCGGGAGAAAGCAGGCCGCAGGGTGTACCAGGTGGCCCTGACCCGGGAGGGCGAACCCTGGACCCGGCCCCTCACCAAGGGTCGGGCCTGCCTTAGGCCCACGGGGTTTGGCCCTTGGGAGGAGGACCACCTAATCCTTTTCCCCGACCTCCACCATGCGGTGACCCCTGCCATGGAGGCCTTGGTGGAACGGTTTGTCCTGGCCCGGCTCCGTTAGGGGGTCAAAAGGGGGATGGCCTGGGCCAGCATCCGCCTAAGAAGGGGTTCTAAGGTCCTTGCTTCCTCCTCCGTGTAGGCATGGAGCTCCACCGGAAGGCCCTTAAAGGCCTTCCACGCCAGGCGGTGGAGGAGGGCCTTCGTAGATGAGGAGAAGGTCCACGTCGCTTCCCGGTAGCGCCCGGCCCGTGGCCCAGGAGCCGAAGAGGTAGGCCTGTCGTAGGGCTTAGCACCCTAAGCCCCTCCTTCAGGCGCCTTAGGATTTCCTCCTTAGTCCATGGGGGGAAGAAGACCCTGGCAGAAGGCATAGATTTCCTCGGTATAGCGCAAAAGCCTTTCGGCCTCAGGGCGCCGGTACCGCTCAAAGGGGGCTCCTTCGGGGAGGGCATCGGGATAGCGGGTGGGGATGTAGGCCTTATCCAGCTCGCTGGCCCCATCTAGTAGGGCCTCGCTTACGGGTGCTTCTGGGTTAGCTCCTGCAAAAGCCCCAGCACCGCATGCCCCCAGGCCACGGCGCCCATGTGCTGAAAAACCGCCTTAACCGCTTTCGCTGCTGCTTGTTGGGCGGAGAAGGTGGCCCACCCGTAAAACCCCTTTTTCCAGGCGAAGCGGGCGTGTTCCAGGTCCCTTCGGGCTTGAAGAATAAAGTCCCGGCTTCGCTGCACAAGGGCAGTATAGCCCATTCCGATTGACAAGCGGAGACGCTTGCCGCATAGTAAAGGTTGCGGCCATACCTTGGAGGGTTGGCCGAGCGGTTGAAGGCGGCGGTCTTGAAAACCGCTGTGGGCCTCCAGCCCACCGGGGGTTCGAATCCCTCACCCTCCGCCAGAAGGCTTGGAGAGGTGGCCGAGTGGTCGAAGGCGGCACCCTGCTAAGGTGTTGTACCGGGAAAACCGGTACCGCGGGTTCGAATCCCGCCCTCTCCGCCACAGGGCCCGGTCTTGGACCGGGCTAAAGTTTTGGTCATGCTGGCCTTGCCCTTGCCTCCCCTAAAGCCCTGCCGCTTCCTGGAACGGAAAAACCGCTTCCTGGTGGCGTCGGATGTGGGTCCTTTGCACCTTCCCAACTCCGGGCGGATGGCGGAGCTCCTCCTACCCGGAAGCCCTTGCTTTTACCATCCCAGGGTCACCCCCAAGACGGTGGGGCGGCTTCTTCTTTTGGAAAGCCGGGGTGTGCTGGTGGGGGTGGATGCCTCCTTGGCCAACCGCCTCCTGGAGCTCCTTTTGAAGGAGGGGGTTTTCGGCTCCCTTGCGGATTTGAGGAATTAGGTACGCCTGGAAGGGGAGAGGCTGGACTTCTCCGCCCGGATCGGGGGTAAGGAGGCTTTATTGGAAGCCAAGAACTGCAACCGGGTTGAGGGAGGCCTGGCCCTTTTTCCCGATGCCCCCACCCTCCGCGGGGCTAGGCACCTTAGCCTATTGGCGGACTTCGCCCGGGGTGGGGGCCTCGCCTATGCGGTGTGGATGGTCCAGCATCCCCTGGCCCGGGCCTTCGCCCTAGACCCTGAGGACCGGGCTCTTCACCGGGCAGCCCAGGAAGCGGAGCGGGCTGGGGTACAGCTCCTGGCCTACCGGGTGCGGCCGACCCTCGAGGCCCTCCACCTGGAGGAACAGCTCCCCTGGATCTGGCTACCCTCCCAGGAGAATCTGGAAGGCCACCATCAGGGCGGCCGCTAGGGTGAGCACCGTGGCCACTCCTTCCGCCTTGGCTTCCCTCAAGGCTTCGGGGAGGATCTCTGCCGCCACCATCCAGATCATGGCCCCGGCGGCGAAGCCCAGGCCCACGGGGAGGGCGGGCTTGAAGACCTCCACGAAGAGGAAGGCGGGCACGGCCATAAGGGGCTGGGGCAGGCTGGAGAAGACGCTCCAAAGGGCAGCGCCCAGGACGCTAACCCCCCTGGGGATCAGGACCAGGCTGATGGCCAAGCCCTCTGGGATGTTGTGCACGGCGATGGCCAGGGTGATGAAAACCCCCAAAGCCTCCCCACCCCCGAAGGCCACCCCTACGCCGATCCCCTCGGCAAAGGAGTGCAGGGTCATGATCCCCACCATCATGAGGGCCTTGCGGGCATCCAGGCCGTTCAGGTTTCCGAAGCTCACCTCCCGGCCGTGGAGAAAGCGGTGGGAAAGCTGGATGAAGAAAAGGCCCAGCACCACCCCCAAGAGGGTGCGGCCCAGGTGGTAGTGCACCCCCTCGTAGATGAGGCCGAAGCTGGCTGAGAGCATCAGGCCGGCGGCTGCGGCGTTGGCCAGGCCCAGGTGGTGGGCCAGGATGCGGCGGGTGGAGAGAAAGGGCAGGGCCCCTAGACCGGTGGCGATGGCGGTGAGGAGGGCGTACAGGAAAACGGTCCAGGGAGAGATGGATGTGGGTTCCATGCCTTCCATCTTATTACAAGTGATTATTGTTAGCAATAAGCCAGTCCCGCACCGCCAGGGCCACCGCCTCCCGGTCCTGGTCCAGAAGCAGGTCGTGGCCGCTTTCGGGGAAGACCAAGTAGTCCTTCCTTTGGCTACCCAAAAGGGCGTGGTAGCCCCGCACCCCAGCGGAAGCCACCACCTTGTCCCGGCCCGCCTCCACCACCAGGGCGTGGGCCTTCACCCTGGGCAAGACCTCCGGGGTGCGCCGCATCAGGGCCAGAAGCTGGAGCAAAGCCCGGGTGGGGAAGTAGGGGTAGTTGGGGTTTGACCTCTTGAGTTCGGGGTCCTGGATGGAGTCGGGGCCGGGGAAGCGGGGAATGAGCCAGGCGAGGAGGGGGGCCAGGGGGGCAAGGGGATGCTTTAGGGCTAAGGCGGGGGCCAGGGCCACCAGGGCCTGGGTGGGGGCTTCCGCCGCCAGGTGCGCGGAAAGCAGGGCTCCCATGGAAAGCCCCACCACCCCTCGAGGCTCGGGCAGTTCCCGGTAGGCAGCCCGGGCTGTTTCCAGCCAGTCCTGCCAGCGCACCTTAAGGAGGTCCTCGGGGCGGGTGCCGTGGCCGGGAAGGGCCGGCTGGCTCACCTGGAACCCAGCCTCCCGCAACACCTGGGGCAAGGGACCTAGGGTGAGGACCGGATGCGAGGTAAACCCGTGGAGCAAGAGGAGGTTCATGCCCCTAGCTTACGCAAAGGGGTTCGCCCTTCGGGCAAAGCCCCAGGATACCCTGCCTGGACGCTTGGGAGGCGGCATGGTAAAACAGGGGGGAATGCTGGGCCATCCTGGTCAACCTTCTGGCCACCTTGAAGGCAACCTTGCGGAGTTCCCCTTCTCGGCTCTGGTGGGGGCTTTGATGAGCACCGGGCGCACGGGAAGACTTCTCGTTCGCACCCCTTACCTGGAGGGAGAGGTCTATTTGCGAAGCGGCCAGGTGGCCCACGCCCGGGTGCGCTCGGGGGAAAAGGCCCTGGAGGGGGAGGAGGCCTTGGACCTCCTCACGGGGATCCGGCGGGCCCCCTACCGCTTCGAGCCCGAGGTCTCGCCCCCCCACACCACCCTCCTTGGGGGGCTTGCGGTGCCCGCCCGCCTGGCGGAGGCTGAGGCCCAGTGGCGGGGGCTTGCGCTTCCCGCCGACTGGGGGTATGTCCTGCGCCTGCCCGCCAAGGGGGGTGCGGTGGAACTGGGTCTCGAGGCCTTGCGGGTTCTTGCCCAGGTGGAGGGTAAGCGCATCGTGGAGGTGCTCCTGGCCCCCGGGGTGTTGCGCTTGGCCCGCATCCTGCACACCCTTTTGCAGATGGGGGCCCTCGAGGCGGTGCCCCTGGTGGAGGTACCGCCCGTTTCCCTTCTGGTCCTTCCCATCTACGGTCCTGGGTCCGGGGTAGCCTACGTGGACGAGGCCCTTTACGCCGAGTGGGCCCGGGCCATCCGCCATGGGTTCCGCCTGCGCCTAAAGCCTCCCGAGGCGGTGATGGAGGTGCGGCCCAGGCCCAATATCCCGGGGCGGCTTGGCCTCTTGGAGGAGGACATCAAGCGCCTCCGCCTCAGGCGGGGGGATAGGGTGGAGGTGGCGCCGGAGGTATAGCCATGGATATCCTGGCCTTAAACGAGTATCTTAATCGGTTCGTATACGGCTTTCCCATGAAGCTGGTCTTCCTCCTGGTGGGGGCGTATCTGGTCATCTTCCAGATCCGCTGGTTCAGCGCCCCCTTGCGGATGATGCGGGTTTCCTTCAGCGAAACCCTGGGGGCCATCCGCGAGCGCGCCTACGGTTTCGGCGGGCAGATCACCCCCTTCCAGGCCACCATGGTGGCCCTCTCCGCCACGGTGGGGAACGGGCACCTTTTGGGCATGCTGGCGGCGGTGCTCCTCGGGGGGCCCGGGGCGGTCTTTTGGATGTGGCTGGGCTACTTCTTCGGCACGGGCACCAAGTTCGCCGAGGCCACCTTAGCGGTGCATTTCCGCCGCCGTTTTGCCGATGGCTCGGTTTCCGGTGGACCCATGTACTACCTGTACCGGGGTCTCCCCAGGCTCCGCTTTCTGGCGTATCTCTTCGCCTTCTTCGCCGCCGTGGCCGCCTTTGGCATCGGCAACCTCTCCCAGGCCGGGGCGGTGGGGGGCGCCCTGGCTCCTTTGGGGGTGCCTCCAGCGTTGGTGGGGCTTTTCCTGGCCCTGCTGGTGGGGGTGGTGTTGGGCGGGGGCATTGTGCGGGTAGCCCGCTTCGCCCAGGTGGTGGTGCCCTTGAAGCTCCTGCTTTTCCTGGTGGCAGTGGTTCCCCTTCTGGTGGTCTATGGGGGCCAGATCCCAGAGGCCCTGGCCCTGGTCTTCCAGGCGGCCTTCAGCCCGGAGGCCGCCTTGGGAGGAGCGGCAGGGTACAGCCTCTTCGCCGCCATCAACGCCGGGCTTGGCCGGGGCATCTTTGCCAACGAGGCGGGCTTGGGATCCGCCCCCATCGCCCACGCCCAGGCCCAGGTGGACCATCCCGTGCGCCAGGGCTTCTGGGGGGTCACGGAGATGTTCGTGAGCTTCCTGGTGACCAGCCTCACCGCCCTCACCTTCATCGCCTCGGGGCTTTGGCGGGGAGGAGGGAGCGCGGCCGAGGCCGCCAGCGCCCTCTTCCAGGCCCACCCCCTGGGGGGGCTTATCCTGGCCGGCACCGTGGCGGTTTTCGCCCTGGGAACCATGGTGTCCTGGGGGTTTTACGGGGAGGAGGCGGCAGCCTTTCTCTTTGGCGAGGGAATCCGCTGGCCCTACCGCCTCACCTTTGCCGTCTTGGCCTTCGTGGGGCCTTTGGGAGGCCTCGAGGCCTTCTTAGCCATCTCCGACACCCTAAACGGCCTCATGGCCATACCCAATCTCCTGGGCCTCCTCCTCCTGGGGCCGGTGGTGGCCCGGCTGGTGTACGGCTTCTTCCGGGGCGAGCCCTGGATACCGCCCCGCGGATAGATGCCTGGGGACGTCCACCAGGGGCTGGGCTTTCTTTCCCCGCCTAGCGGAACAGGGCCCGTATAGCCCCTTCCAGCTCCTCCCCCGTTTTGCGGTCCAGGGTGAGCTTGACCTTGAGGGCCACCCTTAGGGCTTCCTCCTCGAGGGCCTCCCGGCTTCTGCACCCCTCCAGGCGGGCCACAAAGGGGCCCGCCCTGGGGCCAAGCCGGGTTTTGAGGAGGTCCACCAGCTTCTGGCAAAGCTCCCTAACGCCCTCCACGGGCAGGATCAGGCCCCGCTTGAGTAGGGCGGCCAGGATGACGTAGGCCTCTTCTCCAAGGCCACTTTCCCGCACCACCTCCTCCTCGGTGCGCTGGCCGTCGCAGAGGGTGTAGACCCGCCACTCCTCGGGGGTGGGCTTCCAGTCGGTTTCCGGAGGGTTGGGATTGCGGCGGAAGACCATGGCTACAAGGAGGCCACGATGGCGTCCACCAAGCGCAGGACCATGTAGACAAAGACCGCCCCCAGGAGGAGGATCAGGGAGAGGAGGAAGAGGAGGAGGCTTGTGGGTTCGTTCCAGGTGAGGATCAGGACCACCAGGTAGGCCAAGGCGAAGAAGACGATGAGCCCCAGCATCTGCCCGCCCCTTTCCCCCATGACCCCTCCGGGGATGGCCCGCTTGAGCCGGAAGCCGTAAAGGACGTTATACACCATGACCAAAAGGCCCAGGAGCAACGCGAGTTTTTCCATGGCCCCATTTTAACCCCTCCATTCCCGGATAGGTATAAGCTCTCCCCCCTCAATGCTTTTGCGCACGGGGCGGTAGCGGCTGTCAAACCAGATCTCCAAAACCGCCCGGTCCAGGCTCTTGGGGGCCACGATCTCCTTGCGCACGTAATAGCCTCCCTCCACCGGGCTGATCTCCATGCTCTTGGAGAGCCTAAGCTCCACCACCTCGCCGCTTTTCGTGCGCACCCGCACCCGGAAGGCCAAGGGTCCTTCGGGCTTCACGTGGGGGTCTGTGCGGAAAAACCACACGCTAGACCTCCTTGAGGTCCGCCACCTGGGCCCCGGTGAGGGCCAGGAGCTCCTTTGGGCTCAGGGAGAAGAGGGCCTTGGGGGTACCCCCTGCGGCCCAGACCAGGGGGTAGGCCAGGAGGTCCTGATCCAAAAAGGCGGGAAGAGGGGTTTCGTGCCCCACGGGGGGCACCCCGCCGATGGCGTAGCCGGTTAGGGCGCGCACCTCCTCTGGGGTAGCCCGCCTCACGGCTTCGCCCGTGGCCCTTTGGGCCTTGGAGGGGTTCAGGCGGTTTCTCCCGCTCATCAGGAAGAGGTAGGCCCCCTTTTCTCCCAGGAAGACCAGGCTTTTCACAATCTGACCCACCTCGGCCCCCACGGCCTCTGCCGCCTCTTGGGCGGTGCGGGTGGAGGTGGGAAGCTCCACCACCCTTAGGTGGCCGAACCCCTTTTCCTCCAAGAACCTTTGCACCTTTTTTGCGGAAGGGGAGAGGCTCATAGGGCATAGAGGAGTTCGGCCAGAAGGGCGGCGCGCCTGGGGATTTCCGAGACCACCACGTACTCGGTCTTCTGGTGGGCATCGCCGCCCAAAAGGCCGAGGCCGTCCAGGGTGGGCACCCCCAAGGCGGCGGTGAAGTTTCCATCCGATCCCCCGCCCACCCGCCCTGGGCGCAGGGAGAGGCCCAGGGCCTCGCCGATGGCCCGGGCCTTTTCAAAGAGGGCTAGGCTTTCCGCTGTGGGCTCCATGGGGGGACGGTTTAACCCACCGGAAAGCTCCAGCCTGGCTCCCGGGAGGATGGGGGTGAGGCTCTTAAGGCCTTCCTCCACCCGCCTGGCCTCTTCCAGGGTCCAGGCCCGGAGGTCAATCTCCACCCAGGCCTCCTCCGCCACCACGTTGCTCACCGTGCCCCCCGCCACCACGTTGGGGCCTAGGGTGGTCCCCTTTTCCCGGTCCTCGAGGGCCGCCACCCTCAGGATCTGGTGGGCGAGCTCCAGGATGGCGTTCACCCCCTTTTCCGGCTCCACCCCCTGGTGGGCGGCCTTGCCCAGGGCCTTAAGGCGGTAAAGCCCCACCCCTTTTCGGGCCACCTTTAGATCCCCTTCCGCGGTGGGGGGCTCGAGGACCAAGGCCGCCCTGGCCTTCCTGGCAGCGGCCTCGATGAGGGGCCGGCTTTCCTTGGAACCGATCTCTTCGTCGGGGGTGAAGAGGATTTCCAAAGGGGGAAGCTTCCTTCCCGTGGCCTCCGCGTGGCGGAGGGCATAGAGCAAGCCCACGATGCCCCCTTTCATGTCGTAGACCCCAGGCCCCACCGCCCGGTCCCTTTCCAGGCGGAAGGGCGCGGGGAAGCTTCCCCTGGGGTGGACGGTGTCGTAGTGGCAGAGCACCAGGACCGGGGCCCCGTCCCCCTCCCGCTTCAAGAGGAGGATGGGGCCCAAGGGGGTGTCCTTGCGGGAAAGCCGCCCCTTTAGGGGCCCGAAGGCCTCCTCCAGAAAGGCCGCCGCTTCCGCCAGGCCCTTTAGGTCCCTGGAGGGGGATTCCCGGCGCACGAAGGCCTCGAGGTCCTTTAAAAACTCCGGGAGCTTCGCCTGCATCCAGGCTAGGGTTTCCATGAGTCCATTATCACCTAAGCCCAGGAGGCCTGGTGCCTCTTGGCAAGGTGGCCTCCCCGTGGTATAAAGGAAGGGTATGCCCTTCGGGGCCGGTTCACACGGAAGCGGGGAGTGAGGCTTCTCCCCCTCCTTTTCGTGTGGACGTGCGCAAAATGCGCCCGCCTTCCCTGGAAGGCGCGTAAGGAGGAAAGAGGCGGCATGGAAGAAAAGGCGACCCAGGTCAGCGAAGCCAACTTGACCCCAGGCCAGACCTTCAGCATGGAGGAGGCCCTTCAGGAAACCGAGGCCCGCTTGGAAAAGCGCGTGCGTCCGGGCCAGATCCTGACGGGCAAGGTGGTCCTGGTGGGCTCGGAGGGTGTGGCGGTAGATATCGGCGCGAAGACGGAAGGCACCATTCCCTTTAACGAGCTTACGGAGAAGTCCCTCCCCGAGGAGGAGCTACGGGCTCTTTTGAAGCCTGGGGACCAGGTGCGGGTCCAGGTGATCAAGGTGGACCCTGAAACGGGCCAGGTCCTCCTTTCCCGCAAGCGGGTGGAGGCCACGGAGCACTGGGACCGCATCCGGGAGCTTTATGAGAAGGGCGAGCCGGTGACCGTCACCGTAAAGGAAAAGGTCAAGGGGGGCGTGGTGGCCGACCTGGATGGCGTGTCCGCCTTCATCCCTGCCTCGCAGCTGGACCTCAAGCGTATCCCCAACCTGGATGCCTACGTGGGCCAGCAGATCCTGGTGAAGATCATCGAGTTTAACCGCAAGAAGGGGCGGGTTCTCCTCTCCCGTCGGGCGGTTTTGGAAGAGGAGCAGAAGCGGGCCAAGGAGGCCTTTTTCCAAAGCCTCCAGCCCGGCCAGGTGGTGGAGGGGACGGTGGTGGACGTCACGGACTTCGGGGCCTTTGTGAACCTGGGCCCCGTGGACGGCTTGGTGCACCGTTCCGAGATCACCTGGGGACGGTTTAACCACCCCAAGGAGGTCATCCACAAGGGGCAGAAGGTGCGGGCCCAGGTGGTTTCCGTGGACCCCGAAAAGGAGCGGGTCAACCTCTCCATCAAGGCCCTGATCCCCGATCCCTGGACCACCGTGGCCGAGAAGTACCCGGTGGGGAGCCGGGTTCGGGGCAAGGTGGTGGGCCTCACCCAGTTCGGGGCCTTCGTGGAGGTGGAGCCTGGCCTCGAGGGGCTCATCCACATCTCCGAGCTTTCCTGGACCAAAAGGCCCAAGCACCCTTCTGAGGTGGTGAAGGAGGGGGAGGAGGTGGAGGTGGTGGTCTTGAGGCTGGATCCCGCCGAGCGCCGCCTCTCCTTGGGTCTTAAGCAAACCCAGCCCGATCCCTGGCAGCTCCTCACCGAAAAGTACCCCCCGGGCACCGTGGTCAAGGGCAGGATCACCGGGATCACCGACTTTGGGGTCTTCGTGGAGCTGGAGCCCGGCATGGAGGGGCTGGTCCACATTTCCGAGCTGGACCACGGGCGCATCGAAAACCCCGCCGCCCTCTTCAAGAAGGGGGAGGAGATGGAGGTGGTGGTCCTCAACATCGATCCTGTGGAGCAGAGGATCTCCCTCTCCCGCAAGCGCCTTCTGCCCCCGCCTCCTCCCAAGGCCGAGGAGGAGCGGCCCCGCCGGGCCAAGGGCAAGGAGGCCCGGGGCAAGAGAAAGCCCGCTTCTCGCCGCGAAGAGCGCCGGGAATACGAGTACGGGGCCGTGGCCGAGTACAACCTCTACGATGCCTCCGCGGTGCCCACGGCAAGCGCCAGCGTGAAGCTGGGTGACCTCTACGGCGACCTATTGGCGAGCCTGGGCCTCGAGGAGGAAAAGTCCTCTTAGGCCGTAGGGGAAGGCTAGGGCCCCCGCCTGTGGCGGGGGCCCTTTTTCTAGCCGGATCTAGGCCCTTTTGGGGGCTTCCTCCTTCCCGTAAAAGATGCGGAGCAGGGTGTAGGAGACAATATAGGTGAGCAAGGGACCGCCCAGGACCAGGCTCCAGAGCACGGCGTTGCTCCCCAGGATGGAACCTTGTTGCTGGAAGTCGATCTTGTAGCCGGCCAGGGTGGTCATGAGGAAGAAGACCAAAAGGGCCAGGATCACGCTGGTGCGCACCGGGTGCTCCGAGGGAAGCTCCATGTAGCGCATCTTGTCCCTGCGGGTGTCCAGGAAGGGCAAAAGGAGGCCCACCACGGCCAGGATTCCTGGGATTATTGCCCCCCCGATGAACTCCGGTCCTATGGTGGCCCCGAAGAGGTGGAACTCCCAGCTGGAGGGGATCAGCTGCAGGATGCCGTAGATCCAGAGGAAGTACCAGTCGGGCTTGACCGCCGGGGTGTTGGGGGTGGGAGGGCCGAAGGCCTCGATGGGGTGGGCCAGGAAGGCCCCGGCGATCATGGTCATGATGCCCACGTACAGGGCAAAGAGGATGCCCATCATCACCAGCTGCTGGGGGTACATGGGCACGCCGAGAATCCTCCCAGGGGCCACCCTTTCCGCATACCGGGGCTGGGTGTGCTTCTGCTTCATCATGATGGCCATGTGCACCCCGATGAGGGCCATGAGGAGGAGGGGAAGCCAGAGGACGTGGAGGCTATAGAGCCTGGGGATGGCCTTCTCTGAGCCCGGGAACTCCCCCCCGAACATCACCTGGGCTAGGGTGGACCCTACCCAGGGGATGGAGGCGGCGATGCCGTAGCCGATGCGGGTGGCGGTGACCGCGTAGTTGTCGTAGGGCAGGGCGTAGCCGGTGAAGGCGGTGACTACCGCCAGGCCCAGAAGGGCCAGGCCCACCAGGTAGTTGAGCTCCCGGGGCTTCTTGTAGGCCCCGGAAAGGAGGATGCGGAGCATGTGCAAGAAGGCGGCGGCGATCATCACATGGGCCGACCAGTGGTGGAGGCTGCGGATCACCGCCCCGAAGGGAAGGCTGTCGATGTAGAGGACGCTGGCGTAAGCCGCGGGCACGGTGCGGCCGTCGGGGAGCTTCACCTCCCGGATAGAGGGCTCGAAGTTCAAGGTGAGGAAGATGCCGGTGAGCACCAGGACGATGAAGGCGAAGAGGGTGATCTCGCCCAGGAAGAAGGAGTGGTGTACCGGGAAGGCCTTGCGCAGGACCTTCTGGTAAAGGCCTGTGAGGTCAAGGCGTTCGTCAAGCCATTTGTACATGCTTCCCTCCTAGACATGGCGGCAGAAGCCCGCTTCCGCCTTCACCCCCACCTCGCCCAGGAACTCCCCGGCCGCCACCAGGACGCCTTCTTCCACCTTAAGGGGAAGCTGGGGCACGGGCCTGGGCGGGGGGCCGGCGATGATCCTGGCCCCGTGGGCGAAGTCAAAGATCCCTCCGTGGCAGGGGCAAAGGCCCGCCTTCTTATCCCCCACCCACTGGCTCACGATGCACCCCAGGTGGGTGCAGACGGCGGAAAAGGCCACAACCCCTTCCACCCCGTGCTGGGCCACCTCTGGGGAAAGCTCAGCCGGGTCGTAACGGACCACCAAAACGGTGTTCTTGGCCTCGCCACCCTTCACCACCTTGGTCTTGGGGTCCATGGGGTAGGCCAGGACGAAGGGGTCGCCGGGCTTGAGCTCCTCGAGGCGGATGGGCTTGGGCTCCCCCCCACCCTGGGCATAGACCAGGATATCCCCCGGCTTCAAGGGCTCCTTCTCCGGGGTGACCTCGGCCTTGGGGCGTAGGCTCGCCCCCACGTAGAAGGCGGAAACCAGGGAGAGGCCGATTCCTGTGCCGATGGCGGTCTGCAGAAAAAGCCGCCTGCGGGATCTTTGCAAGCGAATCTCGCGTTCGTCCATGCTTCACCTCTTACCAGGGGAAGTGGCTCTTCTCCTCCTCGGTGACCACCTCGTCCCGGCCGAAGTACTTCTTGTAAATGCCGAAGAGGGCGGCCACCACCAGGCTGATGGCCCCGAAGACCAGGCCCTGGAGCCAGGTGGGGTTGTGCCCGGTCTGGGCGGAGTAAACGATGAGGCGCACGAAGAAACCGGAAAGGGCGGTGAGGAGGAGAACCAGGATTACCCCCACCGCCACAGGAGCCGTGGAGGGTGCGGGGAAATGCCGGCCGGGGCGGAGCTCTACTCCCTCCAGCCAGTAGGACACCAGGCCGATGAGGCCGTAGAGGAGGAATACGGCGCCGAAGGCCATCAGACCGATCTGGCCCACGGAGAGTTCCTCTGGGCTGTGGCCCAAGAGGCGGGCGATGTGGAGACCATCCAGGTAGGCCATGTAGAAGAGGCCTACGGCCAGGATGAGGGCGAAGGTGGGCACGATGGGATCGTTCCGGTACATCCAACCCTCCTTACTCCACCGGGCCGAAGGCGTTGCCGAAGCTGTTGCGGATGTAGGTGGCCACGGCCTTGAGCTCCTCATCCGAGAGGGCGGCACCCACCGCCGGCATGGCCCCACGGCCGTTTTTAACGATGCCCAGAATCATCTGGGCGTCCTTTAGATTGGGGTTGCCCGCTAGGGCAGGCATGGCTGGGGGTATGCCCTGACCATTAGCCCCGTGGCAAGCGGCACAACTGGCCTCGTAGATGGACTTGCCCTTTTCCATAAGGGCCTGGTCCACGTTGGCGGCCTGGCCAGAGCCTTCCTTGGGAGCCTGGGCCTCCTGGGCTGGGGGGGCCAGCTGGGCTGCTACCTTCTCCGCCGTGGGGGAGAGGGCGAAGTAGGCCCAGACGCCCCCCAGCACGATCACCGAGGCCACCACGTACCAGATGGGGTTGAAGCGCACGGGTTCCACGGGGAGCTCGGGTTCCCCCACGGCCAGGCGGAGCTCCAGGTTCCCTGCCACCTCGCCTCCCTCGTCTAGGCCCAGGACCATGACGTCCGGGTAGTTGTTGACGGTGAAGGGGATTTCCCGGACCTCCTGGCCTCCGCCGCGGAAGTGGGTCACCACCCGCAGGACATGCTCCCCATCCGGGATCCTTCGGGTGTCCAGGTTTAGCCGATAGGGGGGCTCCTTCAAAACCGCCAGGGGCTCGCTGGCCCCGTCCAGGTACACCTCAATCCGGTCTACGACCATTCTGCCTCCCTTTGTGAAAGGGGGTACAAACCCCCACCCCACTACTATAAGCGTACCCCGGCAAGGACAGATGTCCCCACTTATGAAAGGAAGGCTCAGGAGGCGAGGAGGGCCTGCAGGCGGGAAAGGCTTTGGTGCACCCCTTGGATGCCTCCACCCACCTCGAGGGCTGCGGTGGCGGGGAAGCCCCTTAGTCGGGAGGCCAGCCTCTCCCAGGGCACGGCTCCCGTGCCCACGGGCAGGTGGTCGTCCCTCTGGGCGTGGTTGTCGTGGAGGTGGAGGTGGATGAGGCGTTCTCCCAGGGCCTCCCAGTAGAGGAAGGGGCCTAAGGGACCCAGCTCCACCAGGGCGTGGCCCACATCCAAGCAGAAGCCGTACTGGGGGAAGCGGTCCAGGAGGGCCTTTAGCTCCTCCGGACCCCGGAGGAGGTCCTCCTGGGAAAGGGCCAGGTTTTCCAAAGCCACGGGGAAGGGAAGGGGAAGGAGGGCGGAGAGGGTCTTTTCCAAGGCCTCCCGGGCCAGGCTTAAGGCCATGGGGTGGCGCACGGGTACCTGGCCGGTGTGGAGCACGCCCACCCTGGCTCCCAGGGCCTCGCCGAACTCCAGGGCCCGCTTGAGGCGCTCCTCGGCCAAGGCGCGGACGCTGGGGATGAGGCTGGCCGGGTTCATCTCCACGAAGGGGAGGTGCAGGGTGAACCCTATCCCCAAGGCTTCCCCCGTGGCCCGCAGGCTTTTGGGGTCAGGAAGGGGTAGGACCTCGTGCAGGTCGTAGGGAACATCGAGGTCCAGGCCCAGCTCCGCCGCCAGGCGGAAGGCTTCCTCGTAGCCCATCTCCGCATTGAAGGGACTGAAACCTAGCCGCATCCCTGCCATTTTAGGCTTTTTGCGGACGGCTACCGGATGGCCTCAGCCTTCCGCTGGGCCTCCTCCAGGGCCTTCTGGGGAGGAACCCCGCCCTTTAGGGCCTTTTCCAAGGCTTCTGCCAGGAGGCTGGCCCAGGCGGAGAACTGGGGAGTGCGAGGGCGCTCTTGGGCGTAGGCGATCTGCTCAAAGGCCACCTTGCGGAAGGGGTTTTCCCGGTAGAAGCCCTCCAAAAGGGGGATGGCCGCCTTGCGCACGGGCACGTAGTAGCTGGCCTGGACCCACCGGGCCACGTTCTCGGGCTCCATCAGATACCGCCAAAACTCCAAGGCGCCCCGCACCTGGGCCTCGGAGGCACCCTTGAGCACCACCAGCTGGGCCCCGCCCAGGGGTACCTTGCCCCCGGGTTCCCGGGGCACCGGGGCCACCCCCAGGGTGAAGGCGAAGGAGAAGTTTTCCGCAGCGGGCCAGTTGGCGATGGAGGCCATGACCATCATCCCCTTGGTGCGCACGAAGTCCAGCTGGGCGAAGGTGGCCTCGGCCATGCTCCGGGCGGAAAGGGCTCCGGCGCGGTTTAGGCGCCAGAGCATCTCCAGGGCCTCGAGGGCCTCCTTGGAGGTGAAGCTGGGTTTGCCCTCCTTCACCAGGTTCCCGCCCCGGCTGGTCACCATGGCCTCAAAGAGCCAGGCCTGGGGGTCGGTGACGAAGATGAAGCCCTTGGCCTGGCGGGAGGTGAGGGCCTTGGCCACCTCCTCAAACTCCTTCCAGTTCCTTGGGGCCTTGAGCCCCTTGGCCCGGAAAACGTCCAGGTTGTAGAAGAGAACGGGGGTGGAGGTGTTTAGGGGAAGGCCGTAACGCCTCCCCTCCATGACCCCGTAGTTCCAGGCCGGCTCAAAGAGATCCTCCAGGAAGGCCCGCTCCAGGTTCAGGTAGCCATCCAGGGCCAGGGCCCGGCCTTCCCCCACCAGCCGGGGGAAGAAGCTGATCTCCGCCTGGAAAAGCACGGGCTGGCCTCCTGTGCGCAAGGCGGCCACCAGCTTGGTCTCGGCATCCCGGTAGTCCCCCACGTACTGGGGCACCACCCGGTAGAGCCCCTGGCGGCCGTTGAACTCCTGGGCGAAGGTGGCAAGAAGCCGCCCCGCGGGGCCATCCATGGAATGCCAGAAGGAGACCTCCACCTGGGCCAAGGCGGGAAGGAAGAGGAGGACCAGGGCCACGAACTTTTTCATGGCGGGGATTTTACCATCCTCCCCGTCAGAAGGGAGTCAGCTGCCCTACCGCCTCTCCACCGCCAGGGCTTTTTTCTGGGCCTCCTCGAGGGCCACCTGGGGCCTCACCCCCTGCTTTAGGCTACGTTCCAGGGCCTCTTCCAGGTAGCCGTACCAGACCACCAGCTCTGGGCCCTGGCTCCACGGGCGCCCCGCCTCCGCCTGGGCGAAGACCGCCTGCCTTTCGGGGTCTTTCAGGAAGTCGCCAAGCTCCTTTTCCGCCTCTTTCCGCAAGGGCAGGTACCAGGTGGTCCGCACCCACTCCGCTTGCCGCCGGGGATCCAGGAAGTGGAGCCAGAAGGCCACCGCCCCCCGGGCCTGCTCGGGGCTTGCCCCCTTGAGCACCGCCAAGGCCGCCCCGGAAAGGGGTACCGCGCCCCCTTCCCGTCTGGGCAGGGGGGCCATGCCCACGCCAAAGGGCAGGGAGGTTTGGGAGAGGACCACCGGCAAGGCGGTGGTGGGCCCGATGCCCATGAAGGCCTTGGTGCGCAGGAAATCGGCCACGGCGAACTGGGCCTCGGCCAGGTTTCTGGCCTGGGCGTGCCCCTTCTGCACCATCCGGTAAAGCATCTCCAAAGCCTCCACCACCTCCTTGGAGGTGAAGGCGGGGAGCCCGTCCTTGACCAGGCTTCCCCCCAGGCTCATGACGAGGGCGTTGAAGCTCCAGATGTCGGTGGAGACCACGAGGCCCTTGCTGGTGCGGCTGGTGAGCCTGCCGGCGGCCTCCTCCACCTCGGCCCAGGTCCTGGGGGGCCTAAGGCCCCGGGCGCGGAAGGCATCTTTGTTGTAGTAGAGGACGGGCACGGATAGCCCCAAAGGAAGGCCATAGGCCTGACCCCGAACCTGGGTGGTTCGCATCATCTCCGGGTACAGGTCCTTGGGCAGGTTTTGCAGGTAGGGGTTCAGGGCTAAAGCCGCCCCTTCCTGGGCCAGGCGGGGGAGGAAGGAAAGCTCCCCGTGGAAAAGGACCGGGGCACCTCCCGAGCGCAAGGCGGCCAGGAGCTTCACCCCCGCTTCCCGGTAGTCCCCCACGTAGCGGGCCTCGAGGCGGTAGGTGCGCTGGGACTCGTGGAAGCTCCTTATCGCCTCCTCCAGGACGCTATTCCCTGGGGGGCCTGCCGTGTGCCAGAAGGGGATGACCACCTGGGCTTGGGCCAGGGTGGCCAGGATCAGGGGAAGGGATAAAAACCGCCTCATCCCCTAAAGGTTATCCCGCCTGGGGTGAGAGGGCTGAGAGGGGAAGGGAGAGCTTTTTAAGGAAAGGTTCGGCCTGCCGGTAAAGGGTCTCCCGCAGGGCGAGGAAGCGCTCCCGGGCGGAGGGGCCTGGGAAGCCTGGGGGAAGGAGCTCGGGGGGCAGAAGGGGATCCAGAAAAAGGAGCTTGCGCATCTCGTGCACCAGGCGGGTCAGGGTTTGGAAGGCCAAAAGGGGGTCCTCCAGCGCCGGGGGCAGGCGGGAGAGGAGGGTTTGGTAGTGGGCCGAGGCCTCCTTGAGGGGGAAGGCGCGGAGCACCTCCACCTTCGGCCCCAGGTGCTCCGCCCGAAAGAGGGCGGCGGAAAGCCCGTAAAAGGCGAGGAGCTCCTGGGTGGCGGCGGGGTCCACCCCTGCCCCCAGGTAGACCCCGCTTTGCAGGCTACCGTAGCCCAAGAGGGCCATCTCCCTCCGGAAGCGCTCCCTTTCCCCCCGCTCCTTGGGGCCTTCCGGCAGGACCAGGAGGAAACGCCCGTCCCAGGAGGTCCTGGCCTCGTAGAGGCGCCGCCGGACCTGGCGCACCTGCCAGTAGACCCGGTCGGAAAGGGCGTAGTGGGCTACCCGCCCCCGCCGCTCCGGAACCACCCAGCCCCTTTTGGCGCTCCGGGAAAGGGCTGCCCTCACCGCCGCCTCGGAGAAGCCCAAGGCCTCCATCATGGCGATGAGGTCCCGAACCCGGGCGCGCCGTTCCGGGTATATGTATTCCACAAAGAGGGTGAAGATGGTGGATCTGGCCCGCATCAGAAGGCTGGCTCCAAGAGGCGTTCTTGGTATTCCTTAAGGGCGGCCTCGAGGAAGGTGGCCAGGGGCATGCTCCCCAGGTTCCCCCGGTGCCGCCTGCGCACGCTTACCGTACCCTCGGCCTTTTCCCTGTCCCCCACCACCAGGATATAGGGCACCTTCTGCACCTCGGCGTCGCGGATGCGGGCCTGCATGCGCTCGGGGCGGAGGTCGGCCTCGGCCCTGAGGCCCGCCCCCTTGAGCTTGGAGACCACCTCCTTGGCGTAGTCCTCCTGCTTTTCCGAAACCGGCACCACCACGGCCTGCACCGGGGCAAGCCAAAGGGGGAAGTCCCCGGCGAAGTGCTCGATGAGGATGCCGATGAAGCGCTCCAAAGAGCCAAAGGGGGCGCGGTGGATCATGACGGGGCGGTGCTCGGCCCCATCCGGACCCACATAGGTGAGGCCGAAGCGCTCGGGGAGGTTGTAGTCCACCTGGATGGTGCCCAGCTGCCACTCCCTTCCCAGGGCGTCCTTCACCACGAAGTCCAGCTTGGGGCCGTAGAAGGCGGCATCCCCTTCCTCCACCGTGTAGTGGAGCCCGGCTTCCAGGGCCGCCTCCTCGATCTGCCTTTCCGCCAGGGACCATTTGGCCTCGTCCCCCACGTACTTGTCGCTTTTGGGGTCCCGGGTGCCTATGCGGGCCCTGTAGTCCTTCAGGCCCAGGGTGGAGAGCACCTTCAGAACCAGGTCCAAGACCCCCAAGAACTCCTCCTTCACCTGCCCGGGGGTGCAGAAGAGGTGGGCATCGTCCTGGGTGAAGCCCCGCACCCGGGTCAGGCCCAGAAGCTCCCCCGCCTTCTCGTAACGGTAGACGGTGCCGAACTCGGCAAGCCTCAAGGGAAGCTCCCGGTAGGAGCGCTTCTTAAAGGCGTAGATGCGGATGTGGTGAGGGCAGTTCATGGGCTTGAGGAGGTACTCCTCCTCCTCGCCCCTTTCCTTGAAGCTGATGGGAGGGAACTGGCTTTCCGCATAGTAGGGGTAGTGGCCGCTGGTCCGGTAAAGCTCGAGGCTCCCGATATGGGGGGTGGTGACCAGCTGGTAGCCCCGCCTTATCTGCTCCTCCCGCATAAAGGCCATGAGCTCCTCCCGGATCACGTTTCCCTTGGGGAGCCAAAGCACCAGGCCCTTCCCCACCATGGGATCGATCAGGAATAGCTCCAGCTCCCGCCCCAGGCGGCGGTGGTCCCGCTTCTTGGCCTCCTCCAGTTGCCAGAGGTATTCCCTAAGCTCCTCGGCGGTGCGGAAGGCCACCCCGTAGACCCGCTGGAGCATGGGCCTTTTCTCATCCCCCCGCCAGTAGGCCCCGGCCACGTGGGTGAGCTTGAAGTGGGGAGGGATGCGGCCGGTGGAGGGCACGTGGGGCCCGCGGCAGAGGTCGGTGAAGCCGTAGGCCTCGTCCCCTTGCTGGTAAAAGCTGATCTCCTCCCCCTCGGGCAGGTCCAGGATGAGCTCGGTCTTGTAGGGGTTCTTGCCCTGGTAGCGGGAAAGGGCCACCTCCCGGGGCAGCACATAGCGGCGCAAGGGAAGGTCTTTGGCGATGATGGCCCGCATCCTCTCCTCTATGGCGGGCAGGTCCTCATCGGAGAGGGGTTCGGGGGCATCGATGTCGTAGTAGAAACCCTTTTCGATCACCGGCCCCACCCCAAGCCGCACGCTTTCTGGGTCGTAGCCCTTTTCCGCAAAGAACTCCTTCACCGCCTGGGCCAGGACGTGGGCCAGGGTGTGGCGGAAGAGGAGCTGGTACTCGGGGTCCTTCTCTGTGAGGATCCGGACCTGGGCCCCGGGCGGGAGGGGCTTGAGCAGGTCGTAGACCTCCCCGTTCACCAAGGCCCCCACGGCCGCCTTGGCCAGCCCTGGGCCTATGGCCCGGGCCACGTCCCAGGCGGTGGCCCCCTCCTGCACCTCGAGGGCCTTCCCATCCGGCAGGTAGACCACCATGAACCCTACTATACACAGCCCCGTGGCCGGTGGGGATGGATTCAGCTAAGCCGAGGACTAGGGGTAAACCCAGGGTTTCCGGCTGGGGCCGGGGCCGAACCCGCATGGGGAGGGGCATGGATGGGCCGAATGGAAGAAGCCCCTGGCCAAAGGGACTCTTCCGGATTCCCAGGGCTTCCTTAGCCCTCGTGGGGAAGTTTTCTCCCCGCATAAAAGGCCCAGGCGTAGAAGAGGGCTGCCAGCAGGAAGAGGCCGGAAAACCCCAGGCGGTCGGCCAGCCATCCTCCCAGGACGGTGGAGAAGGCAAAGACCCCGGCCACGGTGTTGGCCAAGCCGATGAAGGCGCTCCGCTCCTCCGGTGGGGCCAGGTTTAGGAGATAGGTGGTGGTGGAAAGCCCCAAGGCGGCCAGGTAGGCCCCCTGGAGGAGGAAAACCAGGCCGAAGAGCCCCCCGGGCAGGAGGAGGGCCAAGAGGGGGGTGAGGAGGGCCAGAAAAGCCCCAGCCTGCAACACCCCCTTGGAACCCCGCTCCGCCAGCTTGGCCCAAAGCAGGTTGGAAAGGGTGAAGGAAAGGGCGTAAAGGGAGAGGTAAAGCCCGAGCTCCTGCCCCTGTCCCAGGGTGCGCACCGCGTACACCGCGTAAAAGGGCTCGGCCATCCCCGCAAGGCCCAGGAGGACCCGCACCCGGAGGTAGCGGCGGAAGCCCCCGTGCTTAAGGGGTAGAGCCAGGGAGATCCTTTCCTCCCTGGGGGGTTCTTCCGGCTCCTGGGTGAGGCCGAAAAGGTACCAGCCCGTGCCAAAGGCCAAGGCCCCCAGGGCGAAGAGGAGGGCATAGGGCAAGGGGAAGGGAAGGGGAAGGGTGAGGATTTCCCGGACCCCGAAACCCGCCAGGAAGGCCAGGAAGCCCCCGATGAGGTTCCGGGCGGAGAAAAGGGGGGCCCGGCGCTCTACGGGAGTGGTCTTGGCCACCACCTCCCAGAAGGGGAGGCTGGAAACCCCGGTAAAGAGGGCATTCAGGAGGAGGCCTGCCAGGAAGCCCGCCAGGAGGAGGTGGGGCCAAGGACCCAGGAAGAAGGTGGCCAAGGCCATGAGGATCACCCCGGAAAGCCTTAGGGCCGCCACCTTCCGGTACACCACGATCTTGCGGGGGAAACGGGCCACGTAGGGGGCCAGGAAGGCCTGGGGGATCATACCCCCGGCCTGCAGCAAGGCGGGGAGGAGGCCGATCAAGGCCCCGGGGGCCCCCAGCTTGGCGGCGAAGCTGGTGAGGACGATGTTGGGATTCAAAAAGGTATCCCCCAGCCACACCAGCCAGCCGTTGAGCACCGCCAGGCGGTAGTTGCGCTCCCGGAGGTCTAAGATGGTGAGGATGCTGCTCCTTCCTTCCCTTGGGCCCTTCCACATCCTGCATCCACGCTACAACGCCGCCACGGTGCTGGCCCTTTTGGAAGAGGCCGGCGCCCCTGTCCTCTATCTGGCCTCCCACTCGGAGGAAAGCCTGAGGGAAGGGCTTTGGCGGGAGGAGGACCCCCTTCTCTTTCACCTGCTTCCCTGGGCGGAAGGAAAGGGGATCCCCGTGGTGGCCCTGGACCAGGAGGCCCATCTTAAGGAGGAGGCCGAGGCCTTCCGTCAAGCCTTGGCCCAGCATCCCCTGGGGAAACCCCACCTGGGGCGGATGCAGGCCTTTGACCAGGAGCTTTTGCAGCTTCTCAAGACCCCCCTGGCCCCGGAGGTTTTGGGCTCGCAGGCCTTCCTGGACCGTCTGGGCCACATCTACGAGGGGTACGCCCAGGCCTTCGGGGAAGGCCCGGCCACGGGATTCCGGGCCCGCCGTATGGAGAGGGTGGTGGAGGCCTTGAGGGGCCGGGAAGGAGCGGTGGTGGCGGAGCTTTTGGACTACCTCCTTCTGGCCAAAAGCTTTCCCGAGGCCTTGCCCAAGGCCCATGAGCCCACGGAGGGGGAACGCCATAGGGCCCTTTTGGACCGGGCCTGGCAGCTTAAGGAGGGGGACGACTGGGCGGGGCTCTTGGAGGGGCTCTTCCAGATAGGGGATCCCGAGGCCCTGTATCTGGCGGCCCAGATCTACCTGGCGGCCGGGGAGTGGCAGGAGGCCTTAAGCCTCATGGAGGAGGTGTTCCGCATGGACTTCCAGCACCCTGGTTACCTGCCGGGGTACGTGCTGGCCCGCTTTGGCCAGCTTCTGGACCTGGCGGGGGAGCGGGAGAGGGCCCTGAGGGCCTACCGGGGGGTCTTGGCCCTCTCCTGGGCCCCGGAGGAGGCCAGGGCCATCGCCCTAGCCGGGCTGAGGAGCCCTTTCCGGCTTCCCTAGCCCTGGGGGCATTTGTCCCCCGGGCCTTTGGCTAAGATGGAAGTATGGAGGTGGAGATTCGCCGCGCCCGCCATGCCGCCTACCTCCGCCTGGCCGCGGCCCATGCGGGACCCTTGGGGCCCGCCCTTTTAGGGCATCCGGAGTTGGCGCCCCTGTACGCCAAGGCCTATGCGGCCTGTGGGGGTGCGGAGGGCCTCCCCTGTGCCGGGGTGGGAGGGGAGCCTAGGGTGTGCGTGGTGCGGCGGCTGGAGCACCTGGCCTATAGCGCCCTGCGGGGGGGAAGGCGCCGGCGGGAGCAGGAGAAGGCCATGGTGGAGGGGCTTTTGGTGTGCGTGGGCCACCTGGCCCGGGAGTTCCCCCCCGGGTTCGCCCCGGTCCTCGAGGCCACCCGCAAGGTCCTGGAGAAGGACCTGGAGTATCTTCGCAAAGAGCTTTCCCATAAGGGAGCCACCCGGGCTTCCTGAGGGGGAAGCCCGCAAAAGGCGCCCTCCGGCCCAAGCCGGGCCTGGGCTTAGAGCAGGTGGTGCATCTTGCCCAGGGTCAGCATCAGGGCCACGGTGCTGGCGGCCAGGATGATGAGCATCAGCATGAAGAGGATAAAGCGCAGGTCAAAGGTCTCCCCCTCGGTGGTGAGCACGCGGGGGTTCAGGATCAGGTAGAAAAGCAGGGTAACCAGGGCCGCTCCCAAGGCAAACAGCGCGATGTACACCATATTCTCCCTCCGCTTACCAGAGGCTAAGAAGCGCCTCCAGGCTTGCCCGTAAGTTTACCAAACCCACCCCGTAGGTGGGAATCCCCAAGGCCAAGCCCACGCTTCCCCAATAGGGCCCCGGGCTTATGGGTAGCTCAAGGGGAAGGGAGGGGCTTTCCCAGGGCTCGTAAGCCCGCACCTCTTGGTAGGTGAGGCCCGTGGGGGCCTCCACCCGCAAGACCAGGGGTTCCTCCTCGGCCTTTAGGGGTTGCCAGCCCTTTGGGGTTTCCTTGGCTCCTGGGAAGCTTTGGCCAAGGCCCTCCCCGGGAAAGGCTAGAAGGAGGCGGTCAGGGCGGGTTTTTTCCAGAAGGTGGGCCAGGGGTGCCCGGGTGGGTCCGGAAAGGGTAAGGCCTTCCAGGGTGGGGGAGAGGGGGGAGGGATCCAAGGCCAGGAGAATCCGCCCCCGAAAGGAGAGGCCGTTTAGGGCCTGGAGCACGGGCAAAGCCTCCCCGTAGGGAGCGTGGAGAAGGTAGGTCCTGCCTCCCCGCCCGCCCTCCAGGTAGCAGTAAAGGGTGCCGAATTCGTCCAATCCCGCCCGGAGGTGCTCCGAGAGGACCTCGAGGTCCGCGGAAAGCTGTTCCAGTAGGGAAGAAACCATGTTCTCATGGTATCCTAAACCCCGTGCGCTACCTGGTCCTCTCCGACATCCACGGCAACTGGCCTGCCCTGCAGGCTGTGCTTCAGGCTGCCCCCCCTTTTGATGGGGTGCTCTTCCTGGGGGATGCGGTGGGCTACTATCCGGATGGGGACCGGGTGTTGGACTGGCTCATGGAGGTGGAGGCCTGGTGCGTCCTGGGCAACCACGACGCCTGGCTTCTGGCCCTGGACCGGTTGCCCAAGGAGGGGGTGGTCTTGGAGATCCTGGCCTGGCAGCGAAGGAGGCTTTCCCAAAGGCACCTGGATTTCCTCGCCTCCTGGCCCTGGCAAAAGGAGGTGGAGGGGGCGCTTTTGGTCCACGGGAGCCCCTGCGACCCCATGGAGTACGTGGATGGGCTGGATATGGCCCGCCAGGCCTTTGCCTGCACGGAGCACCGCCTCACCTTCCACGGGCATACCCACCTGGCCGGGGCCTTTCTGGAGCTTTCCGGACCTCGTTCCTGGGTGCGCTACCAACGCCTTTCCGAGGGGGGTGAGCTGATCCTTCCCCCCACGGTACGGGCCCTGGCCAACCCGGGTTCGGTGGGCCAGCCCCGCGACCATGTGCCGGGGGCGGCCTTTGCCCTTTGGGAAGGGGATGGGATCACCTTTTTCCGGGTGGATTACGACCTGGAACGGGTGGCCCACCGCCTGAAGGAGGAGGGGTTTCCCACGTGGCTCTACACCCGCCTGACCCTGGGGGAATAATCGGCCATGAGGCCATCCTAGAGCTTCTTCCCCGGCTTGGCGCCTCCACCTTGCTCTTCTCGGGGCCGGAAGGGGTAGGAAGGCGCCTTGTGGCCCGCTGGTATGCCTGGGGGCTCAACCGGGGGTTCCCTCCCCCCGCCTTGGGGGAGCACCCTGATCTTTGGGAGATTGCTCCTCCGGAGCGGGGTTTGAAGGGACAGGCGGAGATCCGCCTCGAGGAGGTGGAGCCCCTTTTGCCCTGGTTCGCCACCCACCCCCGGGAGCGGGTCAAGGTGGCCATCCTGGATGCTGCCCACCTCCTCACCGAGGCCGCGGCCAATGCCCTTTTGAAGCTCCTAGAGGAACCCCCTTCCTACGGGCGCATCGTCCTCATCGCCCCAAGCCGCGCCACCCTTCTTCCCACCCTGGCCAGCCGGGCCCTGGAGGTGGCCTTTGCCCCCGTGCCCGAGGAACGCCTTTACCCCTTGACCCAAGACCCCGAGCTCCTGGCCTATGCCGGCGGGGCCCCAGGCCGGCTCCTAAGGGCTTTGGCTGATCCTAGTGCCTTTCGCGCCCGCATGGAGAAGGCCAGGGAGGTGGGGGGTGCCTCCCCCTGGCGGCGGCTTGCCCTCCTGAGGGAGCTCTTGGCGGATGAGGAAGGGGTTTTCGCCCTTTATGCCGCCTTTCGCCACTCCCCTCGGGCCCTTCTGGCCCTGGAGGCGGCCCGGGAGGCCTTGGAACGGTATGTGAGCCCGGACCTGGTCCTGGCCCGGTTGGCCTTAGACTTGGAAACATGACCGTGGGCGTTCGCCTGCACGCCGATGTGCGCAAAGCCCGCACCCCTGTCCTGCGCTACTTCCGCTTCCAGGGGGAGCCCCCGCCCCTGGAGGCATATGTGGTGGTGCGCACCAGCCGGGGTCTGGAGGTGGGCAAGGTGCGCACCCCGCCCCGGAAGGAGAAGGAGGCCGGGGAGGTGGTGCGCCTGGCCACCAAGGAGGATCTGGACCTGGCCTCGAGGCTCCGGGCCAGGGCGGAGGAGGCGGCGTTTTACCTCAGGGCCCGCCTTCGGGAGGAGGGGGTCAAGGCCAAGGTCCTGGGGTGCGACTTCACCCTGGATGGCCGCCACCTTTCCGTGCACTACGCCGCGGAGGAGCGGGTTAACCTTAGGCGCTTTACCCGGGAGTTATCGGAGCGCTTCGGGGCCCGGGTGGAGTTCTTGGCCGAGGGCCCCCGGGAGGAGGCCGCCTACCTGGGCACCCTGGGCGCCTGCGGGATGGAGTCCTGTTGCTCCACCTGGCTCCAGGGTTTCGCCCAGGTTTCCATCAAGCTGGCCCGCGACCAGGGGCTTCCCTTAAACCCCGAGAAGATCTCCGGTCCCTGCGGCCGGCTCCTTTGTTGCTTGGCCTACGAGCATCCCGTGTACCGGGAGCTTTTGGCGGAACTCCCCCGCAAAAACGCCCGGGTCTGTACCAAAGAGGGGGTCTGCGGCAAGGTGCAGAAGGTGAACCCCTTAAAGGGGACGGTGGAACTCCTCCTGGAGGAGGGCAAGGCGGTGGAGGTGTCCAAGGAGGAGCTGGCCTGAGGGGATGACCGGGGCCCAGGTTTTCGCCCGGAAGGTGCGCCGCCTGGTGCTGAACCGCCAGGGCACCGAGGCCCAGATCTTCCTCCTCACCCCTTGGGAGGAGGGCTTCCTCTACCTGCGCTCCGATGGCTTCGCCCACTTTGCCCAGGGACTAGGGGCGGAGGAGTTGGCGGGCTTTGCCTTGGGAAAGGGGCGGGTGGAGCTCCGCTTCCCGGATGGAAGCGCCCTCACCCTCCGCTACCGCCTGGGACGCTGGGTCAAGGTCCTTCACTTCTCGTAGGGCTTCCCCACCGCCGCTGGGGGCCGGCTCTTGCCCATGAAGCCCGCCAGCACCAGTACCGTGACCACGTAGGGGAAGGCCTGCACCAAGACGGCGGGCAGGATTTCCGTCCCTTGGAGCTGGATGGCCAGGGCACTGGCGAAGCCAAAGAGCAAGGTGGAGAAAAGGATGCCCAAGGGATGCCATTTGCCGAAGATCATGGCCGCTAGGGAGATGAAGCCCATGCCCGCCGACATTCCCCGGACAAACTGGTTGAGGAAGCCGATGGCCAGATAGGCCCCGGCCAGCCCTGCCAGGATCCCGGAGAGCACCACCCCAAGGTAGCGCATGCGGTACACGTTGATCCCCAGGGTATCGGCGGCCTCGGGGTGCTCGCCCACGGCCCTCAGGCGCAGGCCCAAGGGGGTCTTGAAGAGGACCCACCAGGCCACGGGAACCAGGAGGAAGGCCAGGTAGACCAAAGGGGAAAGGGCGAAGCCCTCGGGCCCCCAAAGGGGCAGGCGGTTCGCCACCTCCTTGGAGTTGGTGGCGTTGCCGTAGAAGTAGGTGAGGACCAGGCTTGGGGCCCCTAAAGCCAGGAGGTTGATGGCGGTGGCGCTGATGATCTGATCGGCCCGGTATTTGATGGAAACCACCGCGTGCACCCAGGCCACCAGCCCGCCCACCAGCATGGCGCTTAGGACCCCAAGCCAGGGAAGCCAGGGATGGGGGCCTGGGCCTAGGAGGTGTTCCACCCTTTCCACCACCACCGCCGCGGTGAGGGCCCCGAAGAGGATGATGCCCTCGAGGGCGATGTTCACCACCCCGCTCCTTTCGGAGAACATGCCCCCCAAGGCGGTGAGCAAAAGGGGGGTGGTCTGGCGCAGGGTGGAGAAGAAGAGGGCAATCCAAAAGGCGGTGTCCAGGTTCATGGGGCCTCCTTCGCTTCCTCGCGCTTCTTCGCCTCTTCCCTCAGCTCCACCTCCGCCGCCCTTAAGGGGTCGGTGAAGTAGCGGGGCAAAAAGCCCCCTGCAGCGATGAAGAGGACGATCAAGGCCTGAAGCACCGCCACCAGCTCCCGGCTGATGCCCAGCTGCAGGTTCACCTGCAACCCCCCCGTGAGGAGGATGCCGAAAAGCCAGGCGGCGAGGCCCACCCCCAAGGGGGTGTTCTGGCCCATGAGGGCCACGGCGATGCCGTCAAAGCCCACGGAGTAGGGAAGGGATTGCTTCAGGCGGTACTCGTCTACCCCTCCCCCCAGCACGTAGTGGGTGGCGGCCAGGCCCGCCAAGGCCCCCGCCAGGAACATGATGAGGACCACCTTCCGCCCAGAGAGCACCCCCCCGTACTCCGCCGCCTTGGGGGCCAGGCCCATGGCCCTAAGCTCGTACCCTCCCACGGTGCGGAAGACGTAGAAGTGGAAAAACAAAAGGGCCAGAAGGGCCAAAAGGAAGGCCCCGTTGAGCCGCACTGAGGTGAGGTCGGGACCGAAGCTCACCGTAGGTCCGGGAAGAAGGCCGCCCACCAGGTAACCCCCCGTGCCCGCCAGAAGGCCCATGAGCACCCGGTGCCCCAGGCTTTTCCGGGTGAGAAAGTAGCCCCCAAGGCCCAGGAGGAGGGCCAAGGGCAGGGCGAAGGAGAGCTCCCCCCCTGGGGCCACCAGCTCGGTCCAGTGGGGGATGCGGGCCTCGGGTCGGATCTCGTAGCTTCGGGCCTCGTAGCCCGGGTATTTGAAGGGCAGATACAGGGTGCGGCCGAAGAACTTGTACTCGTTGGCGGAGATGAGGAAGAGGAAGAGGCTTGCGGCAATGTAGTTCAGCATGATGGTGTTGATCACCTCGTGGGCCCCGAAGCGGGCCTTGAGCCAGCCGGGCAAGGCTCCCCAAAGCCCCCCAGCCAAGGCGGCGGCCAGGATGGCCAGGGGTAGCACCAGCCAGCGGGGTCCGGGCAGGTACACCCCCACCAGCATGGCGGCGATGGCCCCCAGGATCAGTTGCCCCGGGGCCCCGATGTTGAAGAGCCCCCCGCGGAAGCCCAGGGCCACAGCCAGGCCGGTGAAGATCAAGGGCGTGGCCAAAAGGAGGCTTTGCAGGAAACCCGAGGGGTTTACCAAGGGGCTATAGAGGAGCTGGTAGGTGTAGGTGATGAGGTCCAGCTTCAGCATCCAGGCCTCCCTCAGGCTCTGGGCCTCCCCTGGGGCCCTTTTCATCACCGCCACGATGACCCCGCCCAGCAAGGAGGCCAGGAGGAGGGAGAAAAGGGGTACCACCACCCCCCGGCGGCGCACCAAAAAGGCCAGGCCACCCGGGGAGAAAAGCCGGGCCAGGAGGAGAAGGTAAAGGCTAAAGGCCAAGGTGGCGTAGCTGCCAAGCCCCAAGCTGTAGCGCCTGAGGATGGGCCTTTCCGCGCCGGCCATCACCTGGGCCACGCTGGCTTGGAAGAGGAGGTAGGTGAGGAGGAAGAGGCCGAGGCCCAAGGCCCCCATGGGGTAGAGCTTCCGGGAGGCCTTTGGGGTCCAGGCCAGGACCAGGGTGAGGGCCAGCCAGGCCAAGGAGGGATAGAAGGCCCAAAGGAGCCAGCCATCCCGGTAGCCCGGGGGCAGGGTTCCTTGGGGCAGGTGGTGGCCGAAGGGACTTAGGAGTACGCCTTCGCCGCCGAAAAGGCGATGGGGTACCGCCCAAGGGGCCAGGTACCAGAGGAGGAGGACAACCCCTCCCCCCAAGGCCACCAGGACTCCCAGGCGCCTCTCGTCCGTCAACACGCCCAAGATTGTACCCGAGCCCCGGGGGTCTAAAGTCCCCGAAGGTGTTAGACTCCTTCCGTGGCGGTTTCGCCGGAGGAAAAGGCAAAGCGGGTGCGGCGCATGTTTTCGGAGATCGCCCCGCGCTACGACCTTTTGAACCGGCTCCTTTCCCTGGGGAGCGACCTCCGTTGGCGCAGGCGGGCGGTGGCCCTGGCCTTGGAAAAAAACCCCGGGCGCATCCTGGACCTGGCCACGGGCACCGGGGACCTGGCCCTCATGCTGAAGAAGCGGGCTCCCCAAGCCCAGGTGGTGGGGGCGGACTTCGCCCCGCCCATGCTGGGGATCGCCCGAAGGAAGGCCCGGGCCTTGGGGCTTTCGGTGGAGTTTGTGGAGGCGGATGCCCTGGCCCTGCCGTTTCCCGAGGGGAGTTTTGAGGCTGTTACCATCGCCTTTGGCTTCCGCAACTTCACCGATTACCATAAGGCCCTTCTGGAGCTTCGGCGGATCCTCACCCCGGGCGGCCGCCTGGTCATCCTCGAGTTTCCGCCCCCCCCCAGGGGGGCCTTTGGTCTGGTCTACCGGATCTACTTCCAGAGGATCCTTCCCTTCCTAGGAGGCCTGATCTCGGGGAGCTTTGGGGCCTACCGCTACCTTCCGGAAAGCGTGGAGGCCTTTCCCCCACCGGAGGCCCTGAAATCCCTGATGGAGGAAGCGGGCTTCAAGGTCCGCTACGAACTCCTCACCTTCGGGGTGGCGGCCATCCACGTGGGGGACCTAGAGGCCTGAGGCCCGCCTCAGCTCCGCATCGGTGGGGATGCGCCCTGCCTTGAGGTTTTCCACCAGGTACCGGGCCATGCGCCCCAGGGCGTCCCGCACCCGGCGCCACTCCTCCAGGGGTTTTCCCGAAGGGTCGGGGAAGGAGACGTGACGCTTTTGCGTCTTGGCGGGGTAGGCGGGGCAGGCTCCCCGTGCGGCGTCGCAGACGGTGAGGACCAGGTCAAACCTCCACGGGTCGGGCACCTCCAGAAGGGTCTTGGAGGAGTGCCCCTTTAGGTCAATCCCCACCTCGGCCATCACCCTTTTGGCCTCCTCCTTGACGAAGGTCTTCTCGGTGCCGGCGGAGTGGACCTCGAGGTCCAGCCCCATCTCCCTGGCCCAGTGCCGGATCCAGCCCTCCGCCATCTGGCTGCGGGCGGAGTTGTGGGTGCAAAGGACGAGAAGGCGCATCTGCAAAAGCCTATCCCTTCTCGGTCAGGGGAAGGTTAAGGAGGCTTGGCCCTGGGTTTTAGGAAAGCCTCCTTTCCAGCTCCGCCACCTTCTCCGCCAGGACCTTCAGGCCCTTTTGCCAAAAGGCCGGGCTTTCCAGGTCAAAGCCGTAGCGGGCCGCCAGCTCCTTGGCCCGGTACATGCCCGAGGAGGCCAGGAGCGCCTCGTACCGCTCGGCGAAGCCCGGGTCCTCCTTGGCCTCCTGGTAGAGGGCCAAGCCGAAGAGAAGGCCAAAGGTGTAGGGGTAGTTGTAGAAGTCGGCGCCATAATAGTGTCCCTTCACCGCCCACATGTAGGGATGATGGCTGGCCAGGGCCTCCCCGTAAGCCTCCTGCTGGGCCTTCAGCATGAGCTCCTTAAACTCCCTTGGGGAAAGCTCCCGGGCCTTCCTCCTTTCAAAGACCCAGGACTCAAAGAGGAAGCGGCTATGGATGTCCACCACCACCTGGGCCGCCCCTTGCAGGTACGCGTCCAGGATCAAAAGCCCCTCCTCGGCAGAGGCCTCCTTGAGGGCCGCCTCCACCACCAGGGTCTCGTTCATAATGCTGGCGGTCTCCGCCAGGGTCATGGGCACCTCCCTTAAGGAGGGGGGAACCTGGGCCAAGGCGAAGTTGTGGTAGGCGTGGCCCAGCTCGTGGGCCAGGGTGGAGACGGATTCAAAGCTCTCCTCGTAGTTGGCCAGGATGAGGCTTTTGCCCCCACCCCTCGGCATGCAGTAGGCCCCGCCCACCTTTCCCTTGCGGGGCAGGAGGTCCATCCAGCGCTCTTGGAATGCGGTTTCCGCCACTTTAGCGGCGTTCGGGACCAGGGCGGCGAGCCCTTCCCGGATGAAGTCCCGGGCCTCCTCCAGGCTCCAGGGCCTTCCCTTTCCCAGGGGGGCAAAGAGGTCCCACCAGTCCAGCCTCTCCTTGCCCAGGGCCTTGGCCTTAAGGAGGTGGTAGCGGCGGAAGAGGGGCAGGTTTTCCCGCACCGCTTCCAGGAGGGCCATGAGGGCTTTTCGGGTGATGCGGTTTCGGTGTAGGCTGGGCTCGAGGTCATCCCGGTAGCCCCGCCTCTGGTTCAGGACAGAGGCCTCCCCCTTGACCCCGTTTAGGGCGTAGGCCAGGGGCACCTCGTGGCCTTCCCAGGCCTTCAGCTCCGCCTGGTAGGCCTTCTTGCGCACCTCCTCCTCGGGGCGGAAGTAGAGGTTGCGCACCTTGGTGATGGGCATCTCCTCCCCGTCCACCACCGCGGTGATCTGGCTGGTGAGGTTCTCGTGGAGCTTGGACCAGGCCTGGCGCCCGGAGAGGGATAGCTCCGCCGCCAACACCTCTTCCCCCTCGGGCATCATGTGCAGGGCTTCCTCCCGGGCCTCCTCCACCAAGAGGCGGTAAGGGCCGGCCTCCTCTGGGTCCTGGAGGGCCAGGTAGCGGGTGAGGCGGGGCCTGAGGCGGGCGAAGTCCAGGAAGAGCACCTCCAGCTCGGAGAGCTTGGCCAAGGCGGCCTCGTTGGCGGTGTCGGCGGTGAAGCGGGCGTAGAGGTAGGCCCAAAGGGGGGTGGATTCCTCCCGAAGGGCGTCCAGGGAGGCCAGGACCTCCCCTAGGGGGGCCTTTTGGTCCACCTGCTCCTTAAGCTGGTCGATTCGCTTCCTTACCCCTTCCCAGGCTGCCTGGAACTCGGGGCTTTCCAGGCTGGGGAAAAGGGGGGTTAGGTCCCACGTGGTCTCCATGGCCCCACTATACCTGACCCGCGGGTCAGCCCTGGTATACTTGGGCTCCGTGGAGGGGTTTCCCGTATCCGTACCCATACAGGTGCGCTTCCGCGACCTGGATGCCCTGGGGCACGTGAACAACGCCGTCTACCTCACCTACCTTGAGGTGGCCCGCGCCGCCTACTTCCAGAGATTGGAAAGGGACTGGGTGGGAAAGGGGCACTTCATCCTGGCCCGGGCGGAGGTGGATTTCCTGAGGCCCATCCTCCTCGAGGACCCGGTGGAGGTGGGGGTCAGGGTGGTGCGCATCGGGCGAAGCAGCTTTGACATGGAGTACCTCCTCCTGGCAAAGGGGGAGGAGGCCGCCCGGGGCAAGACGGTCCAGGTCTGGCTGGAAGGAGGCAGGCCTGCCCCTTTACCTCCCCACATCCGGGAGCGCATAGAGGCCCTGGAAGGCCGTTCCTTCTAGCCCCTGAGCACCACCACCGTGACCCCGTGCCCCCCCTCGTGGGGAGGGGCGTCGGCGAAGGTTTCCACCCTTTTGTCCCGCCTTAGGGCCTCGCGGATGGCCTGCCTAAGGGCCCCGGTGCCCTTGCCGTGGAGGAGGCGCAAGGTGGGAAGGCCCAAGGAGCGGGCCTCCTCCAGGGCGTGGTCCACCTCCAAGAGGGCTTCCTCCACGGTAAGCCCCCTGAGGTCCACCTCCTTTACCTCCCTTCGCGGCTTTAGGCCGAGGGCCTTGGGGGTTTCCTGGGCCTTGAGGGGGGTGAGTTCCCTGGCCTTCACCGTCATCTTCACCGGGCCCACCTGGACCAAGGCCTCCTCTCCCCTCAGCTCCAGAAGCCTTCCCTGGCGCTTCAGGGAGGGGATCTCCACCATCTGCCCCGCCTCGAGGCCCCTAGGCACCTCCACGGCACCCGTGGGTGTGCTCCTGGTGTACCGTTCCCTCAGGGCTAGAAGCTCCCTCAGGGCATCCTTTTTCCCCTGGGTTTTGGCCTTTTCCTTGAGGGCCTTGAGTTCCGCTTCCACCTTGAGGAGCTTCTGACGGACCTCCTCCTCCAGGGCCTTGAGCCTTTGCGCCCGCTCCTCCTCAAAGCGGGCTTCCCGCTCCTCCAGGCGTTTCCTTAGGGCCTCCACCTGGGCCATCTGGGAAAGGAGCCGGCTTCGCTCCTCCTCTAGGCGCAACCTTTCCGCCTCCAGCTCCTCCAGGAGGGCCTCCAGCCTTCCCCCTTGGGGCAGAAGGCTTTCCGCCCGCTTCAGCACCGCCTCGGGCAGGGAAAGCCTCCTGGCGATGGCCAAGGCGTAGCTCCGCCCTGGCACCCCCAGGACCAGCTCGTAGGTGGGGCGCAAGCCCTCCAGGTCAAAGCGCATGGAGGCGTTTTGGATGCCCCTTCGCCCCTGGGCGAAGGCCTTCAGGGGGGAGAGGTGGGTGGTGACCAAGCCCTTGACCCCTTTTTCCAGGAGGGCTTCCAGGATGGCTTGGGAAAGGGCGGCTCCCTCCTCGGGGTCGGTGCCACTGCCCAGCTCGTCGATGAGGACCAGGCTCCGGGCCGTGGCGTCTTGGAGCATCTCCTTTAGCCTTCTCAAGTGCCCGGCGAAGGTGGAGAGGTTTTCCTGAAGGGACTGCTCGTCGCCGATGTCGGCGAAGACCCTGTCAGGCCAGGCCAGGGTGGCCCCCTTGGCGGCCACGAAAAGCCCCGACTGGGCCATGAGCACCGCCAGGCCCAGGGTTTTTAGGAGGGCGGTCTTCCCCCCCATGTTGGGGCCGGAGACCAGGATGAGGCGCCTTTCCCCGTCCAGGGAAAGGGAGTTGGGGACGGGATTGGGGATGAGGGGGTGGAAGGCTTGGGAAAGCTGGTAGGCCTCCCCGAAGCGGGGCCGGGTAAGCCCCAGATCCCGGGCCAGGGCCGCCTGGGCCTGGATGAGGTCCAGAAGGCCCAGGGCCTCGAGGGTGCCGGGCAGTTCCCCATCCCCCGCTAGGGTCTCGGAAAGCTCCCGCAGGATGCGGTTTACCTCCTCCTCCTCCTGAAGGCGCAGGGCCTGGAGGCGGTTATTCAGCTTCACCACGGAGAGGGGCTCTAGGAAAAGGGTGGCCCCGGACTCGGACTCGTCCAGGAGGATGCCGGGGATTTTCTGGGCCATACCCGCCTTCACCGGGATGCAGTAGCGCTCGCGGCGCAGGGTCACGAACCGATCCTGGACCGCCTCGGGGTGGCGGTCCAAAAGGGCGTAGAGCCTCTCCAGGATTTGCTGGCGCAGGGGTTTTAGCTCCCGGCGGATGGCGAAAAGCCTAGGGCTTGCCTCGTCCCGCACGGCCCCTTCCTCGTCCAGGGCCTTTCTCACCTTGGCGAGGAAGGTCCTGTGCTCCCCGATGCCCGCCGCCACCTGGCTCAGGAGGTTCCCTAGGGGAAGGAGCTCCTCCTTGAGGGCTATGGCCCCCTCCAGGGCTTGGGCTCCCTTGAGGAGTTCCAGGCCCGAAAGCCTAGCCCCCGCCAGGGCCCTTTGGTAGGCCTCCTCGAGGGCGCCCGCCTCGGGAAGGGCGTAGGGATAGGCCAGGGCTTCCTGGGTTAGCCCGTGGCGCCTTTCTGCCTCCTCCTGGGAGAGGGGGGCAAGGGCCAAGGCCAGCCTTCGCCCCAAGGGGGTCTTGGCCCTTTCCGATAGGAGGGCGCGGACCTTGGGGAACTCCAGGACCTCGAGGACATCCCGCACAAAAGCCTAGTATACCGGGAAAGCCCTAGCGCCTTAACAGGCGAAGAAGCAGGGAGAAGGCCACCTCGCCCCCAGGGCCCAAGGCCTTTTGCAAAAGGAGCCCCACCCGGCCTAACCGCCCCGGGGGTAAGAGGGCAAGAAGCCACATGAGAAGGGAAAGGAGTCGCTGGCGTTCCTCCGGGGAGAGGTTTTCCCAGCGGGCCTTGGCCTCCCGGAGCAAGGCCCGGGCCCGTTCCCAGAAGCCAGGGGCCTTGGTGTTTTCCCCCTTTAGGGCCTCCAGCCGCACCAGGAGGTTCCCCTCGGTTTGGAGGGTTTTCGGGGTTTGGGCTTGCGGTCTACCCATCCGCCGCGCCTTGGGGGCCAAGCGCTTAAGCCGCATGGGCTCCATTATAAAGGCTGGAAGAGGAGGTACGAGGCCTCCATCTCCCCTTCCACCTCCTTCTCAGCCAGGAGGTCTAGGCCGCGAGGGAGGGTGATTCTCGCCCCTCCGGGGGCGAAAAAGGCCCAGACCTCCTGGCCCCGGTACCGCCTTTTGAAGGCCAACACCCCTTTGCCGGCCTCGAGGGGGAGAAGCCCTCCCAGGCGCAGGACAGGGTGGGTGCGCTTGAGGTGGGCCAGCCTGCGGATGAGGCTCAAGACCTCGTGGTTCCATGCGCCTTCGTCCCAGGGGAAGGGGGCCCGGCAGTAGGGGTCTCCTTGCCACCTTGCGTGGGGGTTGGGTTGGGAAAGGCCCACCTCGTCCCCGTAGTAGATGGCGGGGCTTCCCGGGAAGGCGAAGAGGAGGGCGTAGGCCAGCTGGAACCGTCCCACATCCCCCTTAAGCCGCCAAAGGGCGCGGGGGATGTCGTGGGAAGAGAGGAGGGTGTACATGCTGTGCCGAAGCTGCACGGGCAGGGCCTGGTAGTGGTCCCAGAGGACCTCCCAGGCCTCCTGGGCATCCAGGTGGACGTGGCGTCCGTGCACATCCCTTCCGGAAAGCCACTCCATCACGGGGTGGGCGAAGCCCGCATAGTGCATGGCCCCATCCAGGGTATGGGCCCTTAGGGTGGGGGTGGCGTCGTAGGAGAGTTCCCCGAAGACCACGGCCTCGGGCCTTTCCTCCTTAGCGGCCCGGGCTAAGGCCCGAAGCCAGCGGGCATTCTTGCGGTTCGTCCCCCCTTCCCCGATGGAGTGGGCCACATCCAGCCTGAAGCCGTGGGCCAGGCGCATCCAGTAGCGGATGGGGGCCCGCCGGCCATAGACGAGGCGCTCCTGGGTGAGGGGGGAGGCATAGTCCAGCTTGGGCATGGACTTTATCCCCCAGAAGGCGGCGTAGGAGCCATCGGGATTAAAGCTGAACATGCCCCGCTCTGGGCTTTTGGGGTCCTTTAGGGCCCTTTGAAACCAAGGGTGGGTGGCCCCCACATGGTTGAAGACGCCATCCAGCACCAGGCGCATGCCCCTCTTTTCCAAGGCCTGGAAGAGGGCTTCCAGGGCCTCTTCTCCTCCCAGGTGGGGGTCCACCCGAAGGTAGTCCTCCGTGTCGTAGCGGTGGCTGCTTGGGCTTTGGAAGATGGGCGTCAGGTAAAGGGTTTCCACCCCTAGGCTTTCCAGGTAGGGGAGGGCCTCCAGAATGCCCCAAAGATCCCCCCCGTAGAACTCCCAAGCCCCTTCCGGGCCCGGGGGTTCGTTCCAGGCCTTTTTGCGGATGGGCTTGCCCATGAGAAGCCATTCCCCGTCCTTGGGGGCGAGTTCCTTCCGCCCCTGGCGGAAGCGATCGGGGAAGATCTGGTAATAGACCGTGCCCAGGGCCCACCAGGGGGGAAGGGGCCCCGCCAGGAGGTGGAAGAAGCGGTCGTAGCGGGGGAGGGTTTTTTCCAGGCCGTGGCTTCCCACATAGCCCTCGGGCAGGAGGAAGCAATAGCGAAAAGGGCTTGTGTGCACGGCAAGTCGCACCCTTAGGCCTCCTTGGGCCCGGTGCATGGGTTTTTTGTGGATCTCCCCGTCCTTTTCGTAGAGGAAAAGCCCCTCCTTCGCCTCGGTTTCCAGGAAAAAGCTCACCTCCTCCCCCAGCTCTGGCAGGGGGGGATGGAGGTGCTCCAGGTCGTGGTAGTGGGCCACGGGTCTACTCCTTCACCGCCCCTGCGGTGTACCCGGAGACGAAGTACTGTTGGAAGCCGTAAAAGAGGAAGAGGATGGGCAGGGAGCCTAAGACGCTGGCGGCGGCGAAGATCCCCCACTTGGTCTGGAACTGGCCGGTGGTGAAACTCCGAAGCCCCACGCCCACGTTCCAGCTCTCCACCCCCGTGAGGACCAGGTTGGCCAGGACAAACTCGGAATAGGTGCCCACGAACTGCAGGAGGAAGATGAAGACGAACATGGGGGCGGAAAGGGGGAGGAGGATTTTGGTGAAGACCTGCCACTTGGTGGCCCCGTCCACCATGGCCGCCTCCTCGAGGCTCGGGCTGATGCTTTCTAGGTATCCCTTGTACACCCAGGTGCCGAAGCTGATGATCCCCCCGGAGTAGGCCAGCACGAGCCCGGTGAAGGTGTTCAAAAGGTCCAGGCGGGAAAGGAGGTAGTAGATGGCCACCAAGGCCAGAAATCCGGGGAACATCTGCACGAAGATGAAGAAGAGGAGCATGGGGTAGCGGCCGGGAAGATGGCGGAAGCGGGCGAAGGCGTAGCCAGCGGTGGCGGTGAGCAAAACGGCCAAAAGGCCCGTGAGCCCGGAGATGAGGAAGGTGTTGCGCACCCACAGCAGGAACTTGGCCTCCGTCCCCTTTCCGGTGAACTGCTTGGGGGAAAGGGTAAGGGCCAGGGCGAATACGCTCAGGGCCAGGAGGAGCAGAGCCCTCCCTTGCCAGAGGTCCATCCAGTCCCCCGGGGTGGAAAGCCGCCTCAGGAGGCCGATGAAGGCCACGGCCAAAAGGGCGAGCCCCCCAAGGAGGAGAAGGCCCACCTGGTAGGGGTAAAGCACCACCCCCTCCACCAGCTTGGCGTAGTTTTCCAGGGAGGGATTGGGCACGTAGGGGATAACCTTGGCGTCCAAGAGGAGAAACCCCGTGTCCGGCCTGCGGAAGCTGAAGAGGTTGTTGGTGGGGTCAAAGCTGGCGGCCACCACCTGCACCACGGGGTAGTAGACCAGCAGGATCAGGACCCAGAGGAAAAGGTGGGTTACCCCCTGCCGGAAAAGGGGCCAGGGGCTTCGCTTGCGCCCCTGGAGGCGGTTCAAAAGCGCGGTATAGACCAGGCTATAGAGGAGGACGAGGAGGACTAGGCCCAAAAGGATGCCCAGGGCATAGGCCCAGCCATAGGGCACGAAGACGCTGCCGAAGGCCACCTGTTTGCGGTAGGAGCCCTCGTCAAAGAGCCGGTGGGCCGCGAACCAGTAGGCTCCATAGAGGCCAAGGCCAAAAAGGAGAAGGAAAAGAAGCCGCCGCATCCTACCTCACCTCCCTCAGGGCTCCGGTGATGCGGAAGTTCACCAGGCTGATGGCCACGGTGATGGCGAAGATGAGAAGGCTGATGGCCGCCCCTAGGCCGTAGGCGGACTGCCCCTCCGCGCTGAAGGCGGTTTTGTAGGCCCAGGAGATGAGGATGTCCGTGGCCTGGGCTGTGGCCAAGCGGCCTTCCTGGGCAGGCCCCCCACCGGTGAGGAGGTAGATGATGTAGAAGTTGTTGAAGTTGAAGGCAAAGGAGGAGAGGAGGATGGGTACCATGGGCTTTTCCAGAAGGGGCAGGGTGATGCCCCATAGGGCCTGCCAGGGGGTGGCTCCATCCACCTTAGCGGCCTCATAGAGCTCATCGGGGATGGTGGAAAGGGCTCCCAAGGTGGCGGTCATCATGTAGGGGAAGCCCAGCCAGAGGTTCACCAGGAGGATGGCCACCTTGGCCCAGTCGGGGTCGTTGAGCCAGGGAATGGGGTAGATGCCCAAAACCCCAAGAAGGCGGTTGATGGCCCCAAAGTTGTAGTTGAGAAGGGCCACAAAGACCTGCACGGTGATCACCCCCGGCAACGCCCAGGAAACGATGAGCACCGTGCGGTAGAAGTTCCTTAGCTTTAAGGCTTTGTTGTTGAGGACAAGGCCCAACACCAAGCCCAAAAGGGCATTGAGGAGCACGGTGGTTAAGGCGAAGGCCACGTTCCAGGCGAAGACGGGGAAGAGGGCCTTGCTGGCCTGGGAGAGGATGAAGGCGAAGTTTTTAAGGCCCACGAAGCGGAAGGCGTTCACCTTGGCCACGAAGGCGGCTTGGAAGGGCGGGGTGCGGTCCAGGACCAAGGCGTTTCCCTCAGCCTCGAGGATCCTGGCCCGGAGGCGGTGCCCCTCGGCGTACACCTCCACGGTTTCCCCTGCGCAGGGACTGCAGCGAAGGGCTTCCTCCACCGCTTCCTCCAGAAGGAGCCGCGGCCCTTGGTGCGCCACCACCCGGGTTTCCGTGGAGCGATCGGGGAAGCCGCTTCGGGCCCCCGAGTAGTCGGTGAAGGCCAGGTAAACCGTGAGGGCGATGGGGTAGAGGGTGAAGACCAAGAGAAAGGAAAGGGCGGGGAGGAAGTAGTACCAGTCGGTAAGCCAGGGAAAAAGGCGTCCCATCAGGAGGGCCCCCGGCACCAGCACCAGGAGGGCCAGGACCAGGATGGTCCAGCCTGGAGGGGCCAGGTAGGCCTCGAGGGCCAGGTACCCCAGGATGCCCACCGCTGCGGAAAGGATTAGTAGGCCCAAAAGGAGGGATAGGGCCAGGAGGAAACCCTTGAGGCCAGGGGGGTGCTTCATGGCTTAAAGATACGCCCCCCACGGGGGAAGGAGGTCCCGTGGGGGGCGGATATACCCATGCATCCTGTTTTCCGCTATCTCAGGTGACCCCGGGAGGGGCTTGGGGAAGGTTGGTTCCGGGGCCCCCGTTCCGGCCGGGCCATACTACCTGCCGATGGCCTTCCGGATCTCGGCCACCATGTCCTCCACGATCTTCTTCATGTTGGAGTCGGGCCGCTGGATGGCCAGGCTGATGGCGTTGGCCCAGGGGCCCCAGACCTTGCCCATCTCGGGGATGTTGGGCATGGGGGTGCCCTGGGCGAAGACCTTGGAAAAGCCCGCCACCACCGGATCCTTCTCCAGGGTCTTGGCGGCGCTCTTGGACACGGGGATGCGACCCCCCGCCTGGTTGAAGGAAACCAGGTTCTTGCCGGTGACCAGGGTCTTGGCGAAGTTAACCGCAGCGGTCTTGTTCTTGGAGTAGGCGTTCACCACCACCCCCTGCACCCCCAGGAAGGGACCCCAGGGGTTCTTGGCCCCGGGCGGGGTGGGGAAGGGGGCGATGCCGAAGTCGATCTTGGCCTTTTTGTAGTCCCCCAGGGCCCAGGGGCCGTTGATGATCATGGCCAAGGCCCCATCCTTGAAGGCCCCGTCCGCCACCCCGTAGTCCACCCCTTCGGGCACCAGGTTGTAGCGGAAGCGGAGGTCCTTGATGAACCCTAAGGCCTTTTCCCCCACTTCCCCGCCGATCAGGAGCTTGGAGGGGTCCAGGTTCCCCTTGGCGTCCTTGGCGAAGACGTTTTCCGCCCCGAAGGCCCGGAAGAAGCCGAAGTTGAAGTAGGGGTCGCCGATGTTATAGAGGAAGCCAAAGGTGGAGCCGGTGGTGAGCCTCTGGGCCAGGGACAGGAACTCCTCCCAGGTCTTGGGGGGTTCTTTGACGTACTTCTTGTTGTAGATGAGGGCCACGCTCTCGGCAAAGGCGGGAAGGCCCATGAGCTTGCCCCCGAAGGTGAAGGCCTCCACCGCCACGCTTTGGAGATCCGAGAGGTAGCTTTGCGTCACGTACTTGCCCATGGGCTCCAGCACCCCCGCCTGGGCCATCTCCCCCAGCCAGTCGTGGGGGATGGAGACCAAAAGGTCTGCCGCCTGCCCCTGGGGTGCCCCCAGGATGAACTTCTGCTTGATGTCCCCGAAGGGGACCTCCACCACCTCCACCTTGGTGCCGGAGGTCTTCTCGTAGGCCTGGGCTTGGGCCTTGAGCCACTCCAGCTCAGGGCCGCCGAAGTGGGTCCATACCGTGATCTTCCCCTGGGCAAGGGCCAGGGAAAGGCCGAGGGCCAGTGCTGCCAGTGCTCGTTTCATATCCCACCTCCGGGCGCGTGGTAACGTTTCCGCTTTGGCTTTTTTCCGCGCCCTGCAGGCTGAGTATACCCCCACTTTCCCGGGACACAAGTCCCCCGCTAGTAAAGGGCCCGCGCCACCTCAAAGGCGATGAGGGCCAGGATCCCCACCTCCACCGCCTGGCTTCTTAGATGCACTACTTCCTCGGTGACCATCTCGTAGGTGGCCTCGAGGACCCGAAGCTTCTCCTCCAAGCTCCGCTCCAGCTCGTGGGCCCCATAGAGCTCCAAGGCGGCCCGGTAGATCTTGGCGTAGAAGAGGTCCTCGGTGATGCGCAAGGCCCCCTCCATCCGGGCCCGCACGTCCGCGATCTCCGCATGGCGGGCCATGAGGTGCCGCCTTAAGCGCTGGAGCTTGCCGTAGCCCCAAAGGCCCCGGTGCCTGAGCACCTGGGGCACGGCCTCCAGCTCCTGGGTGAGGACCCCGTCGTAGTAGGTGAGCTCCAGGAGCTGGGCGTGCACGAACTCCACCAGGTCGGCCACGTCCCAGATGCCCTCCGAGTCCAGGATGAAGACCCGGTCAAACCCCAAAAGGGCCAGGTCCTCGGTGGAGTAGCTGTAGCGGTAACGCTCCATCTCCCGCCTGACCTCGGGGGCGAACTCCTCCCTGGCCCCCATCCAGAGGGGGGTGAGGTCCACGGCGGGGGCGTGGGCCTTTTCCCCTTCTATCCCCAGAGCATGGTAGACGGTGAACTCCTCGCTCAGGCGTTTTTCCTCGGGGTGGAGGAGGGCTCCTTTTAGATAGGGCTCGAGGGCCAAAAGCTCCGCCAGGAAAAACCCTTCCCAGAAGGGAAGCTCGGGAAGGGCCAGGGCCTTTTCCAGAAAGGCTTCCCAGGGCACCTTCTCCCCCAGGTGCACCCGGAAGGAAAGGGAGGCCACCCCGAACTCGTAGAGCCGGGCGGTGAGAAGGCCGGAGATCCCCTCCACGCTCCTCACCCCAAGCTCCACCTGCGCCGGGGGGTTTTCAAAGCGCACCGCCCCCAGCCGGGGGCGGGAAAGGCGAAGCCTGGGGGTGGCCAGGCGGGAGAGGTCGATCTCGTCCGCCAGGTCGTAAAGGCGGTAAAGGGCGATGTGGGGCGAAAGGAGGTTCATGGAAGACCAGACTTATTCTAACTTGGAGATCTCCCGGGGGGGAGGTCCATGCTCGTAGGCTTTGAGCAGGGCCTTTATGGCCTTTCCCCGGTGGGAGTACCGGGCCTTTTCCTCCAGGGTCATCTCCGCGAAGGTCTTACCCGCCTCGGGCACGTAAAAGAGGGGGTCGTACCCGAAGCCCCCTTCCCCCCGAGGGGCCTCGAGGATGTACCCCTCCACCTGTCCCTGGTAAGCTTCCACATGCCCGTCGGGGTAGGCCAGGACTAACACCGCCAGGAAGCGGGCCTTGCGCCCCTCCCCTGTTAGGTGGCGCATCCTCTCCAGGAGGTAGACGTTCCGCTCCCGGTCGGTTTCCCTTCCCCCGTAGCGGGCGGAGTAGACCCCGGGTTCCCCCCCTAAGGCGGGCACCTCGAGGCCCGAGTCGTCCGCCAGGGCGGGAAGCCCCGTGGCTTTGGCCACGTAGGCGGCCTTGAGGAGGGCGTTTTCCAGGAAGGTGGAACCCTCCTCCTTGGGCAGGCGCAGGGGAAAATCGGCCAGGGAAAGAAGGGTCCAGCCCAAGGGGGCCAGGCCCTCCTTAAGCTCCCGCACCTTTCCGGGGTTGCCCGTGGCCAATACCAGGCGCATCCCCCTTAGGATACTCCCTTAAGGGACCGGACCACCTCTTCCGGGGAATCCAGTGGGGTAAGGAGGGCAAGGTCTTGGGGATCGATGGCCCCTTGGTCTTTTAGGGATTCCAGCCAGCTTAGAAGCCCTTGCCAGTACCTCCGGTCCAGGGCGAAGACGGGGAAGGGGTGGACCTTCTCCGTCTGGATGAGGACCAGGACCTCTGAGAGCTCATCCAGGGTGCCGAACCCTCCGGGCAGGAAGATGAAGGCGTGGGCGTAGCGCACGAAAAGGACCTTGCGCACGAAGAAATAGCGCAAGGTGAGGGTGTGGGTTTGGTAAGGGTTGGGCTTTTGCTCGTGGGGGAGCTCGATGTTCAGGCCCACGCTCACCCCCCCTGCCTCATAGGCCCCTCGGTTGACCGCCTCCATGACCCCACCCCCGCCGCCCGTCACCACCCCGAAGCCGGCTTCCGCCAGGGTCCTCCCTAACCGGTAGCCCAGGGTATAGGCGGGATGGCCTTCCCCGAAGCGGGCCGAGCCGAAGACGGAAACCAGGGGCACCTCTATCTCTGAAAGCGTTTCAAATCCCTCCACGAACTCCGCCAGGATGCGGAAAAGCCGCCAGGCATCCTCGTGGTGAAGCTGGTCTATCAAGGGCTTCTTGGGCATCACAGCTCCTCCAGGCTGACCTGCCTTAGCTCCTCCACCCTTACCCCCAGGCGCTCTGCCAGGTTGCGGTAGCTTTCCGGGTCCCCCGTGACGAAGTGCACCACTCGCCCTCGGCCCTCGGGGTTTAGGAGCCCTTCCTCCTTCAGGCCTCTGGCCACCGCCTCTGCCGTGGCCTCGGCGGAGTCGATGAGCCTCACCCCGGGCAGGACCTTGGCCAAGGTGCCCTTCAGGAAGGGGTAGTGGGTGCAGCCCAGGATCAGGGCCTCGAGGTCCTGGGGGGCGTCTTCCAGGTAGTGCCGGGCCACCAAGAGGGCCACGGGGTCATCCCAGAGCCCTTCCTCCACTAGGGGCACGAAGAGGGGGCAGGCCCTGGCCCAGGAAACCTCCACGTAGCGCTCGTAGGCCCGGCTTTCCACCGTGGCCTGGGTGCCGATGAGGCCCACCTTGCCGTACCCCTGGGCGGCCTTGGCCACGGGTTCCAGCACCCCGAAGACGGGCACCGAAAGATCCTCGGCCAGATCTGGAAGGGCCGCGGAGCTTGCCGTGTTGCAGGCCACCACGATGGCCTTGACCCCTTGCCGGAGCAAAAACCCCGCGATCTCCCAGGCAAAGCGTCGCACCATGGAAAGGGGTTTGCTGCCGTAGGGTACCCGGGCGGTGTCGCCGAAATAGAAAAAATCCTCCTGGGGTAGGGCCCGGCGCAAGGCGGAAAGCACCGTAAGCCCCCCTACCCCCGAGTCAAATACGCCGATGGGCCGCCTAGGGTCCTTCATGAGGCGCCATCATACCCTGGACGGAAAAAGGGGGGTGCTATACTATCAGGGTTGCCCCGGTGGGGGGGCAAGGGAGGTGCGCAAGTTGAGGCTGGTCACGTCCGAGTCGGTCACGGAAGGGCACCCGGATAAGCTGGCGGACCGGATCTCCGACGCCATCCTGGACGCCCTGATCGCCCAAGATAAGAAGGCCCGGGTAGCGGCGGAGACCCTAGTCACCACCGGGCTGGTGTTCGTGGCGGGGGAGATCTCCACCGAGGGGTATGTGGATATTCCCGGCCTGGTGCGCAAGACGGTGAGGGAGGTGGGCTACACCCGGGCCAAGTACGGCTTTGACGCGGATACCTGCGCGGTCCTCACCGCCATTGACGAGCAGTCCCCGGACATCGCCGGCGGGGTCAACCTCTCCTACGAGTGGCGGGTGCTCAAGTCCACGGATCCCCTGGACCGCACCGGCGCGGGAGATCAGGGCCTCATGTTCGGCTACGCCACCGACGAAACCCCGGAGCTCATGCCCCTGCCCATCACCCTGGCCCACCGCCTCACCATGCGCCTGGCGGAGGTGCGCAAGACGGGGCTTCTTCCCTATCTGCGCCCCGACGGCAAGGCCCAGGTCACCGTGGTCTACGAGGGGGACAGGCCCCTTTACGTGAAAACGGTGGTGGTCTCCGCCCAGCACTCCCCGGAGGTGGAGCAGGACCAGCTTCGCGAGGACCTGATCCGGGAGGTGGTGCGCCAGGCCGTTCCCCCTGAGTACCTGAAGGAAGGGGAGACGGAGTACCTCATCAACCCCTCGGGCCGCTTCATCCTGGGGGGGCCCCATGCGGACACCGGGCTCACCGGGCGCAAGATCATCGTGGACACCTATGGGGGAGCGGTGCCCCACGGGGGCGGGGCCTTCAGCGGCAAGGACCCCACCAAGGTGGACCGCTCCGCCAGCTACTATGCCCGCTACATGGCCAAGAACCTGGTGGCGGCGGGGCTTGCCCGGCGGGCCCTGGTGGAGCTGGCCTACGCCATCGGCAAGGCCAGGCCCGTTTCCCTGCGGGTGGAAACCTTCGGCACCGGGGCTTTGCCTGACGAGAAGCTTACGGAGATCGTAAGGCGGGTCTTTGACCCAAGGCCCTTGGCCATCATCGAGGAGCTGGACCTCCTCCGTCCCATCTACACCCCCACCAGCGCCTACGGCCACTTCGGCCGCGCGGGCTTCCCCTGGGAGGAAACCGACCGGGTGGAGGCCCTAAGGAGGGAAGCGGGCCTTTAAGGCCACCCCACCCTGGCGTAGCCAGGGTGGGGATTCCGGCAAGACCTGTTTCCGGGCCAGGTTTTGGACCCCCGGGGGAGTGCGGCCTCGCGAGAGGCTACCCCAGCTCGACGAAAGCCCAGGCGGGGATTTTCGTAAGGGGACTAGCCCACTTCCACCCGGTTTCTTCCCCGGCGTTTGGCTTGGTAAAGGGCTTCGTCGGCCCGTTTGAGGAGGGAAAGGGGGGAGTCTTCAGGGCGGGCCTCGGCCACGCCGATGCTCACGGAAAGCCCTGCCACCGGGGGAACCTTCAGGGCAGCCACCGCCTGGCGCACGCGTCCCGCCAGGCGCACGGCTTGGGCCAGGGGGGTTTCCGCCAGGAGGATGGCGAACTCCTCCCCCCCTAGGCGCACCGCCCGGTCGCTTTGCCGAAGTTGGCCTTCTAGGCAGTGGGCCAGGGTTTCGAGCACCCGGTCCCCCACAGGGTGGCCGTAGCGGTCATTCACCTGCTTGAAGTGGTCCAGGTCCAGGATCATGAGGGAGAGGGGCCGGCCATAGCGCCGGACGCGAAAGAGCTCTCTTTCCAAAACGAGATCCAGGTAGCGCCGGTTTCTGAGGCCGGTGAGGGGGTCGGTGTAGGCATCCATCTGGGCCTCGAGGTAACCCTCCTTAACCCGGACCAGCATGTAGAGCAGGCCCACGTAGGCCAGGTTGGCCCCGAAGAACTGGGCCAGGGCGTTGAGGTGCTCCGCATGGAAGTGGCCGCGGAAGGCCCCCATGAGGGAGAGGAGGAAGAGGGTGAGGAGGTAGAGAAGGGCCAGGCGCACCGCCTGCTGGGTTTGGAAGAAGAGAAAGCTGCTGAGGTACACGAAGGGGACCCAGTGCGCGGCCGGGGATAGGCCCAGGGGATTGGGCTTGAATAGGAGCTGGTAGGCTAAGGTGGCCAGGAGGTACGTGGCCACCAGCCCATGGACCAGGGGAAGAACCCAGGTGCTGGTGTGGGGAAAGCGCCATAGGGCTAAGGCTAGGAGGGCAAAGCTCAAGGCCAAGAGGGGAAGGAAGAGGCGGTCCACCGGGTCCAGTCCCACGGCCCTCGAGGTGGCCAAGGCCACCAGGGCCAGGAGGGCTCCCAGGGGCAAAAGCCACAGGGCCGTCTTGCGCCTCAAGGGATGCAGGGGATCCAGAAGCTCGAGGGTAGGGTACAAGCTACCTCCAGTATAGGGGATTCCCACCCGGGCCATGACCCCAGGATGCCCTGGCCCCCCTTAACGGACCCTTAACGGGCCTTCAGTCCTCCAGGTAGGTGTAGCCCTGAAGCTCCCGCACGTACCGCTCCAGGAAAGCCCCCTTCTCCACGGGGGAGAGGCGGCTTTGCCGCACCAGCCGCTCCACGCCCAGGGAGAGCTCCCGGGCGGTAAAGCCCATCTTCTCAATCACTTTTTCGGCGGTCTCCCCGGCAACGAAACGCTCTATGGCAAACCCTTCCTCATCCACCACCACATGGGCCTCCCCCACCTGGCCGAAGAGGTTATGGTTGCTGCCCAACACGTCCTGGTAGGCTCCCACCAAGAAGACCCCTAGGTAGTAGTCCTCCCCCGGGCGGATGGGGTGGACGGGGAGGCTCTGGCGCACGTCGTGCAGGTCGATGAAGCGGTCTATCTTGCCGTCGGAGTCGCAGGAGATGTCCACCAGGGTGGCCTGGCGGGTGGGGGGTTCGTGGAGGCGGCTTAGGGGGACGATGGGGAAGAGCTGGTGGATGGCCCAGGCGTCGGGAAGGCTTTGAAAGATGGAGAAGTTACAGACTAGCTTGTCGGCCAAGAGCTTCTCCAGGTCCTCAAACTCGTCGGGAGCGTAGGGAAGCTCCCGCACGATGGCATAGACCCGCCGGGCGATGTGGTAGAAGATCTCCTCCGCCAGGGCGCGGTCCCTTAGGGACACCAGCCCCAGGTCGTAAAGGGTCTGCAGGGTTTCCTTGTCCGCGAAGGCGTCGTGGTAGACCTCGCGGAAGTTCTTGGGGGAGAGGTTTTCCAGGCTCTCCCAAAGCTCCTTGACCAGGGGGTGGGCCTCCGCGGGCGGGGCAGAAGGCCGGGCCTCCCCCGGGGGGGTGATGACGTCGATGACCTCCAGGACCAAGACCTCATGGTAGGCGGTCACCGCCCGGCCCGACTCCGTGACCAGGGTGGGGTGGGGCTCCCCCTGGGCCTCCACCACCTCCTTGGTCACGTAGACCAGGTCCTCGGCGTACTCGGGAAGCGTGTAGTTGGCGGAGGCGTAGAAGTTGGTCTTGGAGCCGTCGTAGTCCACGGCCAGGCCCCCGCCCAGGTTCAGGTACTGGAGGGGAGCCCCAAGCTTCCGGAGCTGGACATAGGTCTGGGCCGCCTCCCGCACCGCCGCCTTGATCTTGCGGATATCCGTCACCTGGCTACCGATGTGGGCGTGGACCATCACCAGGGTGTCCAGGAGCCCCTCTTCCTTCAGGATCTCCACCGCCCGGATGATCTCCGGGGTGGTGAGGCCGAACTTGGCGTTTTCCCCGCCGCTGGCTTCCCACTGACCGGCCCCTTTGGCCTTCAGCTTGTAGCGGATGCCCAGCCTGGGCCGCACCCCCAGCTCCTTGGAGATGCGGATCACCCGGGGGAGCTCGGCGAACTTCTCCAGGGTGATGACCACGTTCCGGGAAAGCTTCCTTCCCATCAGGGCCAGGCGGATGAAGTCGTCGTCCTTGAAGCCGTTGGTGGTGATGAGGGCTTCCGGGGAGAGGTCCTGGGCCAGGATCAGGGCCAGCTCCGCCTTGCTCCCCGCCTCGAGGCCATAGTGGTAGGGCCTCCCCGCCTTGGCCACGGTCTCCAGCACCAGCCGGCGCTGGTTTACCTTCACGGGGTAGACCCCGCGGTAGCCACCCCCGTAGCCGTACTTTTCCATGGCTCTCTGAAAGGCCTCGTTTAGCTCCCGCACCCGGGCCTCGAGGATCTGGGGGAAGCGGAGCACCAGGGGCAAAGGCCGCCCCTCGTCCCTAAGGGCTTCCACGATCTCCAAAAGGGAAGCGGCAGGCCCCTCTGGACCCAAGGGGGTTACCTCCAGCTCCCCGTCCCGCCCCACCCGGAAGAACCCTGCCCCCCAGTAGGGCACCAGGTAGATTTCCTCAGCTTCCTTGGGGGAAAAGCGCCTGGCGGTTTTCAATCCCGTTCAACCTCCGCCCTTGAGTGTAGGGCGGAAGGGGCAGCTTGGGAAGGGGTGGGGCTCCGGTAAAGGTACCCCTCGCCCTCCCCGGGGATCTCCCCCGGGTCCACCAGGTAGAGGAAGGGGCCTCCCGCTTGGTTTACCAGGGCGTAGCCCCGTTCTTTGAGAAGCGGATGCAAGGCCCCCTCGGCTTGAAAGGCCAGGGGTACCGGCCCCACCTCTTTTAGGACCTCCTCCAAAAGGTCCAGCCAGCGGGCCAGTTGGGTGGGGTCCACGCTCGGGGGAACCGCAATCCGCACCGCCCCCCTTTTCTCCCCGAAGAGCCTAAACCGCCTTAAGAAACGCCTTAAGGTACGCTTCTCCTCCCCTGAGGGTTGGAAGGAAAAGTGCTTGTGGCCAAAGACGCTGAAGCGGAATCCCGCCGGGGATAAGGCCCTCAAGCGGCTTATGGTCCTCCTGTCCCCTACCCGGTGCCACCAGGAGAGCTCCACCGTGGGGAAGTCTTTGGCGTAGGCCTTGAAGCCCCCAGGATAGCCCCTATACCCCTTAAGGCCTTCCAGGATCAAGCCATGCCTCCAAAAAGGCCAGCCCCATCCGGCCCATCAAGGGGGTGATGGTGTGCCCGGCCCCTTCCTCCACAAACCGGGCCAGGCGGCCTTCAGGGTAATGGGGCCTTAAGGCCCCCACGGTTTGCTCCATGCGGGAAAGGGGCACGATCAGGTCCTTGGTGCCGTGGAGGTGAAAAAGGGGTACACCCCCATAGGCTTCCCCCCTTTGGGCAGGGGGGGTTTCGTAAAGGGCCAGGACCCGGGTATCCCGCACCTCCTGACCCTGGGGAAGCTTCATGGGGAAGCCGCTACCGATGAAGGCCAAGGCCCCTTCCGCCCGGAAACCCTGGGAAAGAAGCCAATGCACCACAAAGGCCCCCATGCTTCCTCCCGCCAGGAAAAGGGGTAGGCCGAAGCGCGCCTTGGCCTCCTGGGCCACGCCCTTGGCCTCCTCGGCGAAGGCCAGGGCTATCTGGTAAACCTCCTCCACATACCTAGGGCTTTTGGAGGAGGGGGGCGGGCCTCCCCGTCCCCCGTGCCTTGGAGCGTCAAAGGCCAGGAGAAGGAAGCCTTTTTCCGCATACCCTGGGAGGAGGGAAAGGATATGTTCCCTGGAGCCCTGAAGCCCGTGAAGGGCGAGGAGCAGGGCCCTTGGGCGCTCAGGGATGTGGGCCAGCACGCTTTGCCCTGCCAGGGTGAGGGTTTCTTTCCGCATCCTGCTTCCCCTCAGGTGAAAAGGCTGGACACCGACTCACCCCGGTGGATGCGCCAGATGGCCTCGGCGAAGATGGGGGCCACGGGGAGGGTCTTGAGCTTGGGGCCTTCCTTGGGGGGGCAGGTGTCGGTGGCGGCCACCTCCTTGACCGGGCTTTGGGCGATGCGCTCCAGGGCCGGGCCCACATAGACCCCGTGGGTGGCGGCGGCGTAGACTTCCTTGGCCCCCGCCTGCAACAGGGCCTCCACCGCCTCCACCAGGCTTCCGGCGGTGGAGATCTCGTCGTCCACGATCAGGGCGGTTTTCCCCTTCACCTCCCCCACCAGCATCCTGACCCGCACCTCGGTGTCGGAGACCCGTTCCTTGTCGATGAAGGCCAGGGGAAGGCGGAGGCGCCGGGCCAGGGAGCTGGCCCTTTTCAGGTCGCCGGCATCCGGGGCCACCACCACGGCGTTTTCCAGGTCCACCCGGGTGGCGAAGTGGTTGGCGATGACGGGCTCGGCGGAAAGGTGATCCACGGGTACCTTGAAGAAGCCGTGGACCTGGGGGGAGTGCAGGGTCATGGTGAGGACCCGGTCGGCCCCGGCGGTCTGAAGGAGGTCGGCGATGAGCCGGGCGGCGATGGAGATGCGGGGGGCGTCCTTCTTGTCGCTGCGGGCATAGGAGAAGTAGGGGATGACCGCCGTGACCCGAGCGGCGCTGGCTCCCTTGGCGGCGTCCACCATCATGAGGAGTTCCATGAGGTGGTCCTGCACCGGAGGGGTCAGGGACTGGACGATGAAGACGTCCCCTTCCCTCAGGCTTTCCTCAAAGCGCACGAAGAGGTTGTCGTTGGCGAAGCGCTGGGTGGTGCTTTTGCCCAAGGGCAGGCCTAAGGCTTCGGCGATGGCTTGGGCCAGGGGTTTGTTGGACTGGCCGGAGAAGATCAGGAGGGGGCGGTCCATGCCGTTCCCCAAGATACCATGGGAGAGGGGTATACCCGAGCTGGCCTCGAGGGGGTTACTCAGGCCAGCCCCGAAGGGGCTATCTAGAGGAGGGTAAGGCCCTCCTGCAAGGGCGTGGTGACCTCCGGACCCGTGGGGTGCAGGTAGACGTTGACCTCGGTGCGCACCCCGAAGCCAGGCAGGTAAAGCCCGGGTTCCACGGTGAAGGCCAGCCCCGGCACCAAGGGGCGGAAGTCGTGGGTTTCCAGGTCATCCAGGTGGGGACCTGAGCCGTGGACCTCCTCCCCCAGGTTATGCCCCGTGCGGTGGCGGATGTAGGGGCCAAAGCCTTCGGCCTCCAGAAACTTCCGGGCCACCTGGTCCACCTCAAAGCCCCTGGGGTAGCGCCCCTTTCCGTAGGCTTCGGCCACGAAGCGGATGGCCTCGTCCCGCGCCCTGGCCACCGCTTGGAAGGCCCGGTGGGCAGCCTCGAGGGGCCTTAGGCCAGCCATCCAGGTGATGTCGGCGTAGACCCCTCCTTCTTCCTTGGCCCAGAGGTCCAGGAGCACCACTTCCCCCTCCTCGAGGGCCTTTCCCGTGGGCGCATGGTGGGGATTGGCGGCGTTTTGGCCGAAGGCCACCATGGGGGGGTGGTCGAATACCAGGCCCCGTTCCTCCAGGGCTTGAACCAAGATGGCCTGCACCGCCTGTTCCGTGGACCTAGGGTTTTGGCGCAGGAAGGCTATGGCCCGGTCCCTGGCGGCCACCAAGCCCTCCACCGCCCGGCGGTGGCTCTTTAGCTTTTCCTCTCCCCAGGTTTGGAAGAGGAGGAGCAAAGGCCAGGAGGAGGCGAGCTCGAGGCCCATCCCCCTAAGGAGGTCCAAACTGCCCCCGTCCACCCGGGACAGGTAGGGGATGAGCCCCCCTGGCACGTACTCCAAGGCGATGCGCCTTTTCCCTTCCAAAAGCCCCGAAAGGGCTTCCAGGTACCCCCGCCAGGTGTGGTAGGTGCGCCTTTTCCCGGGGAGAGGGGGGAAGAGGCTTTCCTCTATGGCGTGGCAGAGGAGGGTGGGTTCCCCTTCCTGGGGGATGAGGTAGGCGAAGCGGCGGGTTAGGTGAAGGGGGGTGAGGGAAAGGACCTGGAGGGCCAAGGGATTGCTCCGGCCAAAGGAGAGGAGGAGCCAAGCGTCCAGCCTCTCTTCCCTGAGGACTTCCTGCACGCGGGCGAGCTCCACGTTCCCATGCTACCCCTTGGAACCCACCTCACCTTTCCGTACCCCTGACGTGCTACGTTAGGGGGTAGGGAGGTTTGGAAGATGCTGGAGACGCAGGAGGCGGTAATCCGCATTACCCCCATGGCGGCGGAAAAGGCCAAGGAGATCCTGGCCCGCTACGGCAAGGAGCACGCCGCCATCCGGGTCTACATCAAGTCCGGGGGGTGCTCGGGTTTCCAGTACGGCATGGCCGTGGACGAGAGGGAGCTTCCGGGGGACACCTGGGTGGAGATGCACGGGGTGCGCCTGGTGGTGGACCCCATGTCCCTGCCCTACCTGGTGGGATCGGAGATCGACTGGGTGGAGAGCCTCATGGGTGGCGGGTTCACCGTCCACAACCCGAACGCCGCGGGCACCTGCGGCTGCGGCCACTCCTTCCGCACCAAGGACCAAGAGGGGGAGGCCCGCACCTGCGGCCACTGATTCCCGTTTGGAGTGCCCTTCGGGGCCCTAATCTTGGGCCCCTTTAACCTTCTTCCCATTGACCTTCATGGGAGGCGCCGTATAATAGCCTCGGCCACTAAGGATAGTGCCGCGACCACGAAAGGAGGCCGTATGAGAAAAGTAGGCAAACTGGCTGTACTCGGTTTAACCGCCTTGGGTCTGGCCCTGGCAGGCCCCCAGGACAACAGCCTGGTCATTGGGGCTTCCCAGGAGCCCAGGGTGCTGGCGGGGGACTTCCTCAGCATCATCTCCAACCAGGCCATCAAGAGCGAGATAGAAGGCTACCTCTTTGCGCCCTTTATCGGCTTTAACGCGGATAGCCAGAACTTCCCCGTCCTGGCCACCGAGGTGCCCACCCAGCAGAACGGGCGCCTGCGGGTGACGGACATCGGGGGAGGCAAGAAACGGTTGGAGATGGACCTCACCATCCGCCCCGATGCCCGCTGGTCCGACGGCAAGCCCATCACCACCGAGGACGTGCAGTTCTACTTTGAGGTGGGCAAGGCCAAGGGCATGCCCCTCCTGAACCCGGACTACTGGGAGCGGGTTAACCTCAGGGTCAAGGACGCCCGCAACTTCACCGTCATCTTTGAGCCCGCCTACTACTACGACACCTATGGCTCCCCCATGGGCTACGCTCCCAAGCACATCATGGGGGCGGAGTGGGAAAAGGTGAAGGCGGCGGCCCGCAACCTGGACCCTGACAAGGATGCGGAGAAGCTCAATGAGCTCTACCGCAACTTCTTCCTCAAGTTCTCCACCCCTCAGGCCCTGAACCGGGGGGCCATGGTCTACTCCGGGGCCTTCAAGCTAAAGCGCTGGGTGCCGGGGAACTCCATCGAGATGGAGCGGAACCCGAACTTCCCCATCAAGCCCGAGGGTGGGGAGAGCAAGTACGTGCAGAAGGTGGTCTACCGCTTCATCCAAAACACCAACTCCCTCCTGGTGGCGGTGATCGGCGGTTCCATCGACGCCACCTCCAGCGTTTCCCTCACCTTTGACCAGGGCCGCAGCCGGCAGCTCACCTCCCGGGCCCCCGGCCGCTTTGACATCTGGTTCGTGCCCGGAGCCATCTGGGAGCACATTGACATCAACAAGTTCAGCAACTGCCAGCAGGTGAAGGACCTGGGCCTGGACGATGTGCGGACCCGTCAGGCTATCCTTCATGCCCTGAACCGGGAAGGGCTGGTGAAGGCCTTCTTTGACGGGCTCCAGCCCGTGGCCCACACCTGGATTGCTCCCGTCAACCCCCTCTTCAACCCCAACGTTCAGAAGTACCCCTTTGACCTGAAGAAGGCCGAGGCCCTCCTGGCGCAGATGGGGTGGAGGAAGGGTCCGGATGGCATCCTCCAGCGCACCGTGGGCGGGCGCACCGTTCGCTTCGAGATCGAGTACGTGACCACCGCGGGCAACGCCATCCGCGAGCGCACCCAGCAGTTCTTCGCCGAGGACCTGAAGAAGATCGGCATCGCCGTCAAGATCAACAACGCCCCCAGCGCCGTGGTCTTCTCCGACGACTACATCCAGCGGGCCAGCGAGTGCAAGTGGACCGGGATGTTTGAGTTCGCCTGGGTTTCCAGCCTGGCGGAGGATGGCTCCCTCTTCCAGTACAAGAACCTGAACACCGGGGCCATCATGGTGCCCACCAAGGAGAACAACTACCAGGGTCAGAACATCGGCGGCTGGCGGAACGACGAGTTCGACCGCCTGACCAGCCAGGGGGTCTTGGAGTTCGACGAGGCCAAGCGGAAGCAGCTCTTCTGGAAGGCTCAGGAGATCTGGGCGGAGGAGCTTCCCGCTCTGCCCCTTTACTTCCGCGCCAACCCCTACGTGGTGCGTAAGGGCCTGGTCAACTACGTGGCCAGCGCCTATGCGGGCGGCTTCGGCTACCCCGGCTGGAACGCCTGGGAGATCGGCTGGGAAAGCCGCGGCGCCGTGAAGAAGTGGGACCAGGCGAAGTACGCCCTTTCCGTCAAGTAGCCTGGGTGGTATAGTGGTGCCCGCTGGGCTAAAAGCCCAGCGGGCTTTTTGAGTCAAAAAACAGGAGGTACAAAGGTGTTTGCCTACACGGTGCGCAGGCTTTTGCAGATGATCCCCTTGCTTCTTGCCGCCAGCGTGGTGATCTACGCCCTGCTGGCCCTGCAGCCAGGGGATCCTTTGGAAGAACTGAAGCGGCAGAACCCCCGCATGACCGCTGAGCAGTTTGAGGCCTTGAAGCGGGCCTACGGCCTGGACCAGCCCCTCCACATCCGCTACTTCAAGTGGCTCTCCCGGGCGGTGCGGGGGGACCTTGGTTATAGCCGCACCTACGGCATCCCGGCCGCGGAGTACATCTTTGCCCAGCGCTTGCCCAAGACCCTGATCCTCTCCGGACTGGCCCTGACCCTGGCCTTGGTGGTGGCCATCCCAGTGGGGGTCTTCTCTGCGGTGCGCCAGTATTCCTTGGCGGATTACCTCATCACCTTCCTGTCCTTCGTGGGGTTCTCCATGCCCGTCTTCTTCCTGGGCATCCTTCTCCTCTACCTTTTCGCCATCTGGTTACCCGACCACATCCCCGGCTTCCCCCGTTTCCCCACCGGGGGGGTGCCCGGGGTGCTTTGGGAGGATGTGCGCTCGGGGAGTATCAGCCTGGCCTACTTCTTTGCCCAGTGGGCCTGGCACCTCATCCTGCCGGTCATCGCCCTTTCCTCCTTGCAGATGGCGGAGTGGACCCGGTTCATGCGGGCCTCCTTGCTGGAGGTGCTTTCCCAGGACTACATCCGCACCGCCCGGGCCAAGGGCTTGGCCGAGCGGGTGGTGCTCTACAAGCACGCCCTTAGGAACGCTCTTATCCCCATCGTGACCCTGGTGGGCCTGGCCATCCCCGGGGTATTGGGCGGGGCCACCATCACCGAGACCATCTTCAGTTACCCCGGCATGGGGCGGGCCATCTTTGACGCCCTGGTGGAGAAGGACTACAACGTGGCCATGGCGGCCTTGGCCTTCTTGGCCTTGATGACGGCGCTTTTCAACCTGCTGGCGGACCTGGCCTATGCGGTGGTGGACCCCCGCATCCGCTACAGCTAGAGGTGCATCATGGCGACACAAGTTTTGAAAGCCAAGCCCCGGACCTTCTTCGGCCTTTTCTGGCGCCGCTTCAGGCGGCACAAGATGGCCATGGCGGGGTTGGTGGTCATCCTTCTCCTGATCCTCATGGCCATCTTTGCCCCCTGGATCGCCCCTTACGACCCCACCGCCCAGCCCACGGGCGAGGACGTGGGCCAGTACTACTTCAATCCCCCTTCCCGGGAGCACCTTTTGGGCACCGATGACCTGGGCCGGGATGTGCTCTCCCGCATCATCTACGGTTCCCGCATCTCCCTTTTGGTGGGCTTTGCCGTGGCCTTTTCCAGCGTCATCCTGGGTACCATCATGGGCACCCTGGCAGGGTACTTCTCGGGCCGGCCCTTGCGGTTCTACCTGGGCCCCTTAAGGCGGGAGCGGGAGGGGTTTTACCCTTGGAGCTTTGCCCTGTGGCGGGTGTTCTCCTGGTTCCTCTACTACGGGGTCTTGTACCTGGCCCTTTCCATCGCCTGGACCTTGGCTGAGGAGGGTATTCGGGCGGGAAGCGTGGGAAGCTATCTGGGCTTTGGCCTTACCTTGGCCCTGGTCCTCTGGGCAGCCTGGTATGGGCTTAAGGGGCAGATCCGCCTGGATCTGGACGTGGCCATAAGCCGCCTCATCGACTTCATGCTCACCATTCCCACCCTGCCCCTTCTTCTGGTGCTCTCCGCCTTGTTGCGCGACCCCGGGGTAAAGGTGGGGCAGTGGGCCCAGGGAGTCTTCGGCGATGCGGCCAGCGTTTTCATCATCATCACCATCCTGGTGCTCTTCGGCTGGCTGGGCACGGCCCGGCTGGTGCGGGGTAACATCCTTTCCCTGAGGGAGCAGGACTATGCCACCGCTGCCCAGGCCCTGGGGGCCAGCGATGCCCGGATCATGTTCCGGCACCTGGTGCCCAACACCTTGGCGCCCTTGATCGTGCAGGCCACCTTGCAGATCGGCGGGGCCATTTTGGTGGAAGCGGCCCTTTCCTTCCTGGGCTTTGGCATCCAGCCCCCGGTGGCCACCTGGGGCAACATGCTCACCAATGCCCAGGAGTACATCTTCACCGCGCCCTGGCTGGCCCTGCCCCCGGGGTTCATGATCTTCATCACCGTCTTGGCCTTTAACTACCTGGGGGATGGGCTTCGGGATGCTTTGGACCCGAGGAGCCGCCTCTAGTACCACCCTACCTTGGCATTGGCCAAGGTGGGGGCCCTGGCAACACCGCCCCATCCTGGCTTTCTCGGCGGTTTCCAGCCCTCTTGGGGGTGGGGATTTCCGGGAGGAGATTAGCTAGGGGTTAGCTTTTCTGGGGGATAGGCGGCCTCGAGGAAATACAACCCCTGGGGCGGCGCCGAGGGGCCCGCTTGGCTCCGGTCCTGGCTTTGCAGGATGAGCCGGATGCTTTCCGGGGGGCGCTTGCCCAGACCCACCTCCAGGAGGGTCCCCACCATGCCCCGCACCTGGCCCCTCAAGAAGCTTTGCCCCCGGAAGTAGAAGCGAAGCTCCGGGCCGAGCTCCCCTTCCACCTCCTCCATGCGGGCCTCATAAAGCTCCCTTTCCCCTGCCCGCACCTCTTCCTTAGAGAAGCCCAGGAAGCTGTGCCGGCCCGGAAGGAGGGCCAGGGCCTCCCGTATGGCCTCGAGGTCCAAGGTGTGGCGAACCCAAAGGGCCCGGTGGCGGAGGAGGGGGGAGGGGTAGGGCCTCAGGAGGATGCGGTAATGGTAGGCCCGCCAAAGGGCGTCCTTGCGGGCATGGAAGTCTGGAGCCACCTCCTTGGCGGCGATCACCTTCAGGTCCTCGGGGAGGAGGCGGTTTAGGGCCTCGGGGATCCTTTCCGCGGGGATCCGGCTCAGGAGGTCAAGGTGGAAGGGCATGGCCAGGGCGTGCACCCCAGCGTCCGTGCGGCCCGCGGCCACCGCCTTGGGCAGGGCCCCGATTTCCGGCAACACCCTTTCCAGCTCCCCCTGCACGGTGCGCAGGCCCGGTCGCTGGCGCTGAAGCCCAGCGAAATGGGTTCCGTCGTACTCGGCAAGGATCAGGATGCGGCGCACGCTTTAAGCTTAGTCCGCACCCACGGGGGCCCTGGAGGGATGCCCCTCGAGGGCCACGCCCTTTCCCACCACCTTAAGCCGCACCCGGTCCCCCACGCGGAAGGGGCTTTCCGGTCCTTCCTGCACCAGGATCTCCTTCTCCGGGGAGAAGAGGCGCACCCGGTAGGTGAGGTCGTGCCCCTTGAACTCCCGGGCCAACACCTGGCCCAGGGTACCCTCCGGGGCTTCGGGGGGAAGAAGCCTTAGGGCCTCGGGGCGCAGGGAGAGGAGAAGGGGCCCGTGGGCAGGCTCGGCCAGGGGCACAGGGCCCAGGCAGGTCTCCGCATACCGGCCAAACCCCTCCCCCGAAAGCAGGTTGGTGCGGCCCAGAAACTGGGCCACGAAGGGGGTCTTGGGCCTCAGATAGACCTCCTCCGGGGTACCCACCTGCTCCAGCCTTCCTCCCCGCATCACCCCTAGGCGGTCGGCGAAGGAGAGGGCCTCTTCCTGGTCGTGGGTGACCAAGAGGGCGGTGGTGCCTGTTTCCTTGAGGATCTTGCGCACCTCCTCCCGGGTGCTGGCCTTGAGGCCGGCATCCAGGCTGGAAAAGGGCTCGTCCAAGAGGACCAGCTTCGGCCCCGGGGCCAGGGCCCGGGCCAGGGCGATGCGTTGCTGTTGCCCCCCGGAAAGCTCCCCGGGCTTGCGGTCCTGGAAAAGGGTCATGCCCACCCGCTCCAGGGCCTGTTTGGCCTTCTCGTAGCGGTCTTTCCCCTTAAGGCCGAAGGCCACGTTGCCCAAGGCGGTGAGGTGGGGGAAAAGGGCGTAGTCCTGGAAGACAAAGCCGATGCCCCGGTTTTCCGGGGGCAGGGGGGTGATCTCCTTGCCCTCTAGGAAAATCCGCCCTGCCTCCGGGTTTTCCAGCCCGGCCACCACCCTGAGGAGGGTGGTCTTGCCACAGCCCGAGGGCCCCAGAAGGGCCAGGATCTCCCCGGGAAAGACCTCGAGGTCGATCCCCTTAAGCACCTCGTGTCCCCCGAAGCGCTTGACGATGCCTTCCAGGACTAAAAGCGGCGCTCGCTCCAAAGCAACACCCCCACGAAGGCCGCCGAGAGGAGGGCGATGGCCAGGGCGAAGGGGGCGGCCTCGGCGAACATGGCTTCCTGAGTGTAGCTGAAAACCCGGGTGGAAAGGGTGCTGTACCCCATGGGGGCGAGGAGGAGGGTGATGGGGAGCTCCTTCACCGCCCCGATAAAGGCCAAAGCCCCTCCCGCCACCGCTCCCCGCCAGAGGAGGGGGAAGGTCACGCGGAAGAAGGCCCGCGCCGGGGTGTCCCCCAGGGTCCTGGCCGCCTCCTCGAGGCGCCGTGGCACCTGGTAAAGCGCCCCCCGCACCGGCCCCAGGCCCTCGGCCAGGAAGTGGAAGGCCAAGACCAGGATGAGGAGGGGCAGGGTGCCGTAGAGGAGGGGAAGGCCCTTCAGGCTGAAGAAGATCCAGGCCAGGGCGAAGGCCAAGGGGGGGATGGCGTAGCCCAAATAGGCCAGCCTCTCCAGGAAGCGGGAGGCAGGCGAGGGGTAGCGCACCGCCAGGTAGGCGATGGGCAGGGCCATGCCCACCGCCAGGAGGGAGGCGGGGATGGCGGCCATGGCGGAGTGGGAGAGGGCTTCCCAAAGCCCCGTGAGGTTTTCTCGGGGAAAGCGGCTTGCCAGGTGGAAAAGGGCATAGAGGGGAAGGACCAGGGCCAGGAGGACGGGGAGGAGGAGCAGGAGGTAAGCCCAGGGGGTGAACCTGCCTAGGCTTAGGGGCCTGGCCCTTTTCCCGCTCCCCTTTCCCGTGCGGGCCAGGCTGAGGCGGCGGAGGAAGGCTCCTTCCAGAAGAAGAAGCCCCCCGGTGAAGAGGAGGAGGAAAAGGGCCAGCCAGGCGGCGTACACCCGGTCAAAGGCGGCGCTGTACTGGAGGTAGATGGCGTAGGAGAAGGTCTCGTAGCGCAGAAGGCTCACGGTGCCGAAGTCCCCCAGGACGTGGAGGCCCACCACCAGGTATCCCGAAAGGAGGGCGGGGAGGAGCTGGGGAAAGACCACCTGGAGAAAGGCCCTTAAAGGCCTCAAGCCCAGGGTGCGGGCGGCCTCTTCCAGGCTGGGGTCCAGCCCCAAAAAGGCGGCCCGCAAGCCCAGGAAGAGGTAGGGGTAGGTGATGAGGGAGAGGACGAGAAGGGCCCCCCAGTACCCCTCGAGGCGGGGCAAGGGGAGGATCCCCCCGGGCCCCGTGGCCGAAAGGATCACGTAGGCGCCCACGTAGCCGGGGATGGCCAGGGGCAGGGTGAGGAGGATGGAGAAGAGGCGCTTTCCCCTAAGGTCGGTGCGGGTGGTGAGGAAGGCCAGGGGCAGGGCGAGGAGGGTGGTGAGGAGGAGAACCCCCAGGAGGAGGGAAAGGGTGTTCCTGACCAGCTCCAGGTTCTTGGGGCGGAGGAGGATGTCCCTCAAGGTTTCGGGATCCGCTTCCAGGGCCCTTAAGGCCAGGTAGAGGAGGGGAAGGGCCACCCCGCCCCCCGTGAGGAGGGCGGGCACCAGGAAGGGCAGGAGCCCAGGAAGTTGCTGGAGCCTTCTTGCCCTGGTCATCTCCGGCTTCGGCACTCGCCCATGGTGTCTGGGGGGAGGGGGGTGGTCCTAGAGAATCCCCAGTTCCCTCAGGAGCCTTAGGGCCTGGTCCAGGGGGAGCTTCTCAAAGTCCAGCTTGGGGCTTTTCCCCAGGGCCTCCTCGAGGGGCAAAAGTTGGGCATCGGCCACCACTCCCTTCACCAAGGGGTATTCCCCCACGGCACCCGCGAAGTACTGCTGTCCCTTGGGGGAAAGCAGGTAGGTGAGGAAGCGGTTTGCGGCCACCAGGTTCTTGGAGGTCTTGAGGATGCCTGCCCCCGTGACCAAGGCCAGGTTACCCGCATCCCCGTCCCTGAAGTAGTGGAGCCCCAGGTTGTACCCGGCCCGGCGGAAGCGCACCACGTAGTAGTGGTTGGTGGAGCCGAGGTCGATCTCCCCAGCGCGGATGGCGTCCAGCATGGCCGGGTTAGAGGCGTAGCTCTTGGGGTTTAGGGCCTTCATGGCGGAAAGCCACTCCCGGGTCCTGCTTTCCCCATGGAGGGCGATCATCCCCGCCACCATGTCCTGGAAGCTGGAGTAGGTGGGGGTCCAGCCCACCCGGCCTACAAGGCCCTTTTCCTGGGCGAAGCGGGGGAGGTCCAGGATGCTTGCGGGAAGCTCTTCCGGCTTAAGCCTTTGGGGGTTATAGGCCAGGACCCTCAGGCGCACGGTTACCGGCACCCAGGCCTTGGAGGCGGGCACGAAGGCCAGGGGTTGCCTAAGCAGGGTATCCCCCAAGGGCCTCAAGAGCCCTTTGCTTGCCGCCTGGCCCAGGGCGCCCGCGGTGTTGGCCCAGAAGACATCCGCCGGGGAACGGCTTCCTTCCTCCTGCAAGGCCGCCAGGATCTGGGCGTCGGTGCCGTAGCGCACCTGGACCCGGATACCGGTTTCCGCCTGGAACTGCCTCACCAAGGGTTCCACCAGGCTCTGCCCCCGCCCGGAGTAGAGGGTTAGGGTCTGCTGCTGGGCAAAGGCCAGTCCTAAAGCCGCAAGGCCGATAAGGGTCAGGAACCTTCTAAGTTGCATCTCGCCTCCTTCCCGCATCCCCAGGGGTTTCCCCAGGTGAGGGCGCCCTCTGCCTGGGGACTTTACCCCAAGGGGGGGTTAAAGTCAAGTATTCCGGTCGGATTTCCTAAGTTTAGAAGTGATAATCACTTGCAACCAGGGGAAGACGCCTGCCAGGTCCTGCGGCCAGAAGGGGGTTTCCCCGGTATGGACTAGGGGTACGGGGTTTCGGGTGTGGTTGGGATGCCAGGGTTCCTCGGCGTTCCCGTGGTCGGAGGTGAGGAGGAGGGTGCCGCCTTCCTCCAGGAAACCCTTCAGGAACAGGGAAAGCTCGCGGAAACGCTCGGGAAGGGTATCCGGAAGGCGGTGGGCGGCCAGGTCCAACGCCCAGTACTCCAGGACCACCAGGTCAAACCCTCGGGCCAGAGCCGCCGTTTTGGCCCCTACCCCCAAAGGGTCCTCCCAGAAGGCGGGGGGGAGGGCCAGGGGGTGGCCTAAGGGCAGAAGGGGAAGGCCTGCCAAGAGGGCTGCTTGGGCAAAGGCGGAAAGCATAAGCCTTCTTCCCCCCGTGGCCCGCTTCAGGTACTCCGGGCGGTAGGCGTTGGCGTGGAGCACGTTCAGACCCTCCTCCCTAGCCCAGGCGTAAAGGCCTTGCCGGAGAAGGGGCCTGAGCCTGGGGCTGGGAAAAGGCCCTTGATGGTAGCCTAGAAGCTTAGCGGCATTGACCCCGGTGAGGAGGGTGGTCTGGCCCGTCCCCGACTGGGGCAGGCCCTCCACCCCTAAGGTGGCGTCCAAGGCCTTGGGGGAAAGTTCCAAGAGGAAGGGGAAGAGCTCCTCCAAGGCCTCTCCCAGGCCCAGGCCGTCCACGAAGAGGAAGAGCACGCCCATAGTCTCTGCTTCCCGCCCCTTTTCGTCAAACCGGAGGGGAGGGGGAAAAGTGCCTTTCCTCACCGCAGCTTCCCCAAGGTTCCAGGTATCCTGGCCCTGGAGGTAAGCCTATGCCGGTTAGAAAGGCCAGTGCGGTGTGGGAAGGTGGTTTGCGTAACGGCCAGGGCCTTATGAAACTGCAAAGCCAGGTCTTTGAGGGGCCCTATTCCTTCCCTTCCCGCTTTGAGGAGGGGCCGGGGACCAACCCCGAGGAGCTCATCGCTGCCGCCCACGCGGGGTGCTTTTCCATGGCCTTGGCGGCCTCTTTGGAGCGGGAGGGCTTCCCCCCTAAGCGGGTTTCCACCGAGGCCCATGTGCACCTGGAGATGGTGGAGGGGAAGGCCACCATCACCCGGATTGACCTGGTCACCGAGGCGGAGGTGCCGGGGATCACCCCGGAGAAGTTCCAGGAGATCGCCCAGGCGGCCAAGGAGGGGTGCCCGGTTTCCCGGGCCCTGGGGGCGGTGAAGGAGATTGCCCTAAAGGCCCGCCTCGTCTAACCCTCCCCTTTCCAGAGGAGCCGGCCGCAGGAGGGGCAGCGCACCAGCTGCCCCTGCACCACCTTTTGCGCCACGTGGGTGGGCAGCACCACGTTGCACCCCTCGCAACGGAAGACCTGGCCTTGGCGGTGCATGCGGGCGATGCCGGTGCCCTTGCGGGCCCGGCGGATGGCCTCGTACTCCTTCAGGACAGGGACAGGGATGGCCTGGGCCATGAGGGAGCGTTCCTCCAGCCTGAGGGCGATCTCGGCCTTTAGGGCTTCCACCCTTACCCGGTTGGCTTCCAGGAGCTCCTCCAGGCGGGGCTTTAAGGCGGCGAGCTCGGCTTCCACCTCCTGGATCTCGCTTTCCAGGTTCTCCATGGCCTCCATGATGGGGGTGGAAAGCTCCAGGAGTTCCCTGATGCGGTCCTTGATCTGCTGGATGCGGTTCTCGTACTGGGTCTGCTCGCGGGCGCTTTGGGCCTGGCGCTGCTCGGCCTCCGCCTGCTTTTCCTTGGCGGTGAGGTCCTCGATGTCCAGGCTGTGGCGGTGGTACTCCTTGCGGAGCTCTGCCTGGCGCTCCAGGAGGTCGGCAAGCCGGTCTTCCAGGGCCTCCACCTGGGCCTTCACGGAAACCAGGTCCTGGGGGAGGGTTTCCGCCTCCTTTTGCAATCGGTCTATCTCCAGGTCCTTTTCCTGCAGGTGGTAAAGAGCCTTAAGCGCCTCAAGCTGTCCCCTGTGGGGAACATCCGCCCCGTTCACGTTTCCCATTCTAACCCCAGAAGGAAGGGGTTGGTCTTGGCCTCGAGGGCCAGGGTGGTGGGGGGCCCATGCCCCGGATAGACCTCCGTCCCCTGGGGCAGGGTGAGGAGGCGCTTTAGGGAGCGGAAAAGGTCCTCCCGGCTTGCCCCGGGAAGATCGTAGCGGCCGATGCTCCCTCGGAAGAGAAGGTCCCCGGAAAGGACTTTAGGGGGTTGTCCGGCCTCGCCGGGATGGATGAAGGCCACATGGCCCGGGCTGTGGCCAGGAAGGTGCCACACGCTGAGGCCGAAGAGGACCTGCCCTTCCTCCAAAGGCTCCACCGGGAGGGGAGGGTCGGGGATGATGAGGCCCCACATGCGGGCCACCTCCGCCGCCTGCCGGTAGAGGGGAAGGTCCAGGGGGTGGAGGAAGACCGGCAAGGACAGGGCCTCCACCAGGGGGGCCACCGCCCCCACGTGGTCGAAGTGGGCGTGGGTGAGGAGGATGGCCCGGGGCATGGACCCCGTGGACGCCAAAAGGGCCAGGATCCTCTCCGCCTCGTCCCCGGGGTCTATGAGCACCACCCCTTCCCTTCCCTCCACCAGGTAGGTGTTTTCCTGGAGAGGGCCCACGCTCAGGCGGTAGACCCTCATGGCTCGGTGGGAAGGCCCTCCCCTAGCCACTCGTGCATGGAGCCCAGGTAGTTCCTGGCCTTGACCCCCAGGCTTCTCAGCACGAAGAAAGCCACGGCACTCCGGGCCCCGGAGTGACAGTAGACCCCCACCTCCTGTCCCGGCTCCAGGCCTAGCCGCTTCAGCACCCCATCCGGCTCCAGGAAGAGCTCCAGGGGGGCGTTCCGGCTTCCCGGGATCCGCCCTCCCTTGGGGCAGCAGGGGGGGTGGAGCTTGCCCTGGTGCTCCTCGGGGCTTCGCACATCCAAAAGAAGGGGGTGCCGGGCCGCCTCGTCCGCGGTGAGGAGCCAGTCCCGCCGGAGGCGGGCTAAGGTGTCCGAACGCTTGGGCTTGGGCTCCTCCCGCTCGGTGGCGTGGGCTTCCCAGCCCTCGGTCCAAAGTTCCACCTCAAGCCCCCCAAGGCCCAGGAAGAAGGCGGTGCGGCAAAGGCGGCTGGTGAGGCCCTCGTCGTAGAGGATTACGGGGCTTTTGAGCCCGAGTTCCCCGAAAAGCTCGCTGAGGCCAGCCTCCAGGGCCCTAAGTTCCGCCTCTTCCCGCAGGCGAAGCCGGGGGGCCGAGAGGTCCAGGTGGCGGGCGCCTGGCAGGTGGCCTGCCTCGTAGGCAGACCTGGGCCTGGTGTCCACCAAGACGGCTTCGGGAGGGATCTCCATGCCCTTGATTATAAGGGGCGCAGGGGTAGGCGTCAGAGGATAAGGATACTTGACAAAATAAGGCGCAGGTGATATGGGTGAGGATGGAGGTGATGGGTATGGCCCTGGTTCGTAGGGAAGTGCGTCCCACGGAGATTACCCCCTTCCGTACCTGGGGTCCTTTCTCCCTCCTGGAGGAGGCCAACCGGCTCTTTGAGGAGGTCTTGGGCGACTTTGCCCGGCCCGCGGCCACCTTTGTGGCCCCTGCGGACCTCTACGAGACCGACGAGGCCCTGGTCCTGGAGATGGCGGCGCCGGGCCTGGCTCCTGAGGACCTGGAGGTGAGCCTCGAGGGCAGCAAGCTCACCGTACGGGGCCAGGTGAAGCCCGCCGAGGAGGCTAAGGTGCGCCGCTACTACCTGCAGGAGATCCCCCACGGCTCCTTCGTGCGCACCTTCAGCCTCCCCGTGGAGGTGGATGCCTCCCAGGCCAAGGCGGAGTTCCGCCACGGGATCCTGCGCCTCACCCTGCCCAAGGTGGCCGAGGCCCGGGCCAAGCGGATCCCCATCGAGGTGGTTCAGTAAGCCCTTAGGCCCCATTCCCCCGGGAGGTTTCCCGGGGGTTTAGGCCCTCCTTAGGGCCTCGGCCAGGCGCCTCAGGGCCTCTTCCAGCACCTCGGGGTAGGTGGCGAAGTTGAGGCGCACGTAGCGGTCGTACCCTTCCCCGAAGTTCTCCCCGGGGTTTAGGGCCACCCGGGCCTCCTTGAGGAAGAAGGAGGCTGCCTGGGGAAGGGGGGTTTTGAGCCAGGCCAGGTAGGTGCCCTCCGGGGCAAAGTGTCCCAGGCCCACCTCCTTGGCCCAAGCCGCCACCCGGTCGCGGTTGGCCTTGAACCGGGCGAGGGTCTCCTCCAGCCAAGGCCCCGCCTCCAGCAGGGCAGCCTTCCAGGCGGCCATGGCCAAGACGTTGGGGAAGGTGTGGGGCAGGTGGCGCCTAAGGGTCTCCACCAGGGGCTTAGGCCCCACCACGGCCCCTAGGGGGAGCCCAGCCAGGTTGTAGGCCTTTCCTGGGCCCAGCAGGGTGAGGGTGCGCTCGGGGAGGAGGCGGGCCAGGGGCACGTGGGTCCTCTCGTAGGTCAGGGGGGCGTGAAGCTCATCGGAGACCACGATGAGGTCGTGCTTGCGGGCGATGGCGGCCAGGGCGGAAAGCTCCTCCTCCCCAAAGACCCTTCCCGTGGGGTTTTGCGGATGGCAGAAGAGGAGGAGCCTGCTGGCGTACGCCAGGCGCTCCAGGCCCTCGAGGTCCAGCCGGTACCCCTCCTCTGTTTCCCTTAGGGGATTCGCCAGAACCGTGCGCCTTTGCTGGCGGATGGCGGCCAGAAACGGGGGGTATACGGGGACCTGGGTCAGGACCCCTTGGCCAGGGGCGGTGAAGGCGGCCACCGCCCCGAATAGCCCCACCACCACCCCGGGCATGAAGGCCACCTCGCCTTCCAAACCCGTCCTTTCCAGGATGAGGGCCTTGAGCTCCGGGTCCCCCTCCCGGGGCGGGTAGCCCAAAAAGCCCTCGGCCCTCTCCCCAATGGCCCGCCGGATGGGCTCGGCCACGGGGAAGTCCATGTCCGCCACCCAAAGGGGCAGGACGTCCTCGGGATAGGTGCCCCACTTCAGCGAGTCCTTGCGGGGGGGAAGCACCATGGGCTTATCTTACCGGCCCAGGCGCCTTAGCATGTACCAGGAAAGGAGGATGAGGGGCAGGCTCACCACCTGGGTGGCGGTGAAAAGGCCGATGCCCAGCTCGTGGTTGCGGTACACGGGAAGCCAGAGGGGGTTTAGCCGGAAGGGCTCCTCGAGGACCGAGCGGAGCACGCTGTACCACAGGAGGAAGTTCCAGAAGGCGTACCCGAAAAAGGGCTTCTTGCGAAGCCAGTAATAGGAGAGGGGCAGGAGGATGAGGCCCACCAGGGCCCCGTAGATCTGGGTGAGGTGCACGGGGCCCCGGAGGAGCTCCGCGCACCGGTACACCTGGGAGATGTCCTCAATGCCGGGGCAGATGCCCGGGAAGCCCTTAGCCCACTCTGGCCAGGTGAAGCCGATGGGCAAGGAGGTAAGGCGCCCCACGGTATCCGAGCCATTCATCAGGTTCCCGATCCTCCCGGCGATGATGCCCAGGGCCACCCCCGGGGTGGCGGCGTCCAGGTAGGGCCAGAGGGGATAGCCCCTTCGCCTGTGAAAGTAGAGGAAGACCAGGGCCCCGCCCAAAATGGCCCCGTGGAAGGAGAGGCCCCCGTGCCGGATGTACAGGATCTCCACGGGATTTTGCACGAAAGGACCGGGGGAGGTGAGGACGTAGCCCAGCCTGGCCCCCACCACCCCGAAGATGACGGCCCAGAAGGCCACCACCTCAAACCGCTCCGCATCCAACCCCCAGGCCTTAAGCCGGCGCTTGGCCAGCTCAAAGCCGATGAAGATGGCCAGGGTCAGGAGAAAGCCATACCACTGGATGCGCAAGGGGCCGATCTGGATCATGGTGGGGTTCATGCCTCACCCCCTCTTTGGAGCTTCTGCACCAACTCCATCAGCGACCTCTCGTCAAAGAGGCCCTCCAAAAGCACCCTATCCCCCAAAAGAAGCACAGGTACCCGGAAGGTGTAGAGGCGGAAGAGCTTTGGGTCTTGGTCCACATCCCGGCGCACATAGGGTATTCCCAAAGTCCAAAGGGCCCTTTCCGCCTTTTCGCAAAGGCCGCACCCCTTGCGGGTGACGAAGACCAGGTCCATGGGGAAAAGCATACCCTGGCCGAGGCCCCAACTGGCCTTGCCAGGTGGGGGTGGCATCAGAAGATGGCCCGGATCACCAGGATCCCCATGGCCACGTGGAGGATCGCCTTGGCCACCACGCCCCCCATGAGCCCCACCAGGGTGCCCCAGGCTGCCTTGAGGGCCTCCTCGGGCTTCCTCCCCGAAAGGTACTCAAAGAGCCAGGCCAGCAAAAAGGGCAGAACCAGAACCCCCACCACCCCCAGGAAGAGGCCTAGGAGCCCGCCCAAGAAGGCCCCCCAAAGCCCTGCCCGTCCCGCCCCGTACCTTTTCGCCCCAAGAAGGGTGGCCAGGTTGTCCAGGGTCATGGCCAGGAGGGCCAGGACCCCTAGGGCCAGCCACAGGCCCAAGGAAAGTTCCCGGAAGCCCACCAGGGCCTCGTGGAGGAGGGCGGCGGCCAGGATCAAAAGGGTGGCGGGAATGAAAGGCACGAGGGTAAGGAGCACCCCCGCCCCCCATAGGACCACAAAGAGCCAGTCGGCGAAGGCATCCATGGGTTAAGCCTAGGATCTGCCTGGATGAGAAGGGAAAGGGACATCCCTCCTGGGGCTTGGCCTTAAGCTCAATGCGAGGAGGCGGGTATGGACTTTGGCCTACCCAAGGAGCAAGGCGTGGTAAAAACCCAACCCCCCTTCGGGGAGGTGCGGGAGGGCCGGGTGGCCCTCACCCCCCAGGGGGTGCGGGAGCTGGTGAACCGGGGCCACCGGGTTTATGTGGAGCGGGGGGCAGGGGAGCGGGCCGGGTTTCCCGACGCCCTATATGAGGAGGCCGGAGCCCGGCTGGTGAGCCGGGAGGAGGCCTTTGGCCGGGGGGAGGTGGTCTTGAAGGTGGGAAGGCCCACCCTCGAGGAGGTGGCCCTCCTCCGCCCCGGGGCCACGGTGATGGCCTTTTTGCACCTGGCGGTGGCGGAGTCCCCTTTGGTGGAGGCCATGGCGGAAAAGGGCCTAACCGCCATTGGGTACGAACTCATCGGGGCGGAGGGAAGGCGCCCCGTGCTCAAGGCCATGAGCGAGATCGCAGGCCGCCTGGCCCCCCAGATTGCGGGAAGGCTTTTGGAGGCCCCCTTCGGCCCCGGGGTGCTCCTTTCGGGCCTGCCCGGGATTCCCCCTGGGGATGTGGTCATCCTGGGGGCAGGGGTTTTGGGGAGGGCGGCGGCCCGCTCCTTTTTGGGGACGGGGGCCTCGGTCTACCTCTTGGACAAGGAGCTTTCTGCCCTGGAGGAAGCCTCCAAGGAGGCCAAAGGGGCGGTCACCGCCCTCATCACCCAAAGCCGGCTGGAACGGTACGCCGCCTTCGCCGATGTCCTGGTGGGGGCGGTGGCGGTGCCTGGGGAAAGGGCCCCCCTCCTCCTGAGCCGGGCTCTCCTCTCCCGCATGCGCCCGGGGGCGGTCCTCCTGGACTTCGCCATCGACCAGGGAGGGATCGCGGAAACCAGCCGGGTGGGGGTGTACCAGGAGATGGGTATCACCCACTTCTGCCTTCCCAACGTGCCTGCCCTGGTGCCCCGCACCAGCAGCCACGCCCTTACCGCCACCCTTCTGCCCTTTCTCCTAGAGGTGGAGGAGGACCCCTTGAAGGTGCCAGAGCTCCGGCAAGGGGCCTACCTCCTCCTGGGCCAGAAAGGAGGGCACCTGGAATGAGCTACCGCAAGAAGCTGACTTCCCCTGAGGATGCCGTCACCCTCATCCGATCCGGCATGCGGGTCTTCGTCTCCGGAAACGCCGCTACCCCCACCCCCCTTCTCAAGGCCCTGGCCGCCCGCAAGGACGAGCTGGAGAATGTGGAGCTCGTCCACCTTCTGCAGATGGGGGAGGATCCCTTTGCCTCCCCGGAGATGGAGGGGCACTTCCGGCGCCGCTCCCTCTTCGTGGGGCCCACCGACCGGGAGGCGGTGAACCAGGGCCGGGCCGACTACGTACCCATCCTGCTCCACCAGGTGCCCTGGCTTTTTAAACGGCGCATCCTTCCCCTGGATGCCGCCATCGTCCAGGTTTCCCCGCCCGATGAGCATGGCTTCTGCTCCTTGGGGGTGGAGGTGATCGCCACCAAGGCGGCCCTCGAGGCGGCCCCCCTGGTGATCGCCATGGTGAACCCCAGGATGCCCAGGACCCTGGGAGACACCTTCGTCCACGTCTCCCGCTTCACCGCCATCGTGGAGCTGGACTGGCCCCTGCCCGAGCTGAGGCGGGAGGGCTTTGGCGAGGTGGAGCGGAGGATCGGGGAGCACGTGGCGAGCCTCATCGAGGATGGGGCCACCTTGCAGATGGGCATCGGGGCCATCCCCGATGCCGTTTTGGCCAGCCTGGAGGGAAGGCGCGACCTTGGGGTCCACACGGAGATGATCTCGGATGGGGTGTTGGAGGCCTTTGAAAAGGGCCTCATCACCGGGGCCAAGAAGACCCTCCACCCCGGCAAGGTGATCGGCACCTTTGTCCTGGGCTCGGAAAGGCTTTACCGTTTCGTCCACGACAACCCCCTCTTTGAGCTCCACCCCGCCGATTACGTGAACGACCCCTTCGTGGTGGCCCAAAACCGCAGGATGGTGGCCATCAACTCTGCCATCGAGGTGGACCTCACCGGCCAGGTGGTGGCGGACTCCATCGGCACCCGCATCTACTCGGGCTTTGGCGGCCAGCTGGATTTCATCCGGGGGGCGGCGAGAAGCGAGGGGGGCAAGCCCATCATCGCCCTGCCCTCCACCGCCAAGGGGCATAGCCGCATCGTCCCCTACCTGAAACCGGGTGCAGGGGTGGTTACCACCCGGGCCGACGTGCACTACGTGGTCACCGAGTGGGGCGTGGCCGAGCTCTTTGGCCGTTCCCTGAGGGAAAGGGCCATGGCCCTTATCAACATTGCCCACCCCGATTTCCGCGAGGAGCTTCTAAAGGCTGCCTGGGAGAGGAGGTTGTTACCCCGGGCTTACCCGGGCCTAGATGTGAAGACCTGAAGGCCCCGGGAGGGGACGTGGGGATTCGGGCAGGCAGGAGGCTTTTCTGGCTGTCAAGGGTTCTTTTGGGAGAGCGGTGCCCTTGACAAGCGGGGGGATATGGTCCCTAAATAGGGGGCGATGCCGAGCGGAGACCGGCCCCATGGGGCTCAAGGGAAAAACCCCCGCCGTCAAAAGGGTCCTGCGGTTGACCACCTCGATGCGCCTGCAGGGGAACCAACTCCCCAAAGGGAACACTCATGGGCTCCCACCCTGGTGGTGGTGGAATCCCCCGCCAAGGCCAGGAGCATCCAGAAGATGCTGGGTCCCGGTTACGAGGTTAGGGCCAGCCTGGGGCACGTGGCCGACCTTCCGGAACGGGAGCTTGGGGTGGATGTGGGGCGGGACTTTGCTCCCACCTATGAGATAAAAAAGGACAAGAAGTCCGTGGTGGAAGAGCTCAAGCGGGCGGCAAAGGGCAAGCGCCTCCTCATCGCCACCGACCCCGACCGGGAGGGGGAGGCCATCGGCTGGCATGTGGCGAGGCTTTTGGGGCGGGATCCCCGGGAGCCTCTGAGGGTGGAGTTTCACGAGATCACCCCCAAGGTGGTGCGGCAGGCGGTACAAAACCCGAGGCCCATAGACCAGAACCTGGTGGATGCCCAGCAGGCCCGGAGGGTCCTGGACCGCTTGGTGGGCTATAACCTTTCCCCCCTTCTTTCCCTGGAGTTTCGCAAGCGGGCCCTTTCCGCTGGCCGGGTGCAGAGCGTGGCCCTAAGGCTTTTGGTGGAGCGGGAGGAGGAGATCGAGGCCTTCCGCCCGGAGGAGTACTGGACCTTGGAGGGGGTTTTCACCCTGGGCCAAGACCGGGCCCTTTCCGCAAGCCTCCTCGAGGTGGAGGGCAGGCGCCTATGGGCTGGCCAGGGGGAGAAGGAAGGAAAGCTTCACTTGGCACGCGAGGCCCAGGCGAAGGCCTTGGCCGAGGAGGCCAGGGGGAGGCCCTACCGGGTGGTCCAGGTGGAGACCAGGGAGCGCCGCAAATCCCCCCCGCCCCCCTTCACCACCTCCACCCTGCAGCAGGCGGCCAGCAGCCGCCTGGGCTACACCGCAAGCCGCACCATGCGCATCGCCCAGCGCCTTTACGAGGGCGTGGACCTTCCCGAGGGGACGGTGGGCCTCATCACCTACATGCGCACCGACTCCGTGCGGGTTTCCCCGGAGGCCCTCCAGGCGGCCCGGGAAGTGGTCCGGATGCACTTTGGGCCCGAGTACCTGCCGGAAAGCCCCCGGGTTTACCGAAACCGCAAGGAGGGGGTGCAGGACGCCCACGAGGCCATCCGGCCCACCGATGTGCGGCGCACTCCCGATGGCGTGAGGAAGTACCTTTCCGAGGAGGAATACCGCCTTTACGACCTCATCTGGCGGCGCTTCGTGGCCAGCCAGATGCGGGATGCCCTTTACCACCAGACGGTGGTGCTCCTTAAGGATGAGGGGGAGAAGCCCCGCTTCACCTTCCGTGCCTCGGGCTCGGTGCTCCTGTTTGAGGGGTACCTCAAGGCCTGGGGGCGGGGGGATGAGGGCGGTTCCCTTGGGGATAAGGGGCCCCAGGGTGGGATGGCGCAGGAGGGTCAGGAAGCGGAGGGGGAAACCCCCTTGCCCCCGGTGGCGGAGGGCACCAGGGCCGAGCTCTTAGAGGTCAAGGCCCAGCAGCACTTCACCGAGCCCCCACCCCGGTACACGGACGCCACCCTGGTGAAGACCATGGAGGAGCTGGGCATCGGGCGTCCTTCCACCTATGCCCCCACCCTGGAAACCTTGGAAAAGCGGGGGTATGTGGTACGCAAGGGGCGCACCCTGTCGCCCACCCCCCTGGGCCGCCAGGTGACCCACTACCTCAAGGAGCGCTTCCCCCAGGTGGTGGCCTATGAGTTCACCGCCCGCATGGAGGACCGCCTGGACCAGGTGGAGGAGGGAAAGGCCCCCTGGCCCAAGGTGGTGTGGGAGTTTTACGAGCCCTTTCTGGGAGAGCTTTCCCAGGTGCCCAAGAAGACCTGCCCCCGGTGCGGGAGGCCTTTGGAGCTCAAGGTAAGCCGCTACGGGCAGTTTCTGGGATGTACGGGCTACCCGGAGTGCACCTACACCGAACCCTTGGAGAGGAAGAAGGAGGCCGAGCCCATCGGGGAGGCTTGCCCCAAGTGCGGAAGGCCCCTGGTGCGCAAAGAGGGGCGGTACGGGAGCTTTATCGCCTGCTCGGGCTATCCCCAGTGCGACTACACCCGGGACGACGGCCAGCCCACGGGCCATGCCTGCCCCAAGTGCGGGGGCCGGGTCTTGGAGAAGCGAAGCCGCCGGGGCAAGCCCTACTACAAGTGCGAGAACAACGCCTGCGATTTCCTTTCCTTCTACCCCCTTATGGACCAGAGCTGTCCCTCTTGTGGCTGGCCCTCCGTGAAAAAGGGGGAAGGGGCCTGCCTCAACCCTGCCTGCCCGGCCCATGACCCTAAGCTCCTCCCGTCCCCCAAGGCCCCTACCCGGGAGGCCTCGAGGTCCAAGGCCAGGGGGTCTCCCCGCCGCAAGGCCCCAGGGGTGGGCCGCACCGGGGCAAGGACCAAGGGGCAGGAGGCATCCCCACCTAAACCCCCTAAGGACTGGGAGGAGCTCAGGCCCTTCCTTGGGGAACTCGCCCCGGAGGAGCGCCAGGCGGCGGAGGCCTTGGCCCTTGGGGAACCCCTCTCCCCGGAGGCGGCCAAGCTGGCCCGGCGGGCTCTCTTTAAACTTCGTATGAAAAAGGGCCGCGCCAGGAAGGAGGCGGTTACCTGATGCCAAGCTTCAAGCTTCACCTCTTGCGCCTGGCCCGGGAGGGAAGGGTGGAGGTGCCGGGGATGGCTGTGCGCGCCTATCCGCTAACCCGGGAGGAGGGGCGAGGGGAAGGGGGTTTTTACCTGGTGCTGGAAGGGGAGCTGGTCATTGACCTGCCCGAGGGCCGCTACCTTCACCTGAAAAGGGGGGAGGCGGCCCGGCTCACGGAGCCCCACCGCCTTGTCCCGGTGGAGCGGGCGGTGCTTCTGGAGGTGGGGTAGGCCCCACCAGGTATACGGCACCCCAGGGCCGGTAGAGGCTCACCACCTGGTCTTCCAGCGCCCGTCCGTCCTGGTAGCGCACGGTGCGCCTCACCTCCACCCGGGCCCCCTCGGCGGCGAAGTCCACCTGCTTGCGCACCCCGGGGGGCAAGGAGGGGTCCGGGATCTCCCGGGGAGGCAAGGGGGGTTTCCTATCGGAGATGAAGGGGCCTTCCCAGCGCACCTCCCGGTCCTTGGTGCCGAAGAGGTGGAAGCGGAGCTGGGTGCCCACCACGGAGCGCTGCACCAGGATATGCCCCGGGGTGTCGTTCACCGCCTTGAGGTCCTTGTAGGGTTGGATCACCGCGGCATCCAGGCCGGGGGGCTTGTAGTAGGCCACCTGGTAGCTGTGGGCATGGCGCTCCTTTATGGGTAGCCCGGCGAGGAAAAAGGCCCGGAACAAGGTGGTGGAAACCTGGCAGACCCCGCCCCCCACGCCCTCCTCCGTGCGGTCCCCCACGATGACGAAGGCTTCCTTGTACCCCTCCTCCTCGGTGACCGGCCCCAGGACCTGGTTAAAGGAGAAGGTGCCCGGGGGGATGAGGAGGCCATCCAGCTTGCTGGAGGCCAGAAGCAGGTTGTGGGTGCGCTCCCGGCTGGAACCCCGGAAGTCGGTTTCCCCCGTGGCCAGGTGTTCCCGGATACCCAAGGCATACAGGTCTTTCAGGCTGGGGGTTGGGGGGATATGGCGGACGGGCAGGCGGAAGCTTTTGCGCCCCCTCGCCAGGGCCTCGCGGTAGGCGGCCAGGACCTCCGCCTCGTCAAAGGCGAGTCCCTTTTTCTCCACCCCCCGCCAGCGCCCATCCTGGAAGATGAAGCGGGGCTTTCGGGGCTCGCGGGCGAGCTTCCTGATCAGGCTTCTCAGCTCCTTCTCCGAGGCCACGGGGTAGGACTGGCTGCCCACATAGCTCAAAAGCCGGCCGTCTTCAATGGCATCCTCCTCCAGGACCAGAATGGCGGTGAGGGGGGAGGAATCCACATGGGCGCTATTCTGGGCCAGGGCGAGACCCAGGGCCAGCGTCCAGGCGAATCGCCGAAGCATGGAGGCAATCTACCACCTACCCCGTAAAAGGTCTGTGAAAATCCCCACCGCCCGGTACAGGGCTTCCTCCTCCTCTGGGGAGAGGTAACGGGCCTGGCCTACGGGGAGGTCCCCCAGGGTGAGGGGGCCCAGGGAGAGCCGCTTCAGGTAGAGGACCCGGTTGCCCCGGGCCTGGAACATGCGCTTCACCTGGTGAAAGCGCCCTTCCCTCAGGACCAGCTCCACCCGGGTGGGGTTTTGGTCCCAGGAGAGCTCTGCGGGAAGAAGCCTGGTGCCCTCCAGAACCAGGCCCTCGCCAAAGGCCTTTTGGTCTTCCCCTGTGGCGGGGTGCTCCAGGTGGACCAGGTAGCGCTTTTCCACCTTGTGACGGGGATGGGTGAGGCGGTGGAGGAGCTCGCCGTCAGTGGTGAAGAGGAGGAGCCCCTCCGTGTCCTTGTCCAGGCGGCCTACGGGGGAGAGGTCCCGGGTGGGAAAGCCCTCGAGGAGGGTAAAGACCGAGGGGCCCTCCTTGCGGCTGGTCACGTATCCCGCAGGCTTGTGCAAGAGGACATGGTGATGGCACCGCACCGCCAGGGGTTGGCCGTTCACCTCGAGGCGCGCCCCTGGGGGCACGTGGAAGGCAGGGTCCCGGACCACCTGCCCCGCCACCCGCACCTGGCCGCTTCGCACCACGCGGGCCACCTCCTTGCGGCTTCCCAGGCCCAGACGGGCCAGGAGCCTGTCCAGCCTTTCCCCCTTCATGGCTCCATGGCCCCTTCCAACCACCCCAAGGCCTGGATCTCATGCCCCGCTTCCTTCAGGGCCTGGATGAGGCGGATCAGGGCCTGACATCTTACCCATTCCTCCCAGTCCAGGGGCGCCATCCTCTTTATTCTAGAGGGCATGAGGCTTTACCAGGAGGACAGCTACGCCACCCGCTTCCGGGCCCGGGTGGTGCGGGCCTGGAGCGATGAAAAGGGGCACTACGCCGTGCTCTCCGAGACCCTCTTTTACCCGGAGTCCGGGGGACAGCCGGCGGACACGGGGGTGCTGAAGGGGGAGTTTGGCCAGGTGCGGGTCCTCCACGCCTTTGAGGAGGCCAAGGCCTTCGGGGACGTGGTGCACCGCCTGGATGCCCCCATCCCCGAGGGATGGGAGGTGGAGGGGGAGATTGACTGGAGCCGGCGCTTTCGCCACATGCAGCGCCACACCGCCCAGCACATCCTCTCCCAGGCCCTTTTGCGGGCCGGGGGGTACCACACGGTCGCCGTGAGCCTGGATGGCCCGGTTTCCACCGTGGACCTCGAGGAGGAGGTGGAGGAGGCCAAGATCCAGGAAGCGGAGGCCTTGGCCAACTTCGCCGTGTACGCGGACTACCCCATTGAGGCCTTCTTTGTCTCCCAGGAGGAGCTGGCCCACTACCCCCTAAGGCGGCCTCCCAAGGTGCAGGGCCAGGTGCGCCTGGTGCGGATCGGGGACTTTGACCTGGCGGCCTGCGGGGGCACCCACCTCAAGACCAGCGCCCAGGCGGGGCCCATCAAGGTCCTGAAGTGGGAGCGGTATAAGGGGGGAAGCCGGGTGTACTTCATGGCGGGGTGGGAGGCTTTGGAGGACTACCATGCCAAGCACGCCCTCCTTTCCCGCCTGGCCCTTTCCTTCTCCACCAGTCCCCTGGAGCTGGAGAAACCGGTGCGCCGGCTTCAGGAGGAGGTGTACGCCCTAAAGGGCGAGAACCTGGGGCTCAAGGAGGCTTTGGTGGAGGCCCTCCTGCCCCGGGCCCTCGAGGAGAGGGTGCTCCTGGTGCCGGCCCCCGTCCTGGGGGACCTGGCCAAGAGGCTTCTTTCCTGGAGCGAGAGGACCTTTTTGCTGCTTTCCCCTGAGGGCCGCTTCGCCACCCTGGGCCCTGGCCGGCAGGAGGTGTTGGCAAGGCTTAGAGCCCTAGGGGCCAAGGGCGGGGGAAGGGAGGTGGTCCAGGGAAGCCTGCCCAAGGAAAGGGTGGCCGAGGCCCTGGACCCGGGCGTCGTACCCTAAGGGCATGGGGCTTTTTGAGGGGAAGGGGGTCTTGGTCACGGGGGCGGCCCGGGGCATCGGCCGGGCCATCGCCCGGGGTTTTGCCCGGGAAGGGGCCCTGGTGGCCCTTTGCGATCTGCATCCTGAGGGGCAGGAGGTGGCGGAGGAGATCGGGGGTTTCTTCGTCCAGGCGGACCTGGCTGAGGAAAGGGACCGGGTGCGCTTCCTGGAGGAGGCGAGCCGGGCCTTGGGCCGGGTGGATGTCCTGGTGAACAACGCCGCCATTAGTGCGCCAGGCTCGGCCCTCACCGTGAAGCTTCCCCAGTGGCGCAGGGTCCTGGAGGTGAACCTCACCGCTCCCATGCACCTCTCCGCCCTGGCGGCCCGGGAGATGGCCAAGGTGGGTGGGGGGGCCATCGTGAACGTGGCCAGCGTCCAGGGGCTTTTCGCCGAGCAGGAGAATGCGGCCTACAACGCTTCCAAGGGGGGGCTTGTCAACCTCACCCGTTCCTTGGCCTTGGACCTGGCCCCCTTGGGCATCCGGGTGAACGCCGTGGCCCCGGGGGCCATCGCCACGGAGGCGGTGCTGGAGGCCATCGCCCTTTCCGAGGACCCGGAGAGGACCCGCCGGGACTGGGAGGACCTCCACGCCCTGAGAAGGCTGGGCCAGCCCGAGGAGGTGGCGGAGGCGGTGATTTTCCTGGCTTCGGAGAAGGCCAGCTTCATCACCGGGGCCATTTTGGTGGTGGACGGGGGGATGACGGCCAGCTTCATGATGGCGGGGAGGCCCGTCTAGCCCCACCTTGACAGGGTGGGGGTTTTCGGCCAACCCCTGGCCCGCCCAATCTCCTTAAACCCTTACGGGGAGGGGATGGGGAAAAGGGGCCTCACGTGGCGTGGTCCTTGTAGGGTTCTCCCCGCAGATCCGAGATGAGGTGTACGGCCACGTAGGCCCCATCCCCTGCGCTCACGATGGCGTGGCCCGGCACCTTGCCCCGGGCCACCCCGGCGGCGTAGACCCGGGGGTAGTTGGTGCGCCCCATCTCGTCGGTGTCGATGTAGAGGCCCTTTCGGGTCAGGCCCAGGAGGGAGGGCAGGGTGGGGTCTTTGTGGGTGCAGAGGAGGAGCCTTTCCGCTTCCACCGTGCCCTCCTCGGTTTCCACCTCAAAGACCCCTCCCAGGTCCCGCACCCCCTTGACCACGCCCCTGCGAATCTCCGCTCCGTAACGGCGGGCGTGCTCCTTTAGCCTTTCCAGAAGCTCTTCGCCTGGGGGCTCGTCCAGGAGGCCGGGGTAGTTGGGGACCCGGCTCACCTGGGCGACTTTGGAATGGCCTCCGTCCAGCACCAGGACCTTAAGCCCGGCCCTGGCGAGGAAAAGGGCCGCGGAAAGACCCGAGGGGCCGCCGCCCACCACGAGAACGTCCCACATACCTTTTAGAGTATAGGGGTTGGGAAGGGAGGGGAGAGGGCAAGGTATAATCGGCGGCGCATGCTCTTGGACGACCGCTACCCGGTGCTGGAGACCCTCGAGGAGAGGGAGGGGATCACCCTTTATCGGGTGGAGGGTGGGGTGGTTTTCGCCTTCCAGGTGCGCACCCCTGAGGACAAGGAGCGCTTTTACCGGTACCGGGCGGCCATCAAACGTCTAGAGGAGCTTGGGCTTGTGGAGGCGGTGGTTTCCGCCAAGCCCGGCCGCTACTACGCCTTTTTTCCGGAACGTCCCCTGGCCCGGAAGGCTCCGCCCCGGGCTGCCCTCGAGGCCCTGGCCCCCTTGGGATTTGGCCCAGAGCATCTGGCCATGGCGGAGGAAGGGGTGGCCTACCTGTCCCCCTGGCCCCTGGGGTCTGCCCGGCGGGCCTTGGCCCGGGCCCCTTCCCGTCCTCGGCCGGGCTTTCTTCTGGGGGCAGCCCCGGGCCTTCTCCTCTCCCTCCTGGGGCTATGGCTTTTCTCCCAAGGGATTTACCGCTACTTCAATCCCCCCGAGTACCCCGTGCCGAACCTGGTGGGCAAGACCGCCCGGGAGGCCTTTCTCCTCCTGAAGGATACGGAGCTTAGGCTGGAGGTGGTGGAGGGGAACGATCCTACCAAGCCCAAGGAGGTGGTGCTGGCCCAGGAGCCTCCACCGGGAACCCGCCTTAGGGTGGGGCGCGCCGTGCGCCTTACCCTGAACCAAGCCCGGCTGAACCCCTTGCCCGAGCTCAAGGGACTTCGCCAGGAGGAGGCCGAGGCCAGGCTCTCCGAGCTGGGCTACCGCCTAGCCGGGGTGGCTCAGACGGAAAGCCCTGAGCCTATGGGCACGGTGCTGGCCAGCGATCCACCCCCTGGAACCCCCTTGCCCCCTGGGGCTTCGGTGTGGCTTCTCGTTTCCCAAGGGGCCTCCCTTGGCCCCACGGTGCCCCTTCCCCAGCTCACGGGCCTAGGCCAAAAGGAGGCGCTTTTCCTCCTGAACGCCATGGGCCTGCAGGTCCAGGTGGAGGAGGTGCCCTCCGGGGCTCCCTCCGGCACGGTGTTGGCCCAAGAACCTGCCCCCGGCACCCCCATGCCCCCAGGAGGCGGGGTACGCCTGAGGGTGGCGGCGAGGGGGGAGGTGCTGGTGGGGGCTCTAGGCCCTTTGCCTGCCCCTAAGCCCGAGGCCCCCTCCGTGACCCTGGCCCTGGATCTTCCCCAAGAGGCAGAGGGGCGCCAGGTGCGCTTGGTGCTGGTGGACGACCGGGGGGAGCACCTGGTCTACGAGGGGGAAGGCCGTGGGGGCCTGAGGGTTTCGGGTACCTATGAGGTGGTGGGGGAGGCCCGCTTCCGCCTTTACCTGGACGGGGAGCTTTTCCAGGAGTGGGCCCCCTGAGGTTTTCCCGGTTGGGGGGAGGGCGTGAAGGGGGGCTGGGCTGAGGAACTGGCGCTCGCCTATCTCCTTGGGCGGGGCTACCGGCTTCTTGGCCGCAACCGCCGCACCCCCTTTGGGGAGGTGGATCTATTTCTGGAAAAGGACGGGGTTTACGTGCTGGTGGAGGTCAAGCAAAGGAGCTCAGGGGCTTACGGCACCCCCTTGGAGGCCTTGACCCCCAGAAAGGTGGGGCGCCTTTTGCAAAGCGCCCGTTACCTCCTGGGCCGGGACGATCTTCCGGTGAGGCTCGAGGCCATCCTGGTCCATGGGACCCCCAGGGTCCACCGGATAGAGCACCTGGTGTTGGAAGTGTAGGGGGAAATCCCCTCGCCTTTGGCCCTTTGGGTAAGCTTGAGGGTGTTTAGGAACCTCGAGGCCTACCTCCAAGCCCTGGAGCGGCGAGGGGAGCTCAAGCGGATTAGGGTACCCGTTTCCAGCGAGCTGGAGATCACGGAGATCGCCGACCGCATGGTGAAGACGGGGGGTCCAGCCCTCCTTTTCGAAAGGGTGGTGGGTAAGGACTTCCCCGTGGCCATCGGCCTCTTCGGTACCCGGGAGCGTACCGCCTTCGCCCTGGGGGTTGGGGACCTGGACGAGCTTTCCGAGAAGGTGGCCCGCTTGCTGGAGTTGAAGCCGGGAAGGGGAGGGTTCTCCGCCCTCATGGGCCTTCTTCCCAAGCTTCCCCTTCTTAGGGGGTTCTTTCCCAGGTGGGTGGGGAGGGCCCGGGTGCAGGAGGTGGTCCTGAAGGGGGAGGAGGTGGACCTCGCCCGCTTGCCCGTGCTGAAGTGCTGGCCCTTGGACGGCGGGCCCTTCCTCACCCTGCCCCTGGTGGTCACCAAGGACCCGGAGACCGGGGAGCTCAATGTGGGCATGTACCGCATGCAGGTTCTGGACAAAAGGAGCACGGCCATGCACTGGCAGCTCCACAAGGTGGGCCGCCAGCACCTGGAAAAGGCCAGGAAGCTGGGGAAAAGGCTGGAGGTGGCTGTGGCCTTGGGGGGGGATCCCATCCTCACCTACGCCGCCACCGCCCCCTTACCCCCTCTTCCAGGGGTGAGCGAGTTCCACTTGGCGGGGTTCCTGCGGGGGGCTCCCGTGGAGCTGGTCCGGGGCGTCACCGTGGACCTTCCCGTGCCCGCCGAGGCGGAGTTCGTACTGGAGGGATACATCGACCCCGAGGAGCCCCTGGTGGAGGAGGGTCCCTTTGGGGACCACACGGGCTTCTACACCCCCGTGGACCTCTATCCCCGCTTCCACGTGACCGCCATCACCCACCGGAAAAGGGCCATCTACCCCACCACCATCGTGGGGGTACCTCCCATGGAGGATGCTTACCTCATCGAGGCTTCCGAGCGCCTTTTCCTCCCGCCCTTGCGCCTCATCCTCCCCGAGGTGGTGGACTACCACATGCCCCCGGAAGGGGTGGCCCACAACTGGGTGAACGTGGCCCTGCGCAAGGCCTATCCCGGCCAGGCCTACAAGGTGGCCTACGGGATGCTGGGGCTTGGGCAGATGATGTTCGCCAAGGTCATCGTGGCTGTGGACGGGGATGTTCCCGTGAAGCCAGGGTTTCAAACCCTTTTGGAAGCCCTCCAGCATGCCTTGCCCGGGCGGGATACCCTTATCCTTCGGGGGCCTATGGATGTGCTGGACCATAGCTCGAGGGGCTTCGCCTTTGGGGGGAAGCTTTTGGTGGACGGTACCCGCAAGCTTCCCGAGGAGGGAGGGGAGGTGCCCTTTGTCCCCAGGGTCCACGGGGAGCTTCCCCAAGACCCGGAGGCCCTGGCCCAAAGGCAGTGGCCGGGGATCTGGGGGGTGGCCTTGCGCAAGGAGAGGCCAGGCCAGGCCATGGCCCTGGCGGAAAGGCTCCTTAAGACCCCGCAAAGCGCCGGCATCCGCCTTCTCCTCCTGGCGGACCACGACACCCTGCTCACCCCCGAGGAGCTCCTTTGGGCGGTGCTCAACAACATCGACCCGGAGCGGGATGCCCGGGTGATGGAGGGGGCAGAAGGACCCGTCTTGGTGCTGGACGGCACCCGCAAGCTACCCCAGGAGGGCTTTGCCCGCACCTGGCCCGAGCGCATCCGCATGGATGCCCGTATCAAGGCCCTGGTGGACTCCCGTTGGGAAGAGTACGGCCTTTAGGCGGTGCGCAGGGCCCGGTTGCGGAGGAGGCCGCTTCGCATGGCCCGCACCACCTCCCGGTGGAGCCTGCCCTTTTTAACTTCCTCCTCGAGGACCCCCAAGGCCTCCTCGGGCCGTGTGGGTTTGCGGTAAGTGCGCACGCTGGTCAGGGCATCGTAGATGTCGGCGACGGTTACCGCTTGCACCAGAAGGGGTATATCGGTAAGGCCATCGGGGTAGCCGGAGCCGTCCAGTTTCTCGTGGTGCCAGCGGACATAGGGTTTTAGGCGGGCGTAGGCCCGAAGGGGCCGGATGATCTCGTCCCCCTTCACGGGGTGTTCCCGGATAAAGCGCCACTCGTTTTCCGTTAAGGGATAGTCTCCCCGCAGGATGTGGTCGGGGATGGCGATCTTACCCACGTCGTGAAGGAGCGCGCCCATGTGGAGGTCCTCCAGCTCCTCAGGCTTTGCCCCGAGCTCCTCCGCGGTCCAAAGGGCGTACTGGGCCACCCGTTCCCCGTGGCCTGCGGTGTAGGCGTCCTTGGCTTCCACCGCCCTCACCAGGGCGAGAAGGGTCCTCTCCAGGTCCTCCAGCTTCTCTTGCAGTTTCCGACGCTCCAAGTGGCCTTTCACCCGGAGCCTGAGCTCTGCCAGGTCCACGGGGCGGTTTAGGAAGTCGTCGGCCCCGGCCTCTATGCCCCTAAGGCGCACTTCCCGGTCCCCATCGGCGGTGAGGAGGATGACGGGAAGCAAGGGGTCCAGGGCCTTTACCTTGCGGGTGAGCTCGAGGCCATCCATGATGGGCATGTGCAGGTCGGTGAGCACCACGTGGGGAAGCCCGTCCCTTAGGAGGTCCAGGGCCTCCTGCCCATTTCTGGCCTCCTGGACCTCCACCCTTAGGGGCTCCAGGGCCCGCATGAGGAGGAGGCGCTGGACGGGTTCGTCGTCCACCAACAAAACTTTCTTTGCGAAGGGGGACTGGGAGTGTTTCATGGCCTCACCCCCCTGAGCAGGTGGCCCAAAAGCGCTGGGCGGCCGTGGTCCATCTGTCCCGTGCGTTGCACCAGCCCTTTTCGCTCCAAGCGAAAGAGCTGGAAGCGCACCAGGTCTAGGGGCAGGCCAAGGGCTTTGGAGAGGCCTTCCGCAGACACCCCTTTTTCCAGGTAGGGAAGCGATCTAGCCAGAAAGCTTTCCTCCGGTAGGTGCTTCTTGGCTATATGGGAAGCCTTGAGGATTGCCTTGGGAGGAGGGAAGTATGGACGATAGCGCTCCAGCTCGTCCTGGAGGGTGACAGTGCTTAGCAGAACCTTTTCCACGGGCCAGTTCAGGCGCACCTTGTGTTTGGGCTTGGCCCCGGGGAGGAACTCAAAGCTCCCCCTGCGGGCCCTAAGCAAGGCCTGCAGGGTGGCCTTGGCACTCAAGGCTTCCAGGGGCCTACCGCCCTGATCCACCGAGCGGATGTAGCCTGGCTTCAGGTAAATGGTGGTGGCGGGAATATCCTTTAGGTTCCAAATCTCCAGGGCCCCTTCCTTTTGGGCGAGGAGCTGGAGGAGCTCCTCGAGGGGCAGTGCATCAAGGCTTCCAAATAGGGCCATAACCCAACCTCCTGGTTTCACCCTAGGGCTCCCCTGGGAAAGGGGTTTGAAAAGGCCGTATAATCCCCCCTTGTGCTGGTGCGACCCGCTCTTCTTCCCCTTTGGCCTCCTCGGGTAGGGGACCTCTTTGGCCGGGAAGGGCCCTTGGTCCTCGAGGTGGGCTTTGGCGACGGGCGCTTCACCGCGGAGCTTGCCAAGGCCCAGCCGGACTGGCTCATCCTGGGGGCCGAGGTCTCGGCGGCCAGTGTCCTTAGGGCCTATAGGCGCCTGAAGCGCGAGGGCATTGGGAACGTGCGCCTTTACCACGGACAAGGTCCCTTCGCCCTACGGAACCTGGTGCCGCCTGGAAGCCTGAAGCGGGTGATCGTCAACTTCCCCGATCCCTGGCCCAAAAAGCGGCACCAGGAAAGAAGGCTTTTGCAGGAGGGCTTTTTCCGCAGGCTTTCCACCCGGCTTCTGGCAGGTGGGGACCTCCTCCTCACCACGGATCACGAGGAGTACTTCCACTTTGCCCTGGCGGAGGCGGAACGAACCGGGCTTTACCGGGTGGAGGTGAAGGACCCTCCCGAGGCCCATCTCCGCACCAAGTACGCCCTCAAGTGGCGGGAGGCAGGCCGCACCTTTTTCCATGCGGTCTTCACCAAGGTGGCCGAGGATCCCACGCCTTGGCCGCCCACGAGGAGGTATGAGGTGGCCCATGCGCTGTTAAAGGGGGAACTGCCCAAGGACCTGGCCCTTGCCAGGGTGCCCCTTCCCATCCCCGGGGGGGTGGCGGTCTTTCTGGAGGTGGCCCGGGGGGAGGAGGGGTTTTACGTGCTCACCCATGTGGAGGAGGAGGACCTCACCCAGGACCTGCTTTTAGAGGTGCGGAGGAGTTCCCACGGAATTTATGCGGGGGTGAGCCGCTTTGGTAGCCCCCTCATCACCGAGGGGGTGAAGGAGGCGGTGCGGGCCTTGGTGCGGGAGCTGGGGAGGAGGGGCCTAAAGGTTGTCCAGGACCATACCTAGCCCCCTAAAATAGCCCTATGCACGCCCACGTGATCCTGGCCGCCGGGCAGGGGACCCGCATGAAGTCCCGCCTGCCCAAGGTGCTCCATCCCCTTCTCGGCAAGCCCATGCTGGCCTATGCGGTGGAAACCGCCCTGGCCCTGGAACCCCAGAGGCTGGTGGTGGTGGTGGGGCATGGGGCCGAGCAGGTGACGGAAGCCCTAAAGCCCTATCCGGTGGAGGTGGCGGTGCAAAGGGAGCAGCTCGGCACCGCCCACGCCCTTTTGCAGGCGGAGCCCCTCTTGCAAGGCTTCCCCGGCCCCATCCTGGTCACCCAGGGGGACACCCCCCTGCTGCGCCCGGAAACCCTAAGGGCCCTTCTGGAAAGGGTGCAGGAGGGGGCAGGGATGGCCCTCCTCACCGTGGAGCTTTCTGACCCCACCGGCTACGGCCGCATCCTGCGCCGGGGGGAGGAGGTCTTGGGCAGCGTGGAGGAAAAGGATGCCTCCCCTGAGATCAAGGCCATCCGGGAGGTGAACGCCGGGGCCTATGCCTTTGACGGCCTCCTCTTCCAGGCCCTAAGGGAGGTGGGAAACGAAAACGCCGCCCGGGAGTACTACCTTCCGGACCTCATCGCCATCTACCGGGCAAAGGGGCGGAAGGTGGCGGCGGTGAAGGGGGTGGCGGAGGAGGCCCTTGGGGTGAACACCCGGGAGGAGCTTTCCCGGGTGGAAGGGGTGCTCCTCCATGCCTTGCGCCGGGAGTGGATGCGAAGGGGGGTGCGCATGATCCTTCCCGAGAGCATCTACCTGGAGGCCAGCGTGGAACTGGCCCCCGACGTGACCCTCTGGCCGGGGGTGGTGCTTAAGGGGCAAACCCGGGTCGGCGAGGGGGCGGAGGTGGGGCCCTATGCGGTCCTCGAGGACACCCTCCTGGAACCCGGGGCCCGGGTCCTGGCCCACACCGTGGCCCAGGGGGCGGTGATCGGCAGGGGGGCCGACGCCGGCCCCTTCGCCCGGCTACGCCCGGGGGCAGTCCTTGGGGAAGGGGCCCACGTGGGCAACTTCGTGGAGGTGAAGAATAGCCTCCTCCACCCGGGGGTCAAGGCGGGGCATCTGGCCTATCTGGGGGATGCGGAGGTGGGGGAGGGCACCAACATCGGGGCGGGGGTCATCACCGCCAACTACGATGGGAAGCGCAAGCACAAGACCTTCATCGGCAAGGGAGCCTTCATCGGTTCCAACAGCGTGTTGGTGGCCCCGGTGCGGGTGGGGGATGGGGCCATGGTGGGGGCGGGAAGCGTGGTCACCCACGATGTGCCCGAGGATGCCTTGGCCATCGCCCGGGAGCGGCAGCGGAACCTATTGGGCTATGCCCGCAGGAAACGGGAGGAGGGCTGATCCCAGCCCGGTGCCACCGCTTTCCCAAGGCCGGGGTGGGGAAGGATAAGAAAGGCTTCACCCTCATTTCAGGCCAGGTGGTAAACTAGGAAATATGAACCTGGGCATGCCGGAAATCCTGGTGATCCTGGTGGTGGCCCTCCTCATCTTCGGGCCCAAGAAGCTCCCCGAGCTTGGCCGTTCCTTGGGCCAGAGCATCCGGGAGTTCAAGCGGGGGGCTCAGGAGATCCGCGAGGAGCTGGAGAAGAGCGTGGACGTGCGGGAAGATAAGGGCCCCGAAGGGGCTAGGTTGGCTAGGGAAGATAAGGGCCCCGAAGGGGCTAGGCTGGCTAGGGAGGAGCTAAAGCCCAAGCCCGTTTCTGAGGCTCCCAGCAAGGCCCCGGAGGTTAGCGAAGCGCAAGAGGAGCGCAAGGCTTGAAGGAAGCACCCCTGGTTGAACACCTCGAGGAGCTCCGGACCCGCATCCTCTGGTCCCTGTTGGCCTGGGTGGTGGGCACGGGGGTGGCCTGGAGCTTCAGGGTCCAGCTTCTGGAGTGGCTGAAGCGTCCCTTGGACCTGGCGGCCAAGCAGAACAGCATCCAGGTGAACCTCATCGTCTTGGACATCACCGAGCCCTTCTTGGTTTCCTTGAAGGTGGCGGCCTTCGGGGGACTGGTGTTGGCCCTGCCCTTCATCGTCTACCAGGTCTGGGCCTTCATCGCCCCTGGGCTTTACGAGCACGAGAAGCGCCTGGCGGCGCCCTTCTTGCTGGGGGCGGGGTTTAGCTTTGCCGCGGGAGCCCTTTTCGCCTACTATGGCTTCCTGCCCTTCGCCATCCCCTTTCTCTTGGGCTTTCTGGGCGAGGTCATCACCCCGCAGATCTCCATCGGCCGTTACATGGGCCAGGTCCTCATGATGATGGGGGTCATGGGCCTGGTCTTTGAGATGCCGGTGGTGAGCTATCTGCTGGCCCGCCTGGGGATCCTTTCCTCCGCTTTCTTGGCCCGCAATTGGCGGATCGCCGTGGTCCTCCTCCTCACCCTGGCGGCCCTCATCACCCCCACGGTGGACGTGGTGTCCTTGGCCATCGTCACCGGGCCCCTTCTGGTCCTCTACTGGGTCTCCGTGCTGGTGGCCAGGGTGGCGGAGCGGGCTAGGCCCAAGGAAGAAGCCGCTTGACACCTCTCGGGGCTTTGCCCCATAGAATAGCCCATGGACGAGCGCATCCTGGCCCTGCGCAAGGAGGTGGACCGGGTTAACCGGGAGATCCTGCGCCTCCTCTCCGAACGGGGAAGGCTGGTGCAGGAGATCGGCCGCATCCAGACCGAGCTTGGCCTACCCCACTACGACCCCAAGCGGGAGGAGGAGATGCTGGCCTACTTGACCGCGGAAAACCCCGGTCCCTTCCCCCCGGAAATCATCCGCAAGCTTTTTAAGGAGATCTTCAAGGCCAGCCTGGACCTCGAGGAGCGGGAGGACCAGAAGAAGTTCCTCTACTCCCGCAAGCACAAGCCCGAGCCCACCCGGGTGCGGGTGGGGCCCGTGACCTTTGGGGAGAAGCCCCTCCTCATCGCTGGACCCTGCTCCATCGAGTCCGAGGAGCAGATAATGGAAACCGCCCGCTTCCTTTCCGCCAAAGGGGTCAGGGTCTTAAGGGGCGGGGCCTTCAAGCCCCGGACCAGCCCCTATGGCTTCCAGGGCCTGGGGGTGGAGGGGCTAAGGCTCGGCCGCAAGGCGGCGGAGGCCTTCGGCATGGTCTTCGTCACCGAGGTCATGGACACCCGGGACGTGGAGGTGGTGGCGGAGTACGCGGATATCCTCCAGATCGGGGCCCGGAACATGCAGAACTTCCCCCTCCTCAAGGAGGTGGGCCGCTCGGGCAAGCCCGTCCTTCTCAAGAGGGGGCTTTCCGCCACCATGGAGGAGTGGTTCTACGCCGCCGAGTACATCCTGAGCCAGGGCAACGAGCAGGTGATCCTGGCGGAAAGGGGCATCCGCACCTTTGAGCGTTGGACGCGAAACACCCTGGACCTTTCCGCCGTGGCTTTGGCCAAGCAGGAAACCCACCTGCCGGTGGTGGTGGACGTGACCCATGCCGCCGGACGCACGGACCTCCTGGCTCCCCTGGCCCGGGCGGCCTTGGCGGTGGGGGCGGATGGGGTGCACGTGGAGGTCCACCCTAACCCCAAGGTGGCCCTTTCCGATAACCAACAGCAGATGGACCTCGGGCAGTTTGAGGCCTTCCTAAAGGCCATAGAGGACCTCCTAGGGGCGTGAATGGGCTTTTTGGATAACCTTCTGAACGCCTTCCTCAAGGCCACGGACCCCAGGCCTAGGTACACGGAAACCCGTTGCCTCCTCTACAAGAACAGCGTGGGGGGGTGCGACCGTTGCTACCAGGCCTGTCCCAAGGGGGCGGTGCGCCTGGAAAGCTTCCGGGTGGAGCTGGACGAGGTGCTCTGCACCGGGTGTGGCCTGTGCACGGGGGTCTGCCCGGGGGTGGCCCTGGAGTATCCCTTGGGGGGTATCCAGGAGGCCTTGATCCGCGGCAAGGGGCAGATCCGTTGCTCCAAGGCGGAGGGCAAGGGGGAGGAGGTCTTGTGCCTGGGCCGCCTGACCCCAGGGCTTTTGGCGGAGGCGGGAAGCCGCTTTGGTAGGGTTGTTCTGGCCCGGGGGGAGTGCGCTAGCTGTAGGATCGGGGGGCCTTTCGTGCCCGAGCACTTGGAGGCGATGGTGGAGGAGGCCCAGCGCTACCACCCCGTGGAGGTGCAGGTGGTGCAGGGGGAGCTTCCCGGGGAGAAGGTGGGCCGTAGGGAGCTCTTCCAGGCCCTTATGGGAAGCGCCAAGCGCACCGCCGCCGACCTGGTGCCCGAGCCTCCCCTGGCCGCGGAACCGGAGGAGAAGGGCCTGCCGGCGGAGCTTCGCCTACGCCTTCTTGCCGCCGGGCGGGCTTCTGAGGTGCGCTGGCCCAGGATCCGGGTGGAGGAGGGGTGCACCCTTTGCCCGGTCTGCACCAACGTCTGCCCCACGGAGGCGGTCTATAGGGTGCGGGAGGGGGAGGAGTACGCCTTAAGGCTGAAGGTGGAAGCCTGCACGGGATGCGGGGCTTGTGTGGAAAGCTGCCCGCCCCAGGTGATCCGCCTCGAGGCGGCGGGTAAGGAGGAGATACTCCAGGAACTTGAGCTTTACCGGGGAAAGCCCCCCTGGTACGACCTATAGAATCCTCCCATGCGGCTGCACCACGTGGGCATTGCGGTGGAGAGCTTGGAGGAGGCCAAGGCCCGGTATGGGCTTTTGGGCTTCGGCGTGGTGGCGGAAGGGGAGGTGGCCTCCCAGGGGGTGCGGGTGGCCATGCTCCGGGGGAAGGGGGAGACCCTTTTGGAGCTCCTCGCCCCTTTGGGGCCGGATACCCCGGTGGGGCGCTTCCTGGCCAAGCGGGGCCCTGGGCTTCACCATCTGGCCTTCGCCACCTCCCGGATTGAGGAGGAGCTGGCCCGGCTGAAGGCGGCAGGGGCCAGGCTCATCGACGAGGTCCCCCGTCCGGGTTTTGGCGGGCACCGGGTGGCCTTCCTCCACCCCAGCTTTGGCCTTGGGGTGCTTTGGGAACTGGTGGAGACGGAGGGTGCGTAGGCCAGGGTTCCGCTGGGTGCCGGCCCTCCTCGCCTTGGGGGAGATGGGGCTACTTTGGTGGCTTTCGGACCAGCCCGCCACCGGGATGGGCTTGCCCCATCCCTGGGACAAGGGGGCCCATTTCGCCGCCTATGGGCTTTTGGGCTTCCTCCTGGGGATGGCCCTTGGGGATTTCCGCCCCGCCTTTTTCCTGGCGGCCCTCTACGGGGTGGTGGACGAGGCGCACCAGAGCCTCGTCCCGGGGCGGGAGGCCTTCGGCTGGGACCTGGTGGCGGACTTCCTGGGGGCTTACCTGGGGGCTAGGTGGGGGGGTAGATGGGGAGCTCCAAAAGCCTTCCCCCCTTAGCGGAGGCGGCCAGGAGGATGGCCTCGGCGATGAGCTCAGGGGCGATCCAGCGGCTGGGATCGGCCTCCGGCATGGCCTTCCGGTTGGCCTCGGTGTCCAGGGTGCCCATGGGGTAGAGGAGAAGGAAGCGCACCCCCTGCACCTCCCCTTGGAGGGAGCGGACCAGGCTGCCCAGGGCGGTCTTGGCCATGGTGTAAAGGGCTTTTCCCGGGCCTATCCCCGTCCAGGCGGGTCCGGCGGCGATGGCGGCGAAAAACCCTTGGCCTCGAGTCTCTAGGTAGGGCAGGGTGGCCCTGAGGAGGTTGAAGGTGGTGCGCAGGTTCAGGTCCAGAAGCCAGTCGTAAAGCCCAGGGTCCGAGTCCAGGAAGCGCCCGGCGGCAAACCCCCCCACGGTGTGCACCACCCCAAAAAGGGGCGCCTCCCGCTCCACAAAGCGGGCCAAGGCCTCGGCCTCCTCGAGCCGGGTGAGGTCGGCCACGAAGGTCCTGGCCCCGTAGGCCCGGGCCCGTTCCGCCATGCGTTCCTCCCGGGGGTCGGAGAGGAAAAGCCGGGCCCCGGCCCGATGAAGGGCAGGGATCACCGCCCGGGCCAAGGCTCCGCCAGCCCCCGTGACCAAGAAGGCTTTACCCTGGAGCATGCCTCATTCTACCGGGATGAAGGCCAGGGAAGTGGGGCTAAAGCCCAAACCTTGGTTGCGGAGGAAGAGAGGCGGGGAGGGCACCAGATCGTAGACTTCCAGGGTTTGCCCCTGTACCAGGTAAAGGTAACCGTCCTGGCCCACCAGCCCGGCGGCGTAGGTGCGGTACTCCTGCTGCACCGGGGATTCCCTGGGCAAGAGCACCTGGAACCCCCGGCCGTAGACCACCACCCCCCCCACGGGGTCCAGGGCCAGGCGGCTTTCTTGGGGAAAGTCCCCCAGGACCTTGCGGCTGGACAAGGAATCCCCTTCCAGGGTGTAAAGCCGCACCTCGGCCAAGGTGGCGGCAAGGCCCAGCAGGCGTCCTTGAGGGCGGTCCAGCCTTAAGTCGTAAGGGCCTTGGCTCGCCTGGGGGTCCAAGGGCTTTTCCAGGCTGGGAGTACCCGAAGGGTTCTGGACGGGGCGGTAGCCCAGGGCCTGCTGGGTTATGTAGGCCAGAAGCTCCTCCCCTCCTTGGGGGAAAAGGGCCAGGCGTACCCCCGGGGGAAGGCCGGTGAGGTCGGCCTCCTCGAGGTCCCCTGAGGCGTCCAGGTTCCAGAGGAAGGCCCTTCCTGCCCTTGGGCAGTGGGCGAGAAGCCGGTTTTGCCCAAGCCGCAGGTACCCCTCGGCGCAGTCCACCCCGCTGGGGAAGGCCGCCTGGGTGGGGGAGGGTTGGGGGACGGCGTCTTCCGTGAAGCCTTGGGTGGGGTAGGCCTCGAGGCGGTCGGGGAAAAGGAGGTAGAGCCTCCCGAAGGCCTGGCTATAGGCCAGGTCCTGAAGGCCCGGGGTGGTCCAGGCGCCCACGGGGGTGGCGGTGCCCCCTTGAAGCCCCTGGGCCCGGTAAAAGCGCACCTCCCCCTCCCCTCCCATGGCCACCAGGGCGGGAAGGGGAGGTTCCTGGCTTCCCGTGCAGGCGCCCAGGAAAAAGGCCAGCACCCCTATGACCGGGTAAAAGGGCCAAATCCGCCTCATGGTCCGCCTCCCTGCCTCACCCCCTCCTCGGAAAGGAGAAGCCCCGCCGCCTGCCCCCCGTAGAGGAAGGCCAGGCCCACGCTTCCCTTGGCGGCGTCCAGGGTGAAGCGCATGGCCCAGCAACACCGGTCCAGGACCAGGATGAAGCGGGGCTTTAGGGGTTTTCCCGGAAGGTTTTGCGTGAGCAGGGCCGCCAGGTGGAGCTTGGTGTTCTCCCGGCCCAAGAAGGTGAAGGTGGGTCCGAAGTTGCGTAAGGATAGGGCGTAGCCCTCGGGCCGTTGGGGTTGGCGCGTATAGCTGAGGCTTCCCGAAAGGGAAAGCCCAGGGATGGCGCCTTCCCCCGCTTCGTCCGCGGGGCGAGGTCCCCAAAGCTCCACTCCCCCGCTAAAGGTGGCGTCCTTTAAGTAGGTGTCCTTGTCCTCCACCTCAGGCAGGTGGAGGTTGGCGTTTAGGCGGAAGCCCACCTCGGGAAGGGCCTGGGTCAAGCCCAGGCGCAGGTTGGTGGCCCGGAAGCCCTCCTGGTACCGCCCGGAAAGCTCCAGGTCCACCAGGGGGCCTGGGGCGACCCCGAAGCGGTAGTCCAGGGCATAACCAAGGGCCTTGGGGTCCAGGCTGGCCCGTAGAGAGAGGCTTTCCGGGCCAAGGATGGCCTGGCCTTGCAGGGCTAGGGTGTCCGCCTGCCAGTCCCGCTGGGCCCTAAGGGTGTAGGCGGCAACTCCCTCCCGCAGGGCGTAGGTGAGATCGGTGGTGAGGGCCCCTTTGCCGTTCAGGTCGTGGCGGTGGGCGAGGTTGAGGCTTCCCCCGGGGAGGGCGTAGCCTGCCTGCAGGAGGAGGGGGTCAAAGAGGGCCTTAGGATGGTCAAAGCGGAGGCTGGCCCTGAGGGAGAAGGGGTAGGGGGTGAGGCCCCCCTCGAGGCGGGTTTCCAAGGGGCCTTCCCCCTCCAGGCCCCGCTTGTGGTAAAGGCTCAGGCTAAACCCTGGGTCTTGTAGGGCGGCCTGGGCCTCCAAGGGGAGGTACCTTCCTCCCTCCAGGTCCTTGCCCCCTTTGAGGCTCAGGCTCAGGGGTCTTTCCTGAAACCCCAGGGCCAGGGTGGCCTGGTGGCTCCGCCTTTGCGGCAGGGCGTCAAAGCGGAAGGGGGTTTCCCCCTCTTGGACGCTCCGGGCATAGCCCACCTCCACGCTGAACCCGCCCAGGCTTTGCCGCAGGCTGGCGGAGGTGGTCCAGTCCACCTGGCGCTCGTGCTCCCCATCGGGGTTTTGCGTGGTGTAGTAAAACCCCCGGAAACGGTTTTCTGCCCGGAGGGTGGCCCCGGGCCAGGGGGAGAGGGAAAGGCTTTCGCTGTGGGAAAGGAGGGCCCTTCCCGCCTCGGCATAGGGCCCGAGGGCCCGGGCGGAGCGGTTTAGGGGGTTGGTCTCCGCCAGGTACCGGCCCAGGATGAAGCCGGCCTGCAGGCCAAAGGGGCCTTCCCGGAGCACGGGGCTTTGGGCCTCCACCTCGGGCAGGCGCTGGAGGGTGCGGGGGGGCGGGGTGGCGGGGTCATGGTCCAAGAAGCCCTCCATCCTCAAGGCGTAGCGCCAGTCCTGGGGCGTGGGGCTGCCGGGGGAAAGGGCCTCGAGGCGGAAGCGGGTCAGCTTTTCCCGGGTATCGTCCCGCTCCACCAGGGCGCTGAGGGAAAGCTCCCGCCGCTTTAAGGCGTACTCCCCCCGGTACTGGAAGGTGTCCGGGGGAGTGTGGAGGAAAAAGTAGCGCTCCTTGGCCTCCCCGGTGCCCTGGTGGTCAAAGCCGAAGCCGTAGCCCCGGCCCTGGTAGTAGGAAAGGAGGGTGAACCCCAGGCCGAACCCGGCCACGTAGGGCAGGGCGGCCTTCAGGTAAAAGCCCCCTTCGTCCTGGCCCACCTCCCACCGGGGCCGGCGCTCGGAGAGGAATAGGAGGAGGACGGGGAGCTCCAAAACAGGCTTCTCCTGCACCAAAACCACCACCCCCCGGGCCACCACCCGGTCCCCTGGATACAGCACGATCTCCTGGGCGCGGAAGGCGTAGTCGGGCACCTCCTGACCGCAAGGGGCGCAAGGGGTGGCGTAGCCCCGTTCCAGGAGGATGGCCCCTGCCACCCGCTGGCACAGGGGGCCGGTGAGCAGGAGGTCCTTGGCTTCTAGGCGCACCTGGAGGGCGTCAAAGCTTTCGTCAGAGAGGTCTAGCTGGAGCTCCTCCGCCTCCACAAGCCTTCCCTCCCGGTCCCGGTAGCGCACCCCTTCCGAGAGGAGGAGGAGCTTCCGGGTGCGGAAGTAGGTGGCCCTTCCCGCCTCCAGGGCCTCCCCATCCCGCTCCAGGCGCACGGGGTTGCCCGTGAGCACATAGACCTCCTCCCCCTCTTCCTGCCTCAGCTCCAGTTTGTCCGCCTCCAGGATCCTCAACACCTTCTCCTGGGCCAGGGCCTGGGAGAAGAGGAACAGCACCCCGAGGATAACGCCAAGCCCGAGCCGGTTCACCTCCGCCCCCCCAGGAAGAGGAGGAGGCCCATGAGGCCAAAGAACAGGTTGGGCCCCCAGGCGGCCAGGATGGGATCCAAGGCGTTCTGCTCCCCCATGATCCGCCCCACGCTCCAGGTGGCGTAGTAGAGGAAGGTGAGGACCGCCACCCCTACAAGCCCCAGGCTCCGGGACCCCCCTAGCAGGTAGAAGGCGAGCCCCGTGGCGAAGAGGGCAAAGATGAGGCTGGCCGCGGGCTCGGCAAAGCGGCGGTAGTAGGTGGTGGCCTCGAGGCCCGCCTTCACCCCGCTTTCCCTAAGCCTTTTCACCTCCGCTTTAAGCTCCTTCAGGGTCATGCGGTTGGCCGGGTTCTGCCAGGGCTCAAAGGTGAGGTCTCTGAGGACCAGTTCCCCCTCTTGAAAGCGGGTCAGGGTCCTGGGCCTATCCCCCTCGTAGGTGACCCTTAGGCCCTCTCCCACCTGCAAAACCCCTCCTTGGAACCTCCCCTCCCCCGTCAGGATCACCTCCTCCTGCGAAAGGATTCTAAGCTTTCCGATCCTCTCCCGGGCCACCTCCCCCACGTAGACCACCCTGCCCCTGGCGTCCTGAAAGGTGGTGCCTGGCGTGAGAAGGGTCCTGGGCCGTTCCAGCACCTGCCTGCGAAGGAGGTCCTGCCCCTGGGCCAGGGCTTTGGGCACCAGGCTTTCTCCCAGAAGGAAGCCCAAAAGGGCCAGAAGGGCCCCCAGGGTCAAGAGGGGGAGCAGGACCCGCTCCCGCCGGATACCCAAGGCGAGAAGGGCTTTCAGCTCCGAGTCCTCGCCCAGGCGGGAGAGGAGGAAGAGCAGGGCGAAAAGGTAGGCCACGGGAGCCCCCCGCACCAGGGCCTCGGGGGTGCGGTAGAGGAGGTAGAGGAGAAGGGTGTAGGGATCCGCGCCCTTGGCCACCAGGGGGGCCAGCACCTCGTAGACCGCCCCGGCCAGGAAGAGGAGGACGATGGCCGCAAGCCCCAGGCCGAAATGGGCCAGGACCTCGCGCAGGAGGTAGCGGTCCAGGGTCTTCACCTCAGCCTCCAGGTGAGGTAAAGGGCCAAGGCAGCGAAGAAGGCATTGGGGAGGAAGGCCAGGAGAGGGTTCACGTCGTAGCGGGCAAGCTGGGCGCTCAGGGTCCAGAGCACGTAGTAGCCGAAGATGAGGAGGACGATGCTCAAGAAGGCCCAGGCGGCCTCCCGGAAGGAAAGGCCCAAGGCGGCCGCCACCAAGCCCAGGAGGAAGCCCCCAAAGGCATCCGCCAGCCGGCGATGGAAGGCGAAGCGGGCGCCGGGCTCTACCCGGCTCCTTTCCCAAAGCTCCCGCAGGGTGGTGGAGTCGTAGGGATCGCGGGAGCCCAGGCTTTCCTTGGGGCGGAACTGGGCGGGGAAGGGAAGGGTGCCGGCAAAGGGCTTGGGCCCTTCCCCCTCCAGGACGTAGCCGCGGAAGTGCCACCCCTCCTGGTCCCAGACCCCTTCCTGGCCGCTATAGATAAGGCCCTGTTCGTCCACCACCCGGATGCCGTGGAGGCGGTTTTGCCCCACCTCGGGCCGCACCTCCTCCGCATAGTAGACCCCAAGGCCCTCCACCGCGTAGAGCTGCTTGCGCAACACCCCGCTTAGGCCTCCTTCCCCGTAGAGGAGCCGGGCCAGGTGCTGGTCGTAGGCCTCGAGGGCCCGGGGGCGAAGCTCGGCCAGGTTGAGGAGGTTGAAGAGGCTCACCAGAAGGGCCAAAAGCGCCAGGGGTTTCAAAAGGGCCCAAGGGGGTACGCCCGCGGCGTAGGCGGCCTTCAGCTCCGACCCTCGGATGAGGCGGGCCAGGCCCACCAGGATGGCAAAGACCAGGCCCAAGGGAAGGGCCAGGCTTAGGGTCCAGGGCAGGCGGTAGAGGATGAGCTTGGCGATGGCCTCCACGCCAGCTCCCCGGCTGAGGAGCACCCCGGAGAGGCTGGAGAGGAGGTCAAAGGTGAGGAGGGCCACGAAAAGCAGGACCCCCACCAGGTAGGGGACCAGGACCTCCTTAAGGACATACCGGCCCAGCACCAGGCCGAGTATACGGGGCCAGGATGAGAAACAAGCGTGGGAGGCGAAAGCTTAGTGGGCAACCACGTGGATCACCGGCAGGCCGAAGCGCTCCGCCCGGCTGTGCACGTCCAGGCGGAGCCAGCGGGAAAGCCCCGGGGGCAAGGTGGCCAGGACGATGGCCTGGTACGCCCCGGGATGGGCCATAAGCTCCTCCTCCAGGGCCAGGATGGGGGAGACGTCCCCGGGCTTGGCCTCCTCCATGGCGATCCCCTGGGCCTCGAGGGCCGCCTTGGCGGCCTCTGCCTCCTCCTTGGCAAGCCTTTGGATCTCGCCCTCCTCGTAGACCCATCCCGCCGGGGGGACGGCGGGTACCAGAAGGACAAAGCGGGCCCCGGGGTCTTGGCCCCGAAGCTCAGCCAGCTTCCTGGCCAGCTCGGGGCTTTTGGCCGTGCGATGGGCCACCACCAGATACCGGGCCATGGCTTCACCTCCCTTTTCCTTGCTTCCCAGATTAGCCCGGTTCCTAAAGGGCGCCAGGACGGAGGTTACATTGTCCTGGTTTTGGTTGCCAGAGAAATAGATGGAGTCCAGCCTATTCCCGAGGATTCCTCAGTCCCCGGGGTCAGCCGGGTTCATGGGGAGGGCTGGGGGGCTCCCTGCCCCTTGGGGACGGGTTTTTCTGCATACCCCTTTACATACCGGTAAACCGTGGTATAATGGGGAAGTCAGAGGAAGAAGCCGCCTGCGGGCGGCGGTTTTGCTTTTAGGGCACCAAGGCCACCTGGGTGGCCTGCCGTTCGTGGAAGAGGCGGTGGCCCTCAGGGGCCTCCCCTTTGGGGCTCCTTTCCCAAAGGAACCGCAATCCAGCGGGGGACGTTGGCCAGGGCGCTCTTTAAGGTGATGCCCCGGCCCAAAGCGGAAAGCCAAGGGCCGTTAGATGTCCAGCTCCGCGTAGCGGGCGTGCTCCTCGATGAACTCCCGCCTGGGGGCTACTTCCTGCCCCATGAGCTTCTCAAAGAGCTCGCTGGCCTCGAGGGCGTCCTGGAGCTCCACCCTCTTCAAAACCCGCTTCTCCGGGTTCATGGTGGTCTCCCAAAGCTGCTCGGGATTCATCTCCCCCAGGCCCTTAAAGCGCTGGACCTCGTAGCTTTTCCCCTCCAGCTCCTTTAGGCGGGCGGCAAGCTCCTCGTCGGAGTAAAGGTACTCCACCTTCTTCCCCACCTGCAGGCGGTAAAGGGGCGGCTGGGCGATATACACGTGCCCCCTTTCGATCAGGGGCCGCATGTAGCGGTAGAAGAAGGTGAGGAGGAGGGTGCGGATGTGGCTTCCGTCCACGTCGGCGTCGGTCATGATGATGATCTTGTGGTAGCGGAGGCCCTCGAGGTCAAAGTGGGCTTCCTCGCCCGTACCCCCGATCCCCACCCCAATGGCCGCCACCATGGCCCGCACCTCGGCGTTTTTCAGGGCTTTGGAGAGCCCTGCCTTTTCCACGTTGAGAATCTTGCCCCTAAGGGGCAGGATGGCCTGGAAGCGCCGGTCGCGGCCCTGCTTGGCGCTTCCCCCGGCTGAATCCCCCTCCACGATGAAAAGCTCCGCCTCCTCCGGGTTTTCCGTTTGGCAGTCGGCCAGTTTCCCGGGAAGGTCGTCGGACTCCAGGGGGTTTTGCCGGCGCACCAGCTCCCGGGCCTTCCGGGCAGCCTCCCGGGCCTGGGCGGCCCGCAGGGCCTTCTCGTAGATGGTCTTGGCGATGCGGGGGTTCTCCTCGAGGACCTCGGAAAACTTTTCGTAGACCACCTGGCTTACGGCGCTCCCCGCCTCGGGGTTGAGAAGCTTCCCCTTAGTCTGGCCCTCAAACTGGGGCTGGGGTAGCTTCACGCTCACCACGGCGTAAAGCCCCTCCAGAAGGTCATCCCCGGTGGGCTGGGGGCCCTTTTCCTTGTTGAGGCCCGCCTTCTTGGCGTACTGGTTCAGGGCCCGGCTGTAGGCGTTCTTAAAGCCGGTGAGGTGGGTGCCCCCGTCCCGGGTGGGGATCATGTTGGCGTAGGTGAGGATCTCGGTGGTGTACCCCTTGGTGTGGATGAGGCCCACCTCCACCTCCACCTCCCCCTCCTGCCCCTTAAGGAGGAAGGGCTTTTCGTAAAGAAGCTCCTCCTCTTCCGCCAAGGCCTTGGCGAAGGAGGCCACCCCTCCTTTGTCCAGGAAGACGTCCTCCCGCCCGTGGATGAGGTCCTTGAAGACCAGCTTAAGCCCCGCCACCAGGTAGCTCACCTCCCGCAGGCGGGTCCGGATCTTGCTGGGGTCAAAGGCCTGGTTCCCGAAAATGAGGGGATCGGGCTTGAAGGTGACCCGGGTGCCGGTCTTGCCCTTGGGGGCGGGCCCCACCACGGCCAAGGGTTCGGTGACCTCGCCCCGGCTGAAGGCGATCCGGTGGTGCTTCCCTTCCCGGAAGACCTCCACCACCGTCCACTCGGAAAGGGCGTTCACCACGCTGGCCCCTACCCCGTGTAGGCCCCCTGAGACCTTGTAGGCGCTGCTGTCAAACTTGCCCCCAGAGTGCAGGGTGGTGTAGATGACCTCCACCGCGGGCTTACCCTCATGGGGCATCAGGTCCACGGGGATGCCCCGGCCGTTGTCCTCCACGGTGAGGGAGCCGTCGGGGTTCAAGGTGGTGAGGATCTCCGTGGCGTAGCCCGCTAGGGCCTCGTCCACGGCGTTGTCCAGGATTTCCTTGAAGAGGTGGTGGTACCCCTCTGCCCCCGTACCTCCGATGTACATGGCGGGGCGGTGGCGTACCCCCTCTAGGCCTTTGAGCACCTTGATGGCGGAAGCGTCGTAACTCACCCCCTTAGTATACCACAAAGGAAACGCGGCTTTTCCCTTAAGGATGGGCTAAGAGGGCGCGTGTTTCCGGGGAAGTGATTGGTGTCTTTGCCAATAAGGCCCGGGATCCTCCCCCTCGAGGGTGCCTTATCATGGCCCTATGCCGGTTTTGCTTTTCCTGCATGCCTCCTTGGGGTTTCTCCTCCTCCTGGCGGTCCCCGCCCTGGCCTTGGGGGGCTTGCGGGGGTTTTTCCGGCCCCTGCCTGGGGGCTTCTTTCGGGCCCTGCGGGGGGTGGCTTGGGTGGCTATCCTGCAGGTGGCCCTGGGGTTTGCCCTTTTCCTGGCCGGCCTCAGGCCGAAGGATGGCCTGCACCTCCTCTATGGTCTCCTTCTTGCGGCAGGGCTTCACTATCTGGGGGGCCTCGAGCCGGGAGGGTGGTTCTACCGGGGCCTGAAGGACCCCCCTAAGCGCCCAGAGCTCTTTGTGGCCTTGGGCCTTCTCTTCGCCGTGGGGCTTGTCCTGCGCGTGTACCTCACCGGGCGCTAGGCAAAGGGATTTGGGTCCGGGGCCATATCCTTGGGCAAGGGAACCCTCTCCAGCATCCAGCGGGTGAGGTGGGGCACCATCTCCCGGTAAAGCCCCCGGTAGTAGGCCTGGACCTCGGGGCTGTTCAGGTGGGCCACCAAGGCGTCCCCGTCCACCCCTACCCCCGCCTTGGGCAGGAGGTGGAACTCCTCCCGCCAGGGGTAAGCCCTTCCATCCCAGGCGGCCACCACCCGGTAGTGGCGGGTGTTGGCCACCACCAGGTGGGGGGTGGCGTAGAAGGGCTTCAGGAGCCCCACGGCCTCCTTGGGGAAGTAGAGGCCGGAGTAGGGGGTCTCGTAGTCGATCTCCCCCGGCCTCAGGTTCCTCCCCGTGAGCACGGGGACCAGGCCGGGGCCTGGGGCGGTGCGGGTGAGGGGGTGGGCCCGGACCTGGGGGCTACGGGCGGCGAAGTGGATGTGGAAAAGCGCCCCCAGGGGCACCCCCTTCCGCTCCATCTCCAGGGCCTGGGGGTGGGGGAAGCGGATGGGCTCCCCCCGCCAGGCGGGGTCCTCCAGGAGAAGGGCGGGCTGGAGCGGTCCATTTGGGGGAGGGGCCCCAAAGCGGAGGCCCTCGGCGTCATAAAGCCGCAGGCCCCTCCCCCCCTTCCTGAAGCGGACCACCGCGGCCACCACCTTGACCCCGGGGAAGGCCCGGCCCAGGTAGTAGACCTCCGTCTCCCCTTCCCGGGAAAGGAAGGCCCTGAGCTTGCGGAACTCCTCCAGGACCATCCAGCCCGCGGGGACCACATAGACCAGCATCCCGCCGGCCTCGAGGAGGCGCACCCCCTTCTCCAGGAAGGCCCCGTAGAGGTTGTACCGCCCGTGCCAGGTGGCGAAGCGCTCGCGGTAGAGCCTCCGCCTTTCGGGGGAGAAGCGGGCTCCCGCCCCCAGGGCCCCGTAGGGTGGGTTGCCCAGGATGAGGTGGAAGGCGGTGCCGGGTTCCCAGAGGAGGAAGTCCTCCAGGTGGGCCTCCGCCCAGGGGGGAGGGTCAAAGACCAGGGGGTCCACCTCGAGGGCGTGGAAGCGGTAGCCGGTGCCGTGGGCCTCCCGGAAGGCCCGCAGGAAGGGGGCGTGGGCGCAGGCGGGCTCCAGGACCTTTCCCCCCTTGGGGGCCTCCGCCAGGGAGACCATGAAGTCCACCAGGGGCCCGGGGGTGGAAACGCGGCCCAGGGTGCGGGGGCTTGTGGGCATGGCGATCAAGGGATCACCCCGAGCTTCCGGCCCACTTTCTCGTAGGCCTCGAGGGCCTTGTCCAGCATCTCCTTAGTGTGGGCGGCGGTGACGATGTTGCGGATACGGGCCTTTCCCCTGGGTACCGTAGGAAAGCCGATACCCACGGCGAAAACTCCCTCTTTCAGGAGGAGGCGGCTCGCCTCAAAGGCCAAGGGGGCCTCCCCGAAGAGCACGGGGGTGATGGGGGTCTGGCTTCCCAAGGTGTCGTAGCCCAGGCGGGCAAGCTCCCCCTTGAAGTAGCGGGTGTTCTCCCAGAGCCTTTCCACCCGTTCCGGTTCCTTTTGGATGAGCTCCAAGGCCCCCAAAAGGGCCCCCACCACCGCCGGGGGGTGGCTGGTGGAGAAGAGGAGAGGCCGGGCTTTGTTGATGAGGAGGTCCTTGAGCGCCGACGCCCCGGCGGCGTACCCCCCCACCACTGCCCAGGCCTTGGAGAGGGTGGCCACCTGGATCACGTCGGGGTCCTGGTGGAAGCCAAAGTGGTGCACCGTGCCCTTGCCCTTTTCCCCCAGGACGCCGCTTCCGTGGGCATCGTCCACGTAGACCACCGCCCCGTACTTCTTGGCCAGGGGCACGATGCGGTCCAAGGGGGCGATGTCCCCGTCCATGGAGAAGACCCCGTCGGTGACGATGAGCTTAAGGCCTTCGGTGTCGTGGGCCTTCAGGAGTTCCTCCAGATGCGCCACATCGGCGTGGCGAAACACCAGGCGGGTGGCCTTGGTGAGGCGGAGGCCGTCGATGATGCTGGCGTGGTTCAGCTCGTCGGAGAAGACCAGGTCCCCCTCCTGGAGCAAGGCGCCCAGAACCCCCTGGTTGGCGGTGAAACCCGACTGCAGGACCAAGGCGCTTTCCGTGCCCTTGAAGCGGGCCAGGGCCTCTTCCAGCTCCAGGTGGTAGGTGAAGGTGCCGGCAATGGTGCGCACGGCTCCACTTCCCGCCCCCCACCGCTCCAGGTACTGGCGGGCTTTCTCCTTCAGGTAGGGGTGGTTGGCAAAGCCCAGGTAGTTGTTGGAGGCCAGGTTCACCACCTCCCGTCCCTCCACCCGGGTTACGGGTTCCTGGGGAGCCTCGAGGACCCTGGGGCGTATGTACAACCCCTCCTGCCTTAACCTTTCCAGCTCGCTTTCCACGCGGGCACGCAAGGACAGGCTCATGACCCTATCTAACCCCGGGGGCGGGTTCCTGGCAAGCTGCACCGGGACTTCCGGGTGTCTCTTACCTTCTCCTGACCCCGAGGGACTAACCTAAGTAGGGAGGTGGGAGCGCTTCCATGACCGTGGACCGATCCATACCGAGGGAATCCTGGCAGGTGGAATACGAGGCGGAGCGCCTGGAGCGGCGGGCCAGGCTTCTGGAGCTGGTTCACCGGTTTAAAGGGGAACCCGACACCCTCCTCCCCTTCCACAAGGCCCTGGCCCTGCGGCCCAGGGAGGAGCATCACCTTGGGCTTCGATCCATCCAGGTGGATAGGGTGGTGGGTTCGGTGGACCGCTACGAGGATTTCCACCGCCACTTCCTTCCGCGAACCCCCCACACCCTGGAGCGCTGGAAGCGCCTTAGGGCGCTCCAGCTTTCAGGGGTGGAGTTTCCCCCTATTGAGGTGTACCAGGTGGGGGAAGCCTACTTCGTCAAGGACGGCCACCACCGGGTGGCCTTGGCCAAGGCCACGGGCCAGAAGTTCATCGATGCTTACGTGATCGCCCTGGGGGTACCGGTGCCGGTGGAACCTGGGGATACTGTGAAAGACCTTATCCTCAAGGCCGAGTATGCCGATTTCCTGATAAAAACACGCCTAAAGGAGCTCATTCCCCCGGAGGAGTTCTTCGAAATCCGCTTTACCACTCTGGGCCGCTACGACCTTCTTCTAGACCACATCGCCACTCGGCGATACTTCAAGGGTTTGGAGGAGGGGCGAGAGGTTCCTTGGGAGGAAGCGGTGAAGGACTGGTACCGGAACCTTTACCGACCCACGGTAGAGGCCATCCGCCAGCTGGGTCTGTTGAAGGACTTCTCTGGCCGAACCGAGGCCGATCTCTACCTGTGGGTGATGGACCACCGCTACTTTCTGGCCCTGGAGCTGGGAGTAGAACCTGCTCCTCTGGAGGCGGCCCGTTCCTACGAGGCCCAGTTTGGGCCCTGGTGGAAGCGGCTTGGGGGGTGGCTCAAGGGCTTTTACCTGGCAACGGGGCAGGGCGGAGGAGGAAGGGGTTGAGAGGCGGCTTTGGAAGGTCCCTACGGGGGGATGGCTTGACTTTCCGCCGACGGTGGCCCATCCTGTATACAGGATGCAGACGTTAGGCTTCCGCCGGCCCAACCAGGTGCGGGAGGCCGTGTACCGGCACCTCAAAGACCTGCTCCTCTCCGGAAGGTTTGCCCCGGGGGAAAGGCTTTCCGAGCCCCTCTTAGCCCAGGAGCTCGGGGTTTCCCGCACCCCCGTGCGGGAAGCCCTCATGCGCCTTGCCGAGGAGGGCCTGGTGGAGCTGGTGCCGGGCCGGGGGGCCAGGGTGCGGATCTTCAGCCCGGAGGAGGTGGAGGAGGTCTACGGGGTGCGGGCCCTTCTGGAGGGGGAGGCGGCCCGGGAGGCGGCCCTTAGGGCCACCCCTTGGGAGCTTGCTGACCTCGAGGCCCACCTTAGGGCCATCGACGAAGCCCCTCCTGAGGACTACCCCGAGCAGATGCGCCGGGACCTGGAGTTCCACCGGGCCCTGGTGCGGCTTTCCGGGAACAAGACCCTTTACCGCCTCTACGAGGACCTCCTTTCCAGCCTAGCCCTGGCCCGGAGCGCCCTGCCCACCCTGTCCCAAGAGGAGGCCACCCGCAGGGAGCACCAGGCTATCCTCGAGGCCCTAAAGAGGCGGGACCCCCAAGGGGCCAAAGGGGCGGTGGAGGCCCACGTGTACCGCTTCCGCGACCTGGTGGTGGCCAGGCTTAGGAAAGGAGGGGTATGAATCTGGATTTGTTCTACCGTCAGGCGGTGCTCTCCGTGGCGGGAAACCCCGCGGTGGAGGCCCTCATCAAGACCCGGGCCAGAAGCCTGGTGCGGCGCTACGTGGCGGGGGAGACCCTGGAGGAAGCCCTTTTGGCAGCGGAAAGGCTCGAGGCCCAGGGGGTCCACGCCATCTTGGACCTCCTGGGCGAAATGGTGAGGAGCGAGGAGGAGGCCCGCGCTTTCCAGAAGGGGATCCTGGAGCTCATCCGGGCGGTGGCCGGGCGCCCCTGGCCCAAGTACGTGTCCTTAAAGCTTACCCAGCTTGGGCTGGACCTTTCCGAGGCCCTGGCCCTGGAGCTTCTTCGGGGAATCCTCGAGGAGGCGGAGCCCAAGGGAGTCTTCATCCGCATCGACATGGAGGACTCCCCCCGGGTGGAGGCCACCTTGCGCCTCTACAAGGCCTTGCGGGAGGAGGGCTTCAGCGGGGTGGGGGTGGTTTTGCAAAGCTACCTGTTCCGCACGGAAAAGGATTTCTGGGAGCTCTTGCCCTACCGGCCCAACCTGCGTCTGGTGAAGGGGGCCTACCGGGAGCCCAAGGAGGTGGCCTTCCAGGATAAGCGCCTTATAGACGCCGAGTTCTTGCACCTGGGGAAGCTTTCCCTGAAGGAGGGGCTTTACGTGGCCTTTGCCACCCACGATCCCCGGCTCATCGCCGAGGTGAAGCGCTACACGGAGGCCATGGGCATCCCCAAGGACCGCTTTGAGTTCCAGCTCCTCTTTGGGGTGCGCCCCGAGGAGCAAAGGCGCCTGGCCCAGGAGGGGTACACCGTGCGGGCCTACGTGCCCTACGGCACCCACTGGTACCCCTACCTAAGCCGGCGCATCGCGGAACGGCCAGAAAACCTGTTTTTGGTGCTGAGAAGCCTCTTAGGGGGCTAAAGGAGGTACGGCATGACGGTGGAACCTTTCCGCAACCAGCCCATAGAGACCTTCCAGACGGAGGAGGCCAAGCGGGAGATGCGGGAGGCCTTAAGGCGGGTCAGGGCCGAGTTCGGCCGCCACTATGGCCTCTACATCGATGGGGCCTGGGTGGATACCCAGGAGAAGATCCAGTCCCTAAACCCCTCGGCCCCCAGCGAGGTGGTGGGGAGCACCGCCAAGGCGGGGCCTTCCGAGGCGGAAGCCGCCCTGGAGGCCGCCTGGAGGGCCTTTAGGACCTGGAAGGACTGGCCCCAAGAGGACCGCAGCCGCCTCCTCCTGAAGGCGGCCGCCCTCATGAAAAGGAGGCGGCGGGAGCTGGAGGCCACCTTGGTCTACGAGATCGGCAAGAACTGGCTCGAGGCCAGCGCCGAGGTGGCCGAGGCCATCGACTTCCTGGAGTACTATGCCCACCAGGCCCTCAAGTACAAGTACCCCTCCGTGGAGGTGGTGCCCTACCCCGGGGAGGATAACGAAAGCTTTTACATTCCCTTGGGGGCTGGGGTGGTCATCGCCCCCTGGAACTTTCCCATCGCCATCTTCACCGGGATGCTGGCTGGGCCCGTGGCGGTGGGGAACACCGTGGTGGCCAAGCCCGCGGAGGACACGGTGGTCATCGCCGCCAAGGTCTTTGAGATCCTTCACGAGGCGGGCTTCCCTCCGGGGGTGGTGAACTTCCTGCCCGGCAAGGGCAGCGAGGTGGGAGCCTACCTGGTGGAGCATCCCAGGACCCGGTTCATCAACTTCACTGGGAGCCTCGAGGTGGGGCTTGGGATCCACGAGAGGGCGGCCAGGCTGGCCCCGGGCCAGCGGTGGATCAAGCGGGTCTTCCTGGAGCTGGGCGGGAAGGACGCCATCATCGTGGATGAGACCGCGGACTTTGATGCGGCCACGGAGGGCATCCTCATCTCCGCCTACGGCTTCCAGGGGCAGAAGTGCTCGGCGGCAAGCCGGCTCATCGTCACGGAGAAGGCCTTTGAACCCTTGATGGAAAGGGTCTTGCGGCGGGCCGAGGGCCTGGTGGTGGGCCCCGCCGAGGAGAACCCCGACCTGGGCCCCGTGGCCAGCCGGGCCCAGGAGAAAAAGGTCCTTTCCTACATCGAGATCGGCAAGGGGGAAGGCCAGCTGGTCCTCGGGGGGGAGCGCCTGGAAGGGGAGGGCTACTTCATCGCCCCCACCATCTTCACCGAGGTACCCCCCACGGCCAGGATCGCCCAGGAGGAGATCTTCGGCCCCGTGCTTTCCGTGATCCGGGTGAAGGACTTCGGGGAGGCCCTCGAGGTGGCCAACAACACCGTCTATGGCCTCACGGGTGGGGTTTACTCCCGCAAGCGGGAGCACCTGGAGCGGGCCCGGCGGGAGTTCCACGTGGGGAACCTGTACTTCAACCGCAAGATCACCGGGGCCTTGGTGGGCGTCCAGCCCTTCGGCGGCTTCAACCTTTCCGGCACCGACACCAAGGCCGGGGGGCCCGACTACCTTCTCCACTTCCTGCAGATGAAGACGGTGGCCGAGAGGTTCTGATGCCGCCTTGATGCCCGGCTCCCCCTGGACGCCAGGGGAGGCTTGGGCTATCCTGGGAACATGAGCCCGCTTCCCGCCCTTTGGTGGCCCGGCTAGGTCCCGGGGGGCGGGTGGGCGTGTTTCCCCGGGGCTAGGCCCCGGGGTTTTTGCAAGGAGGGGCATGGAGACCATAAGGCCTTTTCGCAAAACCCTCTTGGCGGACCTGGAAACCCCTGTGACCGCTTACCTGAAGCTCTCCGAGAAGGCCCCGGTGAGCTTTCTTCTGGAGTCGGTGGAGCGGGGAAGGCAAAGCCGCTTCTCCATCATCGGGGTGGGGGCGAGGCGCACCTTCCGCCTGAAGGACGGGGTCTTCACGGTGGACGGGGAACGGGTGGAGACCCAAGACCCCTTGCGCACCCTCTACGAGGCGGTTCATGCTCCTTTAGAGCGCCACCCCGACCTGCCCCCCTTCTTCGGGGGGGTGGTGGGGTACGCCGCCTACGACCTCGTCCGCTACTACGAGCGCCTTCCCTCCCTCAAGCCCGACGACCTGGGCCTCCCCGACCTCCTCTTCGTGGAGCCCGAGGTGGTGGCGGTCTTTGACCACCTGAAAAACCTCCTGCACCTGGTGGCCCCGGGGTGGGACCTCGAGGAGGCCGAGGTCCGCCTCCAATGGGCGGAAAGGAAACTGAAAGGCCCGCTTCCCGGCGTGCCCGGGGAGCGGCCGGGGGGAAGGGCCCGCTTTGAGCCCGACATGAGCCGGGAGGAGTACCTAAGGGCGGTGGAAAGGGCTTTGGAGTACATCCGCGCCGGGGATATCTTCCAGGTGGTCCTCTCCTTACGGCTTTCCTCCCCCCTTACCGTGCACCCCTTTGCCCTTTACCGGGCCCTTAGGAGCGTGAACCCAAGCCCGTACATGGGCTACCTGGACCTGGGGGAGGTGGTCTTGGTCTCGGCGAGCCCCGAAAGCCTTCTCCGTTCCGATGGCCGCAGGGTGGTCACCAGGCCCATCGCCGGCACCCGGCCCCGGGGGAAGGACGAGGAGGAGGATAGAAGGCTTTCAGAGGAGCTGCTAAAGGACGAGAAGGAAAGGGCCGAGCACGTGATGCTCCTGGACCTCTCCCGCAACGACATCGGCCGGGTTTCCGCCTTCGGCACGGTGCGGGTCCTGGAGCCCATGCACGTGGAGTACTACTCCCACGTGATGCACCTGGTGTCCACGGTGGAAGGGCTGTTGGCGGAGGGGAAGACCCCCTTGGATGCCTTAGCCAGCGTCCTCCCCATGGGTACGGTTTCGGGAGCCCCCAAGATCCGGGCCATGGAGATCATCGAGGAGCTGGAGCCGCACCGCCGGGGGCCCTATGGGGGAAGCTTCGGGTACCTGGCCTACGACGGGGCTATGGACGTGGCCTTGACCCTGCGCACCTTCGTGATCGGGGGCGGGTGGATGCACGTGCAGGCGGGGGCGGGCATCGTGGCGGACTCGGTGCCGGAAAGGGAGTACGAGGAGTGCTGGAACAAGGCGAAGGCCCTTTTGAAGGCGGTGGAGATGGCGGAGGAGGGGCTATGAGGGTTTTGGTGGTGGACAACTACGATAGCTTCACCTACAACCTGGTGCAGTACCTGGGAGAGCTTGGGGCACGCCCCGTGGTCTGGCGGAACGACCAGTTTGCCCTCGAGGACGTGGAGGCCCTGGATCCCGACCGCATCCTCATCAGCCCGGGTCCTTGCACCCCCTTGGAGGCGGGTCTTTCCCTGCCCTTGATCAGCCGCTACGCCCCCCGCTATCCCATCCTGGGGGTCTGCCTGGGGCACCAGGCCATCGGCATGGCCTTCGGGGGCAAGGTGGTGCCGGCCCCGGTGATCATGCACGGCAAGGTGAGCGAGATCCACCACGACGGCACGGGCCTCTTCCGGGGTCTTCCCAACCCCTTCCCCGCCACCCGCTACCACTCCCTGGTGGTGGAGGAGGTGCCGGAGGAGCTCTTGGTGAACGCCTGGGTGGAGGAAAAGGGCCCCGAAGGGGCTAGGTTGGCTAGGGGGGATAAGGGCCCCGAAGGGGCTAGGTTGGCTAGGGGGGAGGTGGGGAAGAGGACGGTGATGGGCTTTCGCCACCGCCAGTATCCCACCCACGGGGTGCAGTTCCACCCGGAAAGCTATCTCACGGAAGCGGGTAAGATCATCCTTAAGAACTTTTTGGAGGATCCATGGAGGCCGTGAAGAAGGCGCTTTTGGGCGAGGTGCTCACCGAGGAGGAGGCCCATGGCCTCATGGGGGCCATGATGGCCGGGGAGCTTTCCCCGGTGAAGGTGGCGGGGGTGCTCACCGCCATGGCCCTGAGGGGGGAGACCCCTTCGGAGATCGCCGCCATGGCCCGGGCCATGCGGGAAGCAGCCCGGCGTATCCCCGTAAGCCGCAGGCCCCTTCTGGACATCGTGGGCACCGGGGGGGACCACCAGGGGCTATTGAACCTCTCCACCCTAGGGGCCCTGGTGGCGGCGGCGGGAGGGGTGGCGGTGGCCAAGCATGGGAACCGGGCGGCAAGCTCCAAGGCGGGCTCGGCGGACCTCCTCGAGGCCCTAGGGGTCAACCTGGAGGCCCCCCCGGAGCGGGTGGGCGAGGCCATTGAGGAGCTGGGCTTTGGCTTTCTCTTTGCCCGCCTCTTCCACCCCGCCATGCGCCACGTGGCCCCCGTGAGGGCCGAGCTGGGCATCCGCACCGTGTTCAACCTGCTGGGCCCCCTCACCAACCCTGCGGGGGCGGACCGGTACGTGCTCGGGGTTTTTAGCCCGCGGTGGCTTTTCCCCATGGCCGAGGCCCTGGGCCACCTGGGGGCCAAGGGGTTGGTGGTCCACGGCCAGGGGGCGGACGAGCTCATCCTGGGGGAAAACCAGGTGGTGGAGGTGGGAAAAGGGGCTTATACCCTCGCCCCTGAGGAGGTGGGGCTGGAGCCTTTCCCCCTCGAGGCCCTAAGGGGTGGCTCCCCGGAGGAGAACGCCCATCTGGCCATAAGGATCCTAAAGGGGGAGGAGAGGGGCCCTCATGCCCAAGGGGTGGCCCTGGCGGCGGGGGCGGGCTTCTACGCGGCGGGGAAGGTGGCCAGCTTGCGGGAGGGGGTGCGCCTGGCCCAGGAGGTCCTGGCCTCCGGGGAGGCCTACGGGCTTTTGGAGCGGTACGTGGCCTTCCTGCAGGGTTGATGCGCCCAGGCGCGAAGGGTGTGGCCCCTCGGCTTGGCGATAGCCCAAACGGCCAAGCCTAGGTTGGGTGGCCTTAGACCCAGCTCACCGCCCCGAAGGTGTCCTCCCGCCTGGGGCTGGTGGAGAAGAGGACCACGGGCACCCCGGTGTATTCCTCTATGAGCTCCAGGTAGCGCCTTAAGGAGGCGGGAAGTTCCTCCCGGCTTCGCACCCCAGAGAGGTCCCCCCAGCCCTCGAGGTCCAGGTAGCGCACCGCCTCGGGGCTGGCCTCCCCGGGCCGGGCCCCGTCCAGGTATTCCACCGCCACCCTGATCCTGTCCAGCCCGGAGAGCACATCCAGCTTGGTGATGGCTAGACCGTCAAAGCCGTTTACCTCGCAGGCATACTTGAGGGCCACCAGGTCCAGCCAGCCCACCCGCCGGGGCCTGCCCGTGGTGGTCCCGTACTCCCCGCCCCTTTCCCTTAGGTGATGGGCCAGGTCCCCGCCCAGCTCCGTGGGGAAAGGACCCTCCCCCACCCGGGTGGCGTAGGCCTTGGCCACCCCGTAGACCTTGGTGATGGCCTTGTGGTTTAGCCCTGTGCCCACCAGGATGCCTCCCACCGTGGGGTGGGAGCTGGTCACGTAAGGGTAGGTGCCGTAGTTGAGGTCCAAAAGGGTGGCCTGAGCCCCCTCAAAGAGGAGGCGCTTGCCCCGCTTCAGGGCCTCCCGCAATAGGCTTCCCGTGTCCGCCACAAAGGGGGCCAGGATCTCCCGCATCCGATAGAGGTCGGCCAGGGCCTTCTCCTCCGTGTCCCAGCCCGCTTCCCGGGTGGAGTTGGGCTTTTCCAAGAGGAGGCGGCGGACCCGCTCCCTCAACACCTCCTCCTTTAGGAGGTCCCCAGCCCGGATCCCCACCCTCCTGGCCCGGTCGGAGTAGGCGGGGCCGATGCCCCGGCCGGTGGTGCCCACGAAGTTGTGGCGGCTCTCCACGTGCTTGTGGTGGGGAAGCACCAGGTGGGCCCGTTCTGAAACCAGCACCTGGGGATGGAAACCCTCTTTTCTCAGGGCTACAAGCTCCTCCTGGAAGCGGAAGGGGTCTATGACCATCCCGTCCCCCAGGATGTTCACCGCGTGGGGGTGGATGACCCCCGAGGGCAGAAGGTTCAGCTTGAAGACCCGGCCCTCCGCCACCACCGTGTGGCCGGCGTTGGCCCCCCCTTGGTAGCGGATCACGTAATCGGCCTCCTGGGCAAGGGCATCCACCACCTTGCCCTTTCCCTCGTCCCCCCACTGGGCTCCTATGATGGCGACTCCCGGCATCCCCTTAAAGCTTACGCCAAGCGGAAGGGATTGAAGTCCGTGTCCCGGTCGTAGACGTCAAGCCCCTCCGCCCGCTTAAGGAAGCCCACCGCCTTGTAGGTGATGGGGAGCATGAGGGCCTCCACCCCCACCTTGAAGGCGTAGTTGGAGAGGAAGACCGCCCAAAGCACCTCCTTGGGGAAGACCCCGTAGAAGGCCACCAGGAGGAAGATGCCCGTGTCCAGCCCCTGGCCCACCAGGGTGGAGGTGAGGGCCCTCAGCCAGAAGAAGCGTCCTTCCGTCTTCACCTTAAGCTTGGCCAGGACATAGGCGTTGGCGAACTCCCCCACGAGGTAGGCCAGGAGGCTTCCCAAAACGATCCTGGGGGTGAGGCCCAGAAGGAGGCCAAAGGCTTGGGCGAAGCGTTGGCTTTCCCCATCCCCTGGAGCGGGGAGGGCGGCTACCCCCTGGAAGGTGAGGGTGGCCAGGAGGAGGGCGAAAAAGCCAAGCCAAATAACCCGGCGGCTACGCCGATAGCCGTAGACCTCGGTGAGCACGTCCCCGAAGATGTAGGCCAAGGGGAAAAGCAGGGTACCCCCGTCAAAGGTGAGGGGCCCCAACACCACCAGCTTGGTGGAGGCCACATTGGAGACCAAGAGAACGACGGCGAAGAGAACAGCGATCAGGTCCAGGTACCTCATTCTTCCTCCGGGCGGATAGAGGTGATGAAGGGCAGATTGCGGTCAAACTGGGCCCGGTCCAGGCCGTAGCCGTAGACGTAGGCGTCCTCGATAATCCCAGGTAGTGGATGGGCACCTCCACCTGGCGCCGGCTGGGCTTGGAGAGGAGGGCGGCCACCCGTACCGAGGCGGGCTTGCGGGCCTCGAGGTAATCCAGGAGGTAGGAGAGGGTGAGCCCGGTGTCCACGATGTCCTCTACCACGATCACATCCCGGCCGTGGATGGGCAGGCGGAGGTCCTTCAAAAGCTCCACCTCGCCGGAGGAGCGGTAGGCGTTCCCGTAGGAGCTGATGGAGATGAAGTCCAGGGTGAGGGGCAGGGGGATGGCCCTCACCAGGTCGGCCATGAAGATGAAGGCCCCGTTCAGCACGCAGATGAGGTGGGGGGTCTTCCCCTGGTAGTCCTGGGCGATTTGGGCGCCCAGCTCCCTTACCCGCTTCGCCAGGGCTTCGGCTGGGATCTGCACGGGTCCGTTCCCCGCGGTGAACATGGCCCTTATTCTACAGGGGTTTCCCGCAACAGGGATTCCACCTCCTCCTGCGAAAGCTGCCGCCACCTTCCCGGGGGCAGGTGGCCCAGGCGGATGGGGCCCACCTGGAGCCTAATGAGCCTATTTACCGGGTAGCCCACGGCCTTTAGCATCCTGCGCACCTCCCGCTTCCGGCCTTCCGCCAGGGTGAGGAGGGCGCCGCCCGGGGCGGGACGGCAAGCCAGGGCCCGGGCCGGGCCGTCCTCGAGGTCCACTCCCTCTACAAGCCGCTGGCAGATGGCCGGGGGGAGGGTGCCCCGTTCCGTGTAGACCCGGTAGACCTTCTTGACCCCGTAACGGGGGTGGGTGAGGCGGAGGGTCAGGTGGCCGTCGTTGGTGAGGAGGAGGAGCCCTTCCGAGTCCCGGTCCAGCCGGCCTATGGGGTGGAGGCCGGGGATATCGGGCAAGAGGTGGAAGACCGTCTTTTGGGCGTGGGGGTCGTGGCGGGTGGTGGTGTAGCCCCTGGGCTTGTGGAGGGCCAGGACGATCCTTTCCCGGGGGGGTTCCACCGGCTTCCCGTCCACCTCCACCACATCCCCGGGGTTCACCCTTTGCCCCAAGACGGCCACCCTCCCGTTCACCCGCACCCGGCCCTGGCGGATCAGCTCCTCTGCCTTCCTGCGGCTTCCCACGCCCGTGCGGGCCAGGAAGGCTTGCAGGCGCAAGGGTTTCTCCATGGCTAGAACTGGGGTTTCCGCTTTTCCTTAAGCGCCCTTAAGCCCTCTTCCAGCTCTTCCCCCTGGAACCCCAAAAACTCCAGGGCCAAGGACACCTCAAAGTGGGGCACGAAGGTGCGGAACCAGCTGTTCAGGGCGTGCTTGGTGAGGCTTAGGGCCTCCTTGGGGCCTTCGGCCAGGCGCGTGGCCACCTCGAGGGCCTTTTCGTACACCCTCTCGTCCTCCACCGCCAAGGCCACCAGGCCCAGCCGCTCCGCCTCCTCCCCGGTGAGGGGTTCGCCCAGGAGAAGGTGGTACTTGGCCTTGGCCATGCCCACCAGGAGGGGCCACAGGAGGACGGCATGGTCCCCGGCCGCCACCCCCAGCCTGAGGTGTCCGTCCAGAAGCCTGGCCCGCTTGCCCGCCACCACCACGTCGCTGGCCAGGGCCAAGGCCAGCCCCGCTCCCACCGCCACCCCCTCCACCGCGGCCACCACCGGCCTGGGGAAGTCCATGGGCCCGAGCACCAGCTCCCTTGCCTCCCAAAAGACCCGCATCAGGGCCCGGTGGGAGGAGCGCATCTCCTCGATCAGGGCAAAGGAACCCCCCGCGGAGAAGACCCCGCCCTGGCCCCTTAAAAGCACGGCCTTGACCTCCTCGAGTTCCCTCAGCTCCCGAAAGACCCGGGCCAAATCCCGGTGGGCCTCGGGGCCCAGGGCGTTGAGTTTTTCCCCCCCCAAGGCGATCTCCAGCACCCCGGGCCGGGGCCAGGCGAAGGCGAGGCTGGGGTAACGGGCTTCCAGGTCCATGCCTCCATTCTTCCCCCTGCCGGGTGGTGATACAATCCCTTAGGCATGGCCCTCTATGCGGTGGACAAGCCCCTCCACCTCACCTCCCACGATGCGGTGGAGGAGGCGAGGCGCCTTCTCTCTACCCGCCGGGTGGGGCATACCGGAACCCTGGACCCCTTGGCCACAGGCCTCCTCCTTTTGGTTTCCGAGGAGAGCACCAAGCTGGTCCCCTTCCTCTCGGGGGAGGACAAGGAGTACATCGCCTGGGTTTCCTTCGGGGCCACCACCCCCACCTTGGATGCGGAAGGGCCGGTGAGCGAGGAAGCGCCGGTGCGCTTTGACCGCAAGGACTTGGAAAGCGTTCTCCCTTCCTTTTTGAGGCTTAGGGAGCAGGTGCCCCCCCTGTATTCCGCCATCAAGGTGGGGGGGAAAAGGGCCTACGAGGCCGCTCGGGAGGGGAAGCCCTTGGAGCTTGGCCCAAGGCCGGTGAGGTACCTGGAGGTGGAGCTCCTCGCCTTGGATCCCGAGCCCATACCCCATCCCATCGCTCCCTCGGCCAAGGGCTGGCGGCTTGCGGAAAAGGGCGGGCGCAAGGTGGAGCTTCCCAGGCCCTTGGGCCCCTACCCCACGGCGGTGATCCGCCTGGTGGTGGGCCCGGGCACCTATGTGCGGGCCTTTGCCCGGGACCTGGGGGAAAGGCTCAAGACCAAGGCCTTCCTTTCCGGGCTCGTGCGCACCCGCATCGGCAAGGTGGGGCTGGAGCGGGCGGTGAAGCTTTCCGAACTCTCCCCGGAAAAGGCCATCCCCGAAACCGATGTCCTGCCCTTTCCCGTGGTGGAGCTATCCCACACCGAGGCCCGGCGCGTGCTGGAGGGGGTTCCCTTGCCCATCCCCGCCTTGGGGTATGTGGCCTTGGTGGATTCCCGAAGAAGGCTTCTGGCCATCGCTGAGGGTGACGGCTTCAAGCTCAAGATAAGGCGTGTCTTCGTAAAGGAGGCGTAGTATGGTGATCGGCGTACCCAAGGAGATCAAGACCCTGGAGAACCGCGTGGCCATGACCCCGGGTGGGGTGGAGAGCCTGGTCAAAAGGGGACATACCGTTTTGGTGGAGCGGGGTGCGGGTGTGGGTTCCGGCCTATCCGACGCCGAGTACGAGCGGGCGGGGGCCGAGCTGGTGAGCCGGGAAGAGGCCTGGGGGGCGGAGATAGTGGTAAAGGTAAAGGAACCCCTTCCCGATGAGTACCCCTTTTTGCGCCCCGGGCTTATCCTCTTCACCTACTTGCACCTGGCTGCGGATCGTACCCTCACGGAGGCCATGCTGCAAAGCGGGGTCACGGGTATCGCCTATGAAACCGTGCAACTTCCCGATGGTTCCTTGCCCCTCCTGGTTCCCATGAGCGAGGTGGCGGGGCGCATGGCCCCCCAGGTGGGGGCTCAGTTCCTGGAGAAGCCCCATGGGGGCCGGGGGGTTCTTCTGGGCGGGGTTCCCGGGGTAGCCCCGGCCAGCGTGGTCATCCTGGGGGGTGGCACCGTGGGCACCAACGCCGCCAAGATCGCCTTGGGCATGGGAGCCCAGGTGACCATCCTGGATGTGAACCACAGGCGCCTCCAGTACCTGGATGATATCTTCGCGGGCAGGGTGGTCACCCTCACCGCCACCGAGGCCAACATCAAGAAGAGTATCCAGCACGCCGACCTACTCATTGGGGCGGTTTTGGTGCCGGGGGCCAAGGCCCCCAAGCTGGTTACCCGGGATATGCTTCCCCTCATGAAGGAGGGCTCGGTGATCGTGGATGTGGCCGTGGACCAAGGGGGATGCGTGGAAACCATCCGCCCCACCACCCACGCCGAGCCCACTTACGTGGTGGAGGGGGTGGTGCACTATGGGGTGGCCAACATGCCGGGAGCGGTGCCCAGGACCAGCACCTTTGCCCTCACCAACCAGACCCTGCCCTACGTCTTGAAGCTGGCGGAGAAGGGCCTAGAGGCCCTCTTGGAGGATGGTGCCCTTCTCAAGGGCTTGAACACCCACAAGGGGCTCCTCACCCACCCCGGGGTGGCGGAGGCCTTTGGCCTACCCTATACTCCCCCAGAGGAGGCCCTAAGGAGGTAGGATGCAGGGACGGGTAACGGTGACCGAGGGGGCCTTGGCCTCCTTGTTGGCCCTGGCGGCCCATGAGGTGCCGGGGGTGGTGGGGATGGCCCCGGCAGGGCTGAAGGACCAGGTGGTGCGCATTCTGGGGCGGCAGGAGGCCAGCGAGGGCGTGGTGGTGCGCCAGGACCCGGCCAGCCCCGGCAAGTACGCCGTGGACCTCTACGTGGTGGTGGCGGTGGGAACCCGCATCCCCACGGTGGTGGAGTCCCTGGCGGAGCGGGTGGCCTTTGCCGCCAAAAAGCTCGCGGGGGTGGAGCTTTCCCAGGTGCGGGTGCACGTGGTGGGGGTGGGGCGTGGCTAGCCTTAGCCCCGGGGAGGTGGCCGAGGCCTTCCGCTACGCCACCGACTGGTTTTCCGTGTTTGTGGAGGAGATCAACGCCCTCAACGTCTACCCCGTCCCCGACGGGGACACGGGTACCAACATGCACCTCACCCTCCAGTCCGCCCGGCGGGAGCTGGATCTGGCCGACACCTCCAGGATGCCGGAGGTGGCCTGGGCCATCGCCTACGGGAGCCTTTTGGGGGCCCGGGGGAACAGCGGGGTGATCCTTTCCCAGATCCTGAAGGGCTTCAGCGAGGCCCTGCGCAAGAGGGAGCGGCTGGATGCCTCCACCCTGGCCGAGGCCCTGCGCCTGGGGGCGGAAACCGGGTACAAGGCGGTGATGAAGCCGGTGGAGGGCACCATCCTCACCGTGGCCCGGGCGGCTGGGGAGGGAGGCCAGGGGGAGACCCTCGAGGAGACCCTGGAAAATGCCCTTAGGGCTGCCCAAAAGGCCCTGGAGAGGACCCCGGACCTCCTTCCCGTGCTGAAGCAAGCGGGGGTGGTGGACGCCGGGGGTGCGGGGTATGTGCGCTTTTTGGAGGGCATCCGGGGATACCTCCTGGGGCTGCCCCTGCCCGAGCCCCCCAAGGTGGAACGCTACGCCCAGACCGCCTTCGCCACCGAGGAGTTTGGCTACTGCACGGAGTTCCTCATGGAGGGGGTGGAGGTCCCCATTGAGAGGATCCGGGAGGCAGTGGCGCCTTTTGGGGACTCCCTCTTGGTGGTGGGGGCCGAGGGGTATGTGAAGGGGCACATCCACACCGACGACCCCGATGGCCTCCTGGCCACCGTGGCCCGCTTTGGCCGCATGGTGCGCACCAAGGTGGAGGACATGACCGAGCAGCACACGGAGATCCTGGCCATGGTGGGAGCGGGGGAGGAGGCTCCCCCTCCCACGGGCCTGGTGGCGGTGGCCCTGGGGCACGGCCCCACCCGGGCCTTCCGCAGCCTGGGGGCCCGGGTGGTGGCGGGAGGGCAGACGCAAAACCCCAGCGTGGAGGACCTGCTGGCCGCCATCAGGAGCGTGGCGAGCCCCAGGGTGATCCTCCTCCCCAACAACCCCAACGTCTTCCTGGCAGCGGAGAAGGCGGCGGAGCTGGCCAAGGGGCTGGGCAAAGAGGTGCACGTGCTCCAAACCCGCACCCTGGGCCAGGGCCTAGCGGCGGCGGTGCGCTACCTGCCCGAGGGGGAGGTGGAGGAGCTTTTGCCCGAGATGGAGGAGGCCATGAAGGGGGCGGTGACCCTCGAGGTCACCTGGGCCAGCCGGGACGCCGAGGTGGATGGGGTCAAGGTGTTAAAGGATAAGCCCATCGGGCTTTTGGATGGCAGGCTGGTCCTCATGGGGGAAACCCCCGAGGAGGTGCTGGAGGGCCTTATCCGTCTGGCCGGGGAGGGCAAGGATGTCCTCACCCTATTCCTGGGCCCCAACGCTTCCAAGGAAAAGGCTGAGGAGGTGGCCAGGGGGTTCCCGGGGCTTGTGGTGGAGATCCTCCCCGGGGGGCCCGACCTTTACGCCTACCTGGGGGTCCTGGAATAGGCTAAAGGAAACCTAAGCCCCCTCCCCCCTTTCCCAGGCTATACTGAGGGAAAGGGAGGTTTTATGGGGTGGATAACCAGAGGGGTGGTTCTGGGCTTGGCGGTCCTCGCCCTCGGAGCTTGCAATCTCCAGGCTACCCCGCCCGTGAGCGGGGAGTTGCCCGTGGGGGGTTGGGTGATCGCTCCCTTGCCAGAAGCCCAGGAGAGCGGGGGAGAGCTTCGCCCTGGGGTGAGGGTCTATCGCATCCCCCTTGCCCAGGGCGGTGCGGTGAGGGTGAGCGCGGTTTCCGCCGACCTTCAAGGGAGGGCCCGGCTTCGCCTGGTGCTTTTGGACGATAGGGGAGTGGTGCAGGCGGTGAGCGTGGCCCGCCACTATTTCGCCGCCCGGCAGGAGCTTGCCCCCCTTTCCCTCCGACCCCAGATCACCTCTGACCCCGGGTACCGCCTGAACTTCAAGGGGCAGGGGGGCCAGGTCTTTTACCTTCGGGTGGAAAACTACGCCTTAAGCCCGGATCAGGTAACCCTTTACGCCGAGCCCTTTATCCCCAATCCCGCGGGGAACGGGGAGGCCTTCGCCTCTGGGAGCCGGCAGGGGGCCATTGAGTTCGTGGGGGAGTTTGACCGGTACGACGTTTCCACCGCCACAGGCTACCTCCGCTTCACCTATTCCGGCCCCCTGGACCTGGTGGCCCTCCTCTACTTCTCGCCCCAAGACCCGAGCCCCTTGGTCCTGGACCCGGTGGTGAACTGCGCCGACATCTCCCCCACCACCCTGCTGGTGGTGCGGGATAGGGGCCAGGCCCGGGCGGGTTTTGACGAGGAAAATAGCGGCCGTTATCGGCTGGAGATCTCCTCCAACCCCTGCCCCTAGGCTTCTTTGACGGGGCTTAGCTTGGGGTAAAGGGGCTTAAGGAATTTCTAATGCAAAGCACCCTAAAGTTCTCCCTTTCCTGCGGGGTTCCTGAGTTGTTGTAACCATTCCATCTCTGCTAGGGGGCGGCCTGGATGAGGCCCCCCCTTCATGGTTCTCAGAAACCTCCAGGTTTGACCCGCATACTCAGGGGCGCTATGCGGGGTTTGCTGATCGTGCTCCTTTCCGCCCTGGCCGTTGCCGGGGCCTGGGCCCAGACGGGGGGTCGAAAGACCATGGTCCTCGAGGCCACCGCCTACACCTCCAGCGTGCGGGAGACCGACTCCACTCCCTTCATCACCGCCACGGGCATGCGCACCCGCCTGGGGGTCCTGGCGGTGAGCCCGGACCTTCTCAAGGTCCTGCCCTTCGGCACCAAGGTGCGCCTTAAGGACCTGGGTTCCGTGTACGGCCGCGGCCGGGGGCAGTTTGACTACCTTTTCCGGGACCGCATCTTTGTGGTGGCCGACGTGATGCACCCCAGGATGCGGGAAAAGGTGGATGTTTGGCTTCCCGACCGGGCCACGGCCTTGCGCTTTGGCCGCAGGGTGGTAAGCCTCGAGGTGGTGGAGTACCCCAGGCGTTAGAGCCCGTATCCTAAGGGCGTGCGCTTTGCCCTTTTCCTGGCTCTGGCTCACCTCAGGCGAAGGCCCCTGCAGACGGGGCTGGCCCTGCTGGGGGTAGGGGTGGGGGTGGCGGTCCTCCTCACCGCCCTCTCCCTCACCAACGGTTTTGTCAGCGGCCTGGTGCGGGCTACCCTGAAGGCCTACCCCCACCTGGTCCTCTTCAGCCAGAGCGAGGAGCTGCCTCCTTTTCCCGGGCGGGACCATCCCGGGGTGGAGGCCTACGCCCCCTTTGCCGCCACTAAGGCCCTTTTAACCCGCCCGGCGGAGGGCGCCAGGGGCCCGGGGGTGGACTTCGCCACCCTGGTGGGCCTGGGCGAGGGCGGGGAGGCCCTTTACCCGGAGCTGGGCCTAAGGCTGGAGCCCGGGGGTATCTACCTGGGCTCGGCCCTGCAGCAGTCTTTGGGGGCCTTTGTGGGGGATAGGCTTTACGCCATGTCCGCCACCCAGGAGCGGGTGGAGCTTAAGGTTTTGGGGGCTTTTCGTACCGGTAACTATCTCCTGGATTCCGCCTACGCCTTTGTGGACCTAAGGACGGTGGAAAGGCTTTCCGGGATAAGGGCTCAAGGGTACCAGGTGCGCCTCAAGGACCCCTGGCGGGCCAAGGAGCTGGGTGGGGAACTGGCGGGTACCCGCTTCTTCCCCCAGGCCTGGCAGGATACCCAGCGCACCCTTTTGGAGCAGCTTTCCCTGCAGAAGCGGGTTTTGGGCATCCTGATCTTTCTGATCGTGGCGGTGGCCGCCCTTGGGGTGGCCAACCTCCTGGTGCTCAAGGTGGTGGAGAAGACCCCGGAGATCGCCCTTCTTCGGGCCATGGGGGCCTCGAAGCTCACCGTGGGGATGGTCTTCGCCCTGGAAGGGGCCTTCCTGGGCTTTGGTGGGGTTCTTTTGGGAAATATCTTGGGTTATCTCCTTTGCCTCTACCTATCCCTCCGCCCGGTGGACCTTCCCGGGGAGCTTTACTTCCTCACCCACCTGCCCGTGGAGATGCGCCTTTCCGACTTCCTTCAGGTGAGCGGCGCAAGCCTTTTCGCCACCTTCCTCTCCGCCCTTTTGCCCCTCTTCCGCGCCCTAAGGGTCCAGCCCGGGGTGGTGCTGAGGTAGTTGCCAAAAGGAGCCTCCTGCCCTAGACTCTTTAGGGCGGGCCGGTGTAGCTCAGCGGTAGAGCAACCGCCTCGTAAGCGGTAGGTCGCCGGTTCGAATCCGGCCACCGGCTCCAGGCCAAGCCCATCCCTTTAAGCCCCGCCGGCTGGCGGGGTTTTCCTTTGCCGCGCTTGCCAAAATGCCCCTTGCCCTGTACACTAGTCAAGTTGAGGGCCCTCAGGGCCAGCCCCTGGTCCTGAGGGTGCTGCCCTGTGTGGGCGAACGTCGGGGGAAGGGCCTTCCCCCGGGTGGATCTTGAGAACACGGGGGCAAGTCCAAGAAGAAGGGAGTGGTGGCACTGCCGACGATCAACCAGCTGGTCAGAAAGGGCCGCGAGAAGGTCCAGAAGAAGAGCAAGGTTCCGGCCTTGAAGGGGTCGCCTTTCCGCCGGGGAGTGTGCACCGTGGTGCGCACCGTAACCCCCAAGAAGCCCAACTCCGCCTTGCGTAAGGTGGCCAAGGTGCGCCTTACCTCGGGGTACGAGGTAACCGCCTACATCCCTGGCGAGGGGCACAACCTGCAGGAGCACTCCGTGGTCCTCATCCGGGGTGGCCGTGTGAAGGACCTGCCGGGTGTGCGCTACCACATCGTGCGTGGGGTCTACGACACCCAAGGGGTGAAGGACCGCAAGAAGAGCCGCTCCAAGTACGGGACCAAGAAGCCCAAGGAGACCAAGGGCGCGGCTCCGGCCAAGAAGAAGTAGGTGAACTATGGCACGGAGAAGAAGAGCAGAGGTACGCCAACTCCAACCCGACCTGGTCTACGGGGATGTGGTGGTGTCGGCCTTCATCAACAAGATCATGCGGGATGGCAAGAAGAACCTGGCCGCCCGCATCTTCTACGATGCCTGCCGCATCATCCAGGAAAAGACCGGGCAGGAGCCCTTAAAGGTCTTTAAGCAGGCGGTGGAGAACGTGAAGCCCCGGATGGAGGTGCGTTCCCGCCGCGTGGGTGGGGCCAACTACCAGGTGCCCATGGAGGTCTCCCCCAGAAGGCAGCAGTCCTTGGCCCTGCGCTGGCTGGTCCAGGCGGCCAATGCGCGTTCCGAGCGGGGGGCTGCCGTGCGCATCGCCCATGAGCTCATGGACGCAGCCGAGGGCAAGGGCGGAGCGATAAAGAAGAAAGAGGACGTGGAGCGCATGGCCGAGGCCAACCGCGCCTACGCCCACTACCGGTGGTAAGCCATGGCGGTTAAGGTAGAGTACGACCTAAAGAGGCTCCGCAACATCGGCATCGCCGCCCATATCGATGCCGGTAAGACCACCACCACCGAGCGCATCCTCTACTACACCGGCAAGATCCACAAGATCGGTGAGGTGCACGAGGGTGCGGCCACCATGGACTTCATGGAGCAGGAGCGGGAACGGGGCATCACCATCACCGCCGCCGTGACCACCTGCTTTTGGAAGGACCACCGCATCAACATCATCGACACCCCGGGCCACGTGGACTTCACCATCGAGGTGGAGCGCTCCATGCGGGTCTTGGACGGGGCCATCGTGGTCTTCGACTCCAGCCAGGGGGTGGAACCCCAGTCGGAGACGGTTTGGCGCCAGGCGGAGAAGTACAAGGTTCCCCGCATTGCCTTTGCCAACAAGATGGACAAGACGGGGGCCGACCTTTGGCTGGTGATCCGCACCATGCAGGAGCGCCTGGGGGCCAGGCCGGTGGTGATGCAGCTTCCCATCGGCCGGGAGGACACCTTCTCGGGGATCATCGACGTGCTCCGGATGAAGGCCTACACCTATGGCAACGATCTGGGCACCGACATCCGCGAGGTTCCCATCCCCGAGGAATACCTGCCCCAGGCCCGGGAGTACCACGAGAAGCTCATCGAGGTGGCCGCCGACTTCGACGAAAACGTGATGCTCAAGTACCTCGAGGGCGAGGAGCCCACCGAGGAGGAGCTGGTGGCGGCCATCCGCAAGGGCACCATTGACATCCAGATCACCCCCGTGTTCCTGGGTTCTGCCCTTAAAAACAAGGGTGTACAGCTCCTTCTGGATGCGGTGGTGGACTACCTCCCTTCCCCCTTGGACATCCCCCCCATCAAGGGCACCACGCCCGAGGGGAACGAGGTGGAGATCCACCCCGACCCCGAGGGTCCCCTGGCGGCCTTGGCCTTCAAGATCATGGCCGACCCCTACGTTGGCCGCCTCACCTTCATCCGGGTTTACTCCGGCACCCTCACCTCCGGCTCCTACGTGTACAACACCACCAAGGGCCGCAAGGAGCGGGTGGCCCGGCTCCTAAGGATGCACGCCAACCACCGGGAGGAGGTGGAGGAGCTCAAGGCGGGCGACCTGGGGGCGGTGGTGGGCCTTAAGGAAACCATCACCGGGGACACCTTGGTGGGTGAGGATGCGCCTCGCGTCGTCCTGGAGTCCATTGAAGTCCCCGAACCCGTCATTGACGTGGCCATTGAGCCCAAGACCAAGGCGGACCAGGACAAGCTTTCCCAGGCCTTAGCCCGCCTGGCGGAGGAGGACCCCACCTTCCGCGTTTCCACCCACCCCGAGACCGGGCAGACCATCATCAGCGGGATGGGGGAGCTCCACCTGGAGATCATCGTGGACCGCCTGAAGCGGGAGTTCAAGGTGGACGCCAACGTGGGCAAGCCCCAGGTGGCCTACCGGGAAACCATCACCCGCCCGGTGGACGTGGAGGGCAAGTTCATCCGCCAGACCGGTGGCCGCGGCCAGTACGGCCACGTGAAGATCAAGGCCGAGCCCCTGCCTCGAGGCTCGGGCTTTGAGTTCGTCAACGCCATCGTGGGCGGGGTGATCCCCAAGGAGTACATCCCTGCCGTGCAGAAGGGCATCGAGGAGGCCATGCAGTCGGGTCCCCTGATCGGCTTCCCCGTGGTGGACGTGAAGGTTACCCTCTACGACGGCTCCTACCACGAGGTGGACTCCAGCGAGATGGCCTTCAAGATCGCGGGTTCCATGGCCATCAAGGAGGCGGTGCAGAAGGGGGATCCCGTGATCCTCGAGCCCATCATGCGGGTGGAGGTCACCACCCCTGAGGAGTACATGGGCGACGTGATCGGCGACCTGAACTCCCGCCGGGGCCAGATCCTGGGCATGGAGCCCAGGGGTAACGCCCAGGTGATCCGGGCCTATGTGCCCCTGGCGGAGATGTTCGGCTACGCCACTGATCTGCGCTCCAAGACGCAGGGCCGGGGCTCCTTCGTCATGTTCTTCGACCACTACCAGGAAGTCCCCAAGCAGGTGCAGGAAAAGCTCATCAAGGGTCAGTAGGAATGCAGGGGGTGGGCCTGCGGGCCTGCCCCGCATACGGAAAGGAGAGCGAGGATGGCCAAGGGCGAGTTTATCCGTACGAAGCCTCACGTGAACGTGGGGACGATTGGGCA